>NZ_JBNAGD010000004.1:0-534105 GCF_049801015.1 Dinoroseobacter sp. S124A | reverse complement strand
CGTTTTCCCGACAGGCACCGGCGCCCCGCGCAGAAGGCCTGATCGCGCGAGCGTGATGTGCGTCAGCGCGCAACAGCCTCTCTCATCATCGCCATTTCATTCCCGGCCCAACCGCCCCAAATCCAACTCATCGGCAGCGACACACACCGCCGACACACACAACACCGCGGCTCGCAACGCACATTCAGGCCGCGTAACACACTGAAAGGACTACTGAAATGAAACTCGCTCTGACATCCGCCCTCGTGATCGCCCTGACCGCTCCGGCCTTCGCCTCCTCCCAGCTCGAGCGTCAGCTCGGCGTCGAGCCCGGCGCTTACAGCTTCTCCGAACTGGCCGCGATCAAAGGCTCCTTCGACACCGACAATGGCTACAACATCCCGCCCCGCGGCGACGTGGTCTCGACCCAGTCGGTCGGCATCTCCCCGGCCCATGCACAGCTGGCCGCGACCTTGGGCCTGGACACCAATGACTACAGCTTCGGCGAACTGGCCGCCATCAAGGGCAGCTTCGACACCGACACCGGCTATAACGTGGCCGAGCGCGGCGCAGTCGTCTCGACCCAATCCGTGGGCGTGACCGGCGCAAGCGCACAGCTCGCAGCCTCCCTCGGGCTGGACGCAAACGACTACAGCTTCGCCGAGCTGGCCGCGATCAAAGGCGCCAAGGGTTCGTCTAACGAGTAATCCTTAACATCCCCCAAACCCCGCCCGGCCTCCTCCCGCCGGGCGGGCGTTTCCCTCCCCCCAGACCCATCCCGGCGCCCGGGACCCTCCCAACCGGCCGCCCCACGCGACACCGCACCCCGTCCCCGACAGCCTCCCCCTGAAACGGACAAAATCCCAAGGTGCGTCGCGAAAGACCGGTCCCCCGAAGTCCAGGGGGCCGGTCGTTTCGCCCTCGCACCCACACGAAAAAGCCGCGCTCCGATCCCTCGGAGCGCGGCTTATCGCTTGCGCGGCGGCAAGATGATGGATCAGGCTTCGGCTTCCGCCTCGCCCTCTTCACCTTCATCGTCTTCCGCGCCATCAGAGGAGCGCAGGCCGGACGGTGCCTGGATGTTCGCAATCACGAAATCCCGGTCGATGGTCGGCTTGGCCCCGTCGGGCAGGCTGACAGAGCTGATCGTGACGGTGTCACCGATGTCGAGCCCGGTGAGGTCGACGGTGATGCTCTCGGGGATATCGCCCGCGGTCACAACCAGTTCCACTTCCGGGCGCACAACAGTCAGAACACCGCCGCGCTTGATGCCGGGGGCAGCGCCCTCGTTCACGAAATCCACAGGGATGAACAGGTTCACCTTCGAGGTCCGACGCAGACGCATCAGGTCGAGATGGGTGGGAAGGTCTTTCACCACGTCACGCTGCACACCGCGGCAGATCACGCGCACGTCTTCCTGGCCTTCAACCTGCAGGTTGAACAGGGTGGACATGAAGCGGCCCGCCTTCAGGCGGCGCAGAAGCTCGTTGAACTTGATCTGGATGGCGACAGGCTCAGCCCCGCCTCCATAGACCACGCCCGGGACATACCCGTCGCGACGCGCTTGACGGGCGGCCCCCTTGCCGGTCCCCGAACGCGGCTCGGCGACAAGATCCGGAATCTCTCCAGCCATTGCATTCTCCTAACATTGCAAAAACGGGCATCCTCCAAGGGTGTATGCCCAACAGACCGCGCTCATAGGACAATCGCGCCATGGGTGGAAGGGGGCAGAGGCAGATAAATCAGGGCAAAGCGCGGTTTTTTGGCCCATCTGACGGGTTGGCGCGGGTTCAGCCCTGAGGCGTGACCAGATGACCCGCCCCGGAGACCTGCGCATGGAGCGCGAACTCCGCCGCGCGGGCGGTTTCGAGTCGCGCCCGCAACTCCGCCGAGAGGGGCGCGGCCCGCTTTGGAGAGACGTTCCGGCGCGGCAGTTCCAGATCGCGCCCGAGGGCCGCGCTCAGCCAGTCCCGGGCCAGATCCATCTGCGCGTAATCGAACAGATGGGTGATGCCGATCCCGCCCCCGGGCTTGGCGACAAAGCGGTCCTGCGCCCCGATCCTTGCATAGGGCGGCGGGGTCTCTGTCAGGCTCGCCGCGATGAAATCGTCGAAACTGATCCCTTGGGTCGAGAGCGGTGTGCCCGCAAAAGCCGCCGTCCCGCGATAGCGATACCAGCTGCGCAGGCGCGCCACGGGCTCGCGCACCAGCGCCACCCCGTCAAAGCGACGGTCATAGCGGCGCGTCAGCATCTCCTCCCATTGGGCGGCAAAGACCTGGCGGTTCATATGGCGATGTTCCGGCGGGGCCTGCACAGCGAGCGAGGCATGGGGCAGCAGCGCGGCCTCGAGCGCCGTGCTGCCGGTTTTCGGAATGGAAAACACCACGAGCCCGTGGTTGTGAAAGACCAGCATCGCCGCCTCCGTTCCCGCGCAGAGTGCGGGGGAGCGGGGCGGAATGTCAATTCACACGCTGGCCTGCCAGCGGGTGGCAAAATCCTCGGGGATCAGCAGGTTGGACGGATCGAGATCCTCGACACTCTGGCAACCGCAGAGGCCCATGGACAGATCCAGCTCCTTGTGGATCACCTCCAGCGCCTTGGTCACGCCCGCCTCGCCCATGGCCCCGAGGCCATAGGTATAGGCGCGCCCGATCATGGTGCCCTTCGCGCCGAGTGCCACGGCCTTGAGCACGTCCTGGCCGGAACGGATCCCGCTGTCGAGATGAACCTCGATCTTGTCGCCCACCGCATCCATGATCTGCGGCAGCATCCGGATCGAGCTGAGCGCGCCGTCCAGCTGCCGCCCGCCGTGGTTCGAACAGACAATCGCATCCGCCCCCACATTCAGCGCCATTTTGGCGTCTTCGGGGTCGAGAATGCCCTTGAGGATCACGGGGCCGTCCCACCAGCTGCGGAACTGCTTGATCCGCTCCCAATCCAGCGACTGGTCAAACGCCTCGGCGGTCCAGGAGCTCAGCGAGCTCGGGTCCGTCACACCCTTGGCGTGGCCGACAATATTGCCGAAGAACCGCCGCTTGGTGCCCAGCATCTCGAGCCCCCAGGGGATCTTCGTCATCATGTTGGCAACCGAGGCCGGGGTCAGCTTGGGCGGGGCCGAGAGCCCGTTCTTCAGGTCCCGGTGACGTTGGCCCAGAAGCTGCAGATCGACTGTGATCACGAGGGCGGAGCACTTGGCCTCCTTGGCGCGATCAAAGAGCCGCTTCATGAAGTCATCATCCTTGAGGGTGTAGACCTGAAACCAGAAGGGCGCAGAGGTATGCGCGGCCACATCCTCGATCGAGCAGATCGACATGGTCGAAAGCGTATAGGGCACCCCAAATTTCTCGGCGGCCTTGGCGGCCTTGATCTCGCCATCGGCATGCTGCATCCCGGTGAGCCCCACAGGCGCGAGGGCAACGGGCATGGCGACCTCCTGCCCGACCATGGTCGTTTTTGTAGACCGGTTGTCCATATCCATGGCGATGCGCTGGCGCAGCTTGATCAGATCGAAGTCAGAGCTGTTCTCGCGGAAGGTTTGCTCGGTCCAGCTGCCGCTTTCGGCGTAATCGTAGAACATCTTGGGCACGCGCCGCTTGTAGATCTTTCGCAGATCCTCGATCTCGGTGATCACCGCCATTCATCTCTTCCCTCTGTATTGGTAAATCTTTGTTACCAATCTGGCCCGTTCAATGCAATGCGACTCTTTGGATGGACTCCCCTTTGTCCGATACAGGCGCTAGACAGGCCCGCAAGAGAGACGGAGAGCGCGATGAAACTGTTCGTGGGGCTGGGCAATCCCGGCGCGAAATATAGCGGCAACCGCCACAATATCGGCTTCATGGCGCTGGACCAGATCGCGGCGGATCACGGCTTTGCGCCCTGGCGGTCGAAGTTTCAGGGACAGCTCAGCGAGGGCAAATTCGGCTCCACCAAGGTGGTGCTGCTCAAGCCCGAGACCTTCATGAACCGCTCCGGCCAATCCGTGGGTGAGGCCATGCGGTTCTTCAAACTGGAGACCGGCGATGTCACCGTCTTTCACGACGAGCTCGACCTCGCGCCGGGCAAGTGCCGGGTGAAGACCGGCGGCGGGCATGCGGGCCATAACGGGCTGCGCTCGATCCACAGCCATATCGGTGCGGACTATCAGCGCGTCCGCCTCGGGATCGGGCATCCGGGACATAAGGACCGGGTCTCCGGCTATGTGCTGAGCGATTTCGCCAAGGCCGAGGCCGAGTGGCTCGATGACCTGTTGCGCGGGATCGGGGATGGCGCTGCAGAGCTGGCTGCGGGGGATGCGGGCAAGTTCATGAATGCGGTGGCCCTGCGCACGGCCCCGCCGCGCTCGTCGGGGAGCGGACAGGGCAAGCCCGGCGGCGGGACGGCCAAGCCCACTGCTGCCAAACCCACCGCCGCCAAACCCGCAGCAGCCGCCAAGCCCCCTGCCCCCACGCCGGAGCCCGACCCCGCGCCCGATACGCGGACGGCCCTGCAAAAGCTCGCGGACAAGTTCCGCTAGGCCGGGCCCGGCAGGCTTGCCGACCCTCGGGCGGGCGTTACACTGCGGCGACGGAGGGCGAGTGATGAATTATGAGCGTGCCGAATCGGTGAATGTCCTGGGCGGACCCTTGCAGTCTTGCTCCGAGGAGCCTCTGACCGGGTTTTTCCGCAATGGCTGTTGCGACACATCCGGAATGGATCATGGCAATCACACGGTCTGCGCCGTGATGACGGCGGAGTTCCTGGCCTTTTCGAAATATGTCGGCAATGACCTGTCGACCCCGCGGCCGGAATTCATGTTCCCGGGTCTCAAACCCGGGGACCAATGGTGTCTTTGCGCCGGACGGTTCCAGCAGGCCCATGAAGAAGGCTGCGCCCCCAAGGTCCGGCTGGAATCCACCCATGCCCGCGCGCTGGAGGCGGTGACACTGGATGTGCTGGCCGAACACGCGGTGGATTCCACGCAAAAGCCCGACGCGGAGTGACCAACGCCGGGCTTTGAAATCGCGATGCGTTTGGCTCAGAGAGCGCCGGACATATCCACGCCAAGGGCCTTGGCCACGGTGAAAATATCCTTGTCGCCCCGTCCGCACATGTTCATGCAGATCAGGTGATCCTTGGGCAGCTCCGGCGCGATCTTGGCCACATGTGCCAGCGCGTGGGACGGCTCCAGCGCGGGGATGATGCCCTCGGTCTCGCAGCTCAGCTGGAAGGCCTGCAGCGCCTCGGCATCGGTGATCGAGACATACTTC
This sequence comes from Dinoroseobacter sp. S124A, assembly GCF_049801015.1. NCBI lineage: Bacteria > Pseudomonadati > Pseudomonadota > Alphaproteobacteria > Rhodobacterales > Roseobacteraceae > Dinoroseobacter > Dinoroseobacter sp. S124A. The sequence goes on along the minus strand of NZ_JBNAGD010000004.1, from coordinate 528,876 downwards.
GCCCGACCGATATCATGGAGCCAAGCGTGCTCGGGCCCGATGCCCGGATAGTCGAGACCGGCCGAAATCGAGAACCCTTCGAGGATCTGGCCATCGCCATCCTGCAAAAGATATGTCCGGTTGCCATGCAGCACCCCGGGACGCCCGCCGGTCAGGGAGGCGCAATGCTCCATCTTCTCGTTGACGCCCTTGCCGCCAGCCTCGACCCCGATGATCCCCACATCCTTGTCGTCGAGGAACGGATAGAACAGCCCCATGGCGTTCGAGCCCCCGCCGATCGCCGCGATCAGGGTGTCGGGCAGACGCCCCTCGGCGGCGAGCATCTGCTCGCGGGCTTCCTTGCCAATGATCGCCTGAAAATCGCGGACCATGGCCGGATACGGGTGCGGCCCGGCCACCGTGCCGATGCAATAGAAGGTGTCGCGCACATTGGTCACCCAGTCGCGCAGCGCGTCATTCATCGCGTCCTTCAGCGTGCCGCGCCCGGAGGTCACCGGCACCACTTCGGCGCCCAGCAGCTTCATGCGGAACACGTTGGGGGCCTGACGCTCCACGTCATGGGCCCCCATATAGACCACGCATTTCAGCCCGAACTTGGCACAGACCGTGGCGGTCGCCACCCCGTGCTGGCCCGCGCCGGTCTCGGCGATGATCCGGCTCTTGCCCATGCGGCGGGCGAGGATGATCTGGCCGAGCACATTGTTGATCTTGTGCGCGCCCGTGTGATTGAGCTCGTCCCGCTTGAGGTAGATCTTCGCCCCGCCCAGACGCTCGGTCAGACGCTCGGCGTAATAGAGCGGGCTGGGGCGGCCCACATAGTGGGTCCAGAGATCATGCATCTCGTCCCAGAAGCTCTGATCGGTCTTGGCGTACTCGTATTGACGCTCCAGCTCGAGGATGAGCGGCATCAGGGTCTCGGACACGAAACGCCCGCCGAAATCGCCGAACCGGCCATTCTCATCGGGGCCGGTCATGAAGGAATTGATCAGGTCGTCAGGCATTGGTCACTCCCCTTAGGACAGCTCTCGCTTAAAGCCTATATGCGAGGGGGTAAAGCCAAGCGACACGTAAAACTGATGCGCCCCGTCCCGGGCCTTGTCCGAGGTGAGCTGCATCAGGGTTGCGCCCGCGGCCCGGGCCCGGGCCTCGGCATCCGCCATCAGGGCCTTGCCCGCCCCCTGCCCGCGCAGATCGGCCGACACACGAACCGCTTCGATCTGCGCCCGGGTGGTGCCCGCACGGGACAGGCCGTACATCACATGCATGTGGTAGGTGGCCATGACGCGCCCGTCCCGCTCCCCCACGATCAGGTGGGCATCCGGCCCGGACTGCATCCGGGCAAAAGCCGCGTCATAGGCGGCCATGTCGCCGCCCTCGCGCCCTTGGCCGCGAAAATCATCGCGCAGCAGCGCCAGAATGTCGGCGATATCCGCCTGCCTCGCCGGGCGGAAGCTCAGACCGGCGCTCATAGCTCGGGAACGGGACCCGCCTGGGCCGCGGCCACGAACCCCGCAATCCGATCAGGGTCCTTGAAGCCCGGGGCGCTCTCGACGCCGGAGCTGACATCGACCTGGGGCGCGCCGGTCAAGCGGATCGCTTCGGCCACGTTGTCAGGGGTCAGACCGCCCGCCAGCATCCAGGGCTTGCGCCAGCTGCGCCCGGCGATCAGCCGCCAGTCGAAACTCACCCCATTCCCGCCGGGCAGATCGGCGTTGCGGGGCGGCTTGGCATCCACGAGGATCTGGTCCGCCACAGCCTCGTAATCGGCCAGCGCAGGCAGATCCTCAGCATCGGCGATCCCCACGGCCTTCATCACCGGCAGGCCATAGCGGGCCCGGATCTCGGCCACGCGCGCGGGCGTCTCGCGGCCGTGAAGTTGCAGGATGTCGAGAGGTACCGTTTCGGTCAGCGCATCGAGCACCGCATCATCGGCATCGACCACCAGGGCCACTTTGGCGAGGCCCAGGGGCGCCTCAGCCGCGAGGGCGCGGGCCGCCTCCAAGGATAGGTGACGCGGAGATTTCTCGAAAAACACAAACCCCGCATAGCGCGCCCCGGCCTCGGCCACGGCGGCCAGATCCGCAGCGCTCCGCAGGCCGCAGATCTTCACCTGCACCTGTCCCGCATGGGCGCTGGACCCCGCGCCGGAGCGCGGAGAGGGATCGATCAGAACTGGCATGGGGGTCGCGCGATCAGCGCACGCTCGAGCTGTCTTCGAGCAGGGCAAGGATCTCGTCCTTGCCATCGGCCATGGCCTTCTGGTTCTTCATCAGCTCGACCTCGCGCTTGAGACGGCGCGCCTCGGTGCGCTGGCGAGAGGCCTCGTTGCGATGCTTGGTCTCGCGCAGCCATTCCCAGAAGAACCCGATCAGCAGACCCGCGGCGATACCGGCGAAGACCACGAAATAGAGCGGCATGTCGAGGGAGATGTTGAAGCCCGCAAAGGCGCCCATTTCCGGAGGCAGCAGGGTCAGGGTCACCGGCCCGTTATTGGCGAAAGCAATCGTCAGCAGGCAGATCGCCAGAACTGCAAGAAACAGGTACTTGATCAGACGCATAAGGTCAGTCTTCCTTTCCGTTCAACCGGTCGCGAAGCAGCTTACCCGTCTTGAAAAACGGCACCGACTTGGCTTCGACCGACACGGCCTCGCCGGTGCGGGGGTTGCGCCCAGTGCGCGCGTCGCGATGCTTGACCGAAAAGGCCCCGAAGCCGCGAAGCTCGACCCGATCGCCGTTCGACATGGCCTCGATGATCTCGTCGAACACGGTGTTCACGATGCGCTCGACGTCCCGCTGGTACAGATGCGGGTTCTCGTCAGCGACAATCTGAATGAGTTCCGAACGGATCATTGGCCACCCTCCCTTGCCGTGCAGCACCGGCATCCACCCCGGTCCACGAGGCCGACTATAGCTCCAAAGCGCGCTTCTGGAAAACGCTAAAGCGGGCTTACGCTCAGAGAATCCTGCGCGAAAACCGCGCATTAGGCCGACATGCCTCCTGCTGCCGCAACGAGAGCACGCCGCAGGTGCCAAGCTGCGGCGCGTTTGATTGTCCGATTCGGAGGCGCGAGTCGCGGCCCGGTTGTGACTCAGCCCCGACGCGCCCGCAGCGCAAGACCGCCCAGCCCGAGCAACAGAAGCGGCAAGCTCGCGGGCAGCGGGATCGCCGCCATGTCCTTGGCGAGAACCACCTCGAGATTGTCATACCGGACAGAAATCCCGTTGCCGCCGCTATTGCCCGAGTAGAGCCCGAAGCTGAGCTGCGCCGCGCCTTGCGAGAAATCGAGCGTCCCATCGCCCAGCAGGCGCGAGAAATTCACGGCCACCAGCCCCTGCTGCCCGCCGGTCTGCCATCCCGGCGTCGCAAAGGTCACCCCAGCGGCCGAGGCGAAATAGCTGCCGTTCTGCTCGACGACGATGCCATAGGCCTGACCCTGACCGAAGGCTTGAAAGGGATCGTAATCGACCGAATAGGACAGCGACTGCAGCCCGCCCATGGACAGGTCATAGGTCAGACCATCCACCATGAAGGCGTTCAATGTCTCGATGTTTGTCGTGGTGTCCACCGTCAGCGACGGCGCCGGGTTACCGTCTCCCGCCGCCTGAGACGCGATCTGGCCATTCACCGGCCCGGACAACCGTACGGGCGTCACATCTCCCGGCGCAAAGGTCTCTTCTGAAAGGGTGACGGTGCTGGCCTGAGCAACGCCCGCAAGGACGGCAAGAGCCAAGGACATAAAAGCGGTCCGCATGGAAAAATACCTCCAAAGTCTCAAATAATGGCAGGTAGAATGCCACGGCTTTGGCCATAGGAAAAGCGGTCGGACCCGTGCGGAAAAGGTGCGGAAACGATCCGCGAGGCTGCAGGAGGTTGCGGCCCCGCGCAGGACGGACGGGCGCACAGGCCCGTCACGCCATGGGTGTATTCAGGCGGCGCGCCATGTTTTGCGCTGCCCGCGACGGGCAAATCCCAGCGCTCCGAGCCCCCCCAAGAGCAGCAGGCTGGAGGCCGGGAGCGGCACCGCGGCCATATCCGCCGGTCCGAGAACGATGTCGAGCCGCCAATCCGCCGAGAACTGGTCCGTCGGGAAGGGCAAGCTGCCCTGCTGGATCCCGAAGGAATAGTTGCCGTTCAGAGGAACCTTGTCGAAGCTGTTGGAATAATCCGCTGTTCCGTTGCCCGTGATGCCCTGCAAGGCAAAGGCAACGCCGGCAGCATCCACGATCGTCTCGAAATTCGGCAAACCCGTGTTGGGGGTGCCGCCAAAGGACGACATGCCGTTGCTCACTGTAAAGACGATGGATTCCACCACCTGATCAGGCGCCACGAGGATCGTGAAGATATCGGCGAAGTCACCGCCGGAACAATCGGGGCCACCAAAAGGATCGCAAGGCGCGCTCAGGCTGCCGGTGACGCTATGGGCGCCGATATCCGCAAAGCTCAGCGCCGGTGCCGTGACCGGGACGCTCAGGCTCCAATCGCCATTGGTCGTGAAATCCGTGGTCTCATCGATGGTTATCGCCTGTGCGGCAGAGCCCAGCGCGATCATGCAGGAAAAGGACGCGAGGGCAGTGGTAAAGGGCTTCATTGGTTACTCCTTGAACAGTCGGACCAGCCTAGATCAGCGCGCGCCCGGTCCAAAGAAAAATCTGTACCCGCCCCGGGTTGCGAAACATTGGACGAAAAAAGGCCCCGCTGTCGCCAGCGGGGCCTTCAATTCAATCCGTCGGATCGGGTTAGTCGTCGCCCTTGAGCGCGGCACCCAGAATATCACCGAGGGACGCACCGGAATCCGAGGAGCCATACTGCTCAACGGCTTCTTTCTCTTCGGCGATCTCGCGCGCCTTGATGGACAGGCCGAGACGACGGGTCTTGCTGTCCACGTTGGTCACGCGCACATCGACCTTGTCGCCCACGCCGAAGCGCTCGGGGCGCTGCTCGGCACGGTCACGGCTGAGATCGGAGCGGCGGATGAAGGATTTCATGCCTTCGTATTCCACCTCGATGCCGCCATCCTCGATGGCGGTGACGCCAACAGTGATGATCGAGCCGCGCTTCACGCCGCCCACGGCCTCGGCGAACTTGTCACCGCCCAGAGCCTTGACCGAGAGCGAGATCCGCTCTTTGTCCACATCCACCTCGGAGACAACGGCCTGAACCATGTCGCCCTTGCGGTAGTTCTGGATGGCTTCCTCGCCGCGCTGATCCCAGCTGAGATCGGAGAGGTGGACCATGCCGTCGATGTCGTTGTCGAGACCGATGAACAGACCGAATTCGGTGATGTTCTTGACCTCGCCTTCGACCTCGGTGCCCTCGGGATGGGTCTCGGCAAAGACCTCCCACGGGTTGCGCATGGTCTGCTTGAGACCGAGCGAGACGCGACGCTTGACCGTGTCGATCTCGAGCACCATGACCTCAACCTCTTGCGAGGTGGACACGATCTTGCCCGGATGGACGTTCTTCTTGGTCCAGGACATCTCGGAGACGTGCACGAGGCCCTCGACACCCGGCTCCAGCTCCACGAAGGCACCGTAATCGGTGATGTTCGTGACGCGGCCCGTATGGGTGCTGTCGAGCGGGTACTTGCCTTCGACAAGGTTCCACGGATCGTCCTGCAGCTGCTTCATGCCGAGGCTGATACGGTGGGTTTCCTTGTTGATCTTGATGACCTGAACCTTGACCGTCTCGCCGATCGACAGGATCTCGGAGGGGTGGTTCACACGGCGCCAGGCCATGTCGGTCACGTGCAGCAGGCCGTCCACACCGCCCAGGTCGACGAATGCGCCGTACTCGGTGATGTTCTTGACCACGCCGTCCACCGCATCGCCTTCGTTCAGCTTGCCGATGACCTCGGCGCGCTGCTCGGCGCGGGACTCTTCGAGGATCGCGCGACGCGACACAACGATGTTGCCCCGGCGACGGTCCATCTTGAGGATCTGGAACGGCTGCTTCAGGCCCATAAGCGGGCCGGCGTCGCGCACGGGGCGCACGTCAACCTGGGAGCCGGGCAGGAAGGCCACGGCACCGCCGAGATCGACCGTGAAGCCGCCCTTGACGCGGCCGAAGATCGCGCCCTCGACGCGGGCATCGTCGCCATATGCTTTTTCCAGACGGTCCCAGGCTTCCTCGCGACGCGCCTTGTCGCGCGAGATAACCGCTTCGCCGCGGGCATTTTCAACGCGATCGAGGAAAACCTCGACTTCGTCACCAACAGCAATTTCGGGAGCTTCGCCGGGATTTGCGAATTCTTTGAGTTCGACGCGGCCTTCCATTTTGTAGCCGACATCGATAATGGCCTGGCCCGCTTCAATTGCGATAACCTTGCCTTTGACAACGGAACCCTCGGAGGGCGTGTCAATTTCGAAGCTTTCTTGCAGGAGGGCTTCGAATTCCTCCATAGATGCGCTTTGAGCCATGTGGTCTCGTGTTTCCTTTACATCGTGTTTTTTACGGGCCGAATGGTTGTATCCATTGGTCTTTGGGTTTGTGGCCGACGGTGCAATCCGAAAACAACAAGGGCCGCGGCTTGCGCCCGACCCTGCGGTTTTCGTCCTGCGATCTTACGCCGCCTGCTCGACAGGCGCGTCTATAGGCGGGGGCGCGCCAAGACGCAACCCCGCCCAGGCAATGCCGGTCAGATTTCCAGCGCGCTTGGGTCTGTTCCCGCCCCAACGGCTTCGCGGTACCACGTGGGCTGACGCCCGCGACCGGTCCATGTCTGCTCCGGATTGTCCGGATTGGCATATTTCGGAGCACTCTTGGAGGCTCCTTTGATCTCCGACTTGGCGCCAAAAATCTCTTCCAGCGACACGCCATGCTGCTTGGCCGTTTCTTCCAGCGCTTTGCGGGCTTGCACCACACGCTTTTTTTCAACGGCGACTTTGGCTTTCTGAACATCTTTTTCGAGCGTGTTCAGTTCATCCAGAGTCATTTTCGAAAGGTCGAACCCCATCTTCATTCCCATTCTGGTGTTGATTTCGATCAAGCTAGGGTAAAGGCATTCCAAACCGGCTGCAAGTCACCATTTCCAGCTAGGCAGGATATGGCTCAATTGGCATTCGCATATATGATTAATTCAAAGCGCTTGGGATGAATTGCAAAGCATTCATACGCGTTTCTGCCAAGGCCACGGCCTGCGCCACAGCATCCTCAATACTCAATTGCGATGTATCCAGTAAAAGCGCGTCTTCCGCCGCCCGTAATGGGGCATCGCTGCGCTGGGTATCGCGGGCATCCCGGGCGCGCAAATCCGCAAGCACTTGGGCCAAACTCAGGTCAGATCCCTTGGCCGACAGCTCTGCATGGCGCCGCTGAGCACGCACCTCGTCACTGGCGGTCACAAAGAGCTTCACAGCCGCATCCGGACAGATCACCGTGCCGATATCGCGCCCGTCGAGGATCGCGCCCCCGGCCCTCTGGGCAAAGGCCCTTTGGAAATCCAGCAGCGCGGTCCGCACCGCGGGCAGTGCCGCGACCTTGGAGGCCGCCTGCCCGACCTCGGCCGTGCGCAGATCGCCCGCCTCCAGATCCGCCGTAGTGAGTGCGCGCGCCGCTGCGGTGGCATCCGCACCGGTCAGAACCTTCTTGCCCACCGCCCGGTAGAGCAGCCCCGTATCCATATGCGGAAAGCCGAACCGCGCCGCCATGGCACGCCCGATCGTCCCCTTGCCCGCCGCGGCAGGCCCGTCAATTGCGATGGCAAAATTCATAGACGGTCCCCCACCCACGGCAGGGGATGATCCCCCTCGGATTGCGGCAGATCATCGGTGATCTCGTAATACGCGCCCTTATCCGCGCAGAAGATATGCGTCTCGAGCCGCAGGCCCGGATCGCCGTCCAGCGTCCCGGCGAAAATGGCCATCTCGTTGGAGGGCCCGTCCCAGAACAGGTTCGACCCGCAAGTCCCGCAGAACCCGCGCCGCGCCGTGTCCGACGAGGCGAACCAGCGCGGCGCGCCGGTGATCGTCACATCCCGTTTCAATGCAGAGGTGGCGGCCACGTAGTGGCCTGAGGTCCGGCGGCACTGATGGCAGTGGCACGCCACGACCGGGCGCAACGGCCCGGTGACCTCATAGCGGATCTCTCCGCAGAGGCAGCCGCCCGTCACGGTCATGACCCGGTCCGCTCCAGCGTGGCTCCCAACGCGGTCATCAGGGGCTCGAAGATCGGAAAGCTGGTGGCAATCGGGCCGCCGTCATCCACCGAGATCGGGGACTTGGCCGCCAGACCGCAGCACAGGAAACTCATGGCAATGCGGTGGTCGAGATGGCTCGCACAGGTCGCGCCGCCGGGCACCCCGCCCGGGCCCATCCCGTGCACGATGAGGACATCTTCCTCTTCCTCGATGGTCACACCGCAAGCCTCGAGCCCCCGGGCCATGGCATCGATCCGGTCGCTTTCCTTGACGCGCAGCTCCTTGACACCGCGCATCACGGTTTTGCCATGGGCATAGGCCGCGATGACGCTCAGGATGGGGTACTCGTCGATCATCGAGGGCGCCCGTTCCGGTGGCACTTCAATGCCTTGCATGCCGTCGCTAAAGCGCGCCCTGAGGTCTGCGACCGGCTCGCCGCCCTCTTCGCGCATGTTCTCGAAAACCAGATCCGCGCCCATCTCCTGCAAGGTGGTGTAGAGCCCCGCGCGGGTCGGGTTCAGCCCGATCCCCGGCACCAGCACGTCCGACCCCGGCACGATCAGGCCCACGGCCACGGGAAAGGCTGCCGAGGACGGATCCCGCGGCACAACGATGGTCTGAGGCTTCAACTCGGGCTGGCCGGTCAGGGTGATGACATTATTGCCCTCGGGCGTGGCCTCGACGCTCAGCTCGGCGCCAAAGCCGCGCAGCATCCGCTCGGAATGATCCCGGGTCGCCTCGGCCTCGATCACCACGGTCTGCCCCGGGGCGTTCAGCCCGGCCAGCAGAACGGCGGATTTTACCTGCGCCGACGGCACCGGCACGGTGTACTGCACGGGCACTGGGTCGGCGGCCCCGACCAGTGTCATGGGCAGACGCCCCTGCGCGCGGCCCACGGCTTGCGTTCCGAACAGCGCCAGCGGATCGGTGATCCGCCCCATGGGGCGCCCCCTGAGCGAGGCATCGCCGGTGAAGGTCGCGGTGATCGGCGTGGTGGCCATCGCCCCCATGATCAGCCGCACGCCGGTGCCGGAATTGCCGCAATCGATCACGTCCTCGGGCTCGGCGAACCCGCCGGTCCCGACGCCATGCACCGACCAGGCCCCGGGCCCGTGCTGCGTGACCTCCGCACCGAAGGCCCGCATGGCCTTGGCGGTGTCGAGCACGTCCTGCCCTTCGAGCAGACCGGTGATCTTGGTCTCGCCCACGGCCATCGCCCCGAGGATCAGCGAGCGGTGCGAGATGGACTTGTCACCGGGCACCTCGGCGGTCCCGGAGAGCGGGCCCGAAGGATGGGCGGTCATCGGAATGGGGTCACCGTGGGCGGACATGGTCTCTCCTGCGCGGGGTCGTCAAAGCGTGGTGCTGAGTAGACCAAGGCCGCACAGGCGTCCATGATGATTTTAATCCCCGGGCGCGCGCTCCCCCAGCCAGCGCGCGGGGTTCGTCTCGGCGATCTGGCGGAACAGCCCCTCGCCCAGCGCGTCCCTGAGCCCGAAACAAACCGCCCGTTCCGAGAGCTGCTCTTGCTTGGTCATGTAGTAATCCGACCCGAAGAGCACCTTCCCGGCGATGCGGCTGTCCTCGAGAAAGACCCGCAGAAACGGCAGGAACGCCGTGAAGTTGAACACGGTATAGGAGATATCCGTATATAGCCCCGGATACTTGCCTGACCGCAGCAGATCGAGGATTGCGGCCAGCCAGTTCTCGGTCCGCGCCTGCGGATCATGGGGGTCGATCCCCTCCTCCACATAGGCCTGCCAATCCGCGAGCCCGCCGAAATGGGCCAAATTCACCCGCAGATCCGGGAAGGCCTCGAGCACCGGGATGAAGGCGCGCGGATCCGTGAACCAATCGGCCTCCGCCGCGGACAGGTTGCGCCCCGCCACCCCGCCCCGCGCGCAATGGGACAGAACCGGCAGGTTCCGCTCCGCCAGGTAAGGATAGACCTCCTCCATCAGCTGCGGGTGATCCGGCGCGTAGCCGAGGCGCGGATAAAGCTTCAGCCCGCGAAACCCCAGATCCTCGATCGCGCGCTTGAACTCCGCCACCGCCCCCGGCTTTCCCGGCACCAGCGTGGCAAAGGGAATGACCTGCGGACCGTAGAGCGGATGCGCCGCCAGCCGGGCCAGCCCGTCATGCTGGGCGGCGATGTCCTCGCGCACGGGGCCATACCCCATCTGCGACATGTCCATGGGCAGCACCACGAAGCGCGTGTCGCCGGGATAGAAGGGCAGGATCGAGGCAAAGACCTCCTCCTGCCCGACCCCGCTGCCGGTCTCCTGAAACTTATAGAGGCGGTGGACAGTGTCTGCGCGCCGCTCCTGCCCGACCAGATCGAGCAGCACCGCGAGCCCCTTGGCGAGCGTCGGCACGGCCTTGAACGGCGTCAGCAGCGGATGGGGATACCAACGCGGCACGTGGTCGGCGGTGAAGGTGTGGATATGGCAATTCGTGATGCGCAAATGGGACATGGCGATGCGGCTCCGCTCGGGCAAAGGATCGCCGGAGAGGACGCGAAACCGGTTGAGAATTCGCAAGCACGGCGCACGGCCCGTGCGGCGGCGCGCAACGCAGGCCGGGCGCGCCTAGCGCTTGCGGAAGGTCAGGTAATGCGGGGTCCGCCCCTCGCGCAGGGCCTTCTGCTCATAGCGGGTCGAGATCCAGTCCGACCACGGGGTCCGCCAGTCCTCGGGCCCTTCGGCCAGCCAGTCAAAGCCCGCGCGCGGCACTTCTTCCAGCGCTTGCCGGACGTAATCAGGAATGTCGGTAGCAATCCGGAAAATCGCGCCCGGAGCGAGCACATGGGCCAGTGGCTCCAGATGCTCGGGCGTGACAAAGCGGCGGCGATGGTGCCGCGCCTTGGGCCAGGGATCGGGATAGAGCAGGAAGGCCCGCGAGATGCTGCCCGCAGGCAGGACATCGAAAAGGTCGCGCGCATCGCCGGGATGGACAGCGACATTGTCGAGCTTCGCGCTGCGGATCTTGCCCAGCAGCATGGCGACGCCGTTGATGTAAGGCTCTGCGCCGATGATCCCGACCTCCGGGGTCCGGGCCGCCTGATGGACCATATGCTCCCCGCCGCCGAACCCGATCTCCAGCCAGACCTCGCGCCCGCCGAACAGCGCCGCGAGATCGAGCGGGGTCCGATCCGGGTTCTCCTCCCAGTCCACCGGCCCCGGAGAGAGGGCCGCGAGGTCCTCGGCGAGATAGGTTTCCTGCGACGCGCGCAGACCCTTGCCCTTGCGGCGGCCATAGAAATTGCGCCACGGGGCGCCCTTGGGGGAGATCGGAGGCGTATCACTCATGGCGCGGGACCTCGCAAAGCCCGGGCCGCTGGTCAAGGGCGGAGAGTGCCGCAACGCGCCCAGCTTCGGGCGCCGGGGGGCCGCCCCGGAGGCCGGGGCGGCCATGGCCCGACCCTGGAAAGGGTCGGGCCACCGCTCAGCGCATCTCGCAGCGGCCTAGCGCAGATCCCGGGCAAAGATGATCTTGGCATCCCCTTCGGCCCAGAACTCCGGGATTTCGGCGACGCGCGCATAGCCCAGCGCGGCGTAGAAGGCGCGGGCCGTGGCGAAGGGATCCGTGCCCGAGGTTTCCGCAAGCAGCAGCCGCGCCTGCCCGGCCAGCGCGACCTCAAGGTCACGCACCAGCGCCCGGCCGATCCCCTGGCCCTGCAGGTCTGGCGCCACGCAAAGCGCGCGCATGTTCCAGCAGCCCTCGGTCAGGGGCTCAAGCCCGGCAAAGGCCAGCCCGACCGGGCGCCCCTCCCCGGTTGCGGTGCGCCAGACCTGCCCCTCCGCCTGGCCTTCTTCCCAGAGCGGGTGCAGGTATTCGGACGGAAAAAGTCCGGTCGCGTCCACCACTAGGGCGAGCGCGGCAAGATCCGACGCCACGGTCGGTGTGATTTGAAGTTCGGTCATCGTGACCTCCTAGCGATTGTCGAGTTGCGCACGCACGGCCTCAAGACCTGCGCGCGTGATGTGATAGGGCCGCCCCCGCACGGAACGGATCAGTCGGCGTTTCTTCAGCCGGTCAAAGATCGGCAGGCTGCAATCGGCGAGCTGGTAGCCTTCGCGGGTCATGCAGGCGACATCGCGCACCTTGCCATTCTCGGCGCGCTCGAAATGAATGGCCCCGCCTTGTGCGAGGACATGCAGGACACGCTGTTCCTGCTTGGAGATGTTCATGGGTCTTCTCGGAATTTAGGCAAAGACAGGCCTGACGGCTGGCGTCACGCGGCAGCCGGTCGGACGATCATGAGCGCACCTTCGGAAAGGGGCTCAGTCGCGGATGACAGTCTCTTGCATAAATAGCTCCGTTGCCGGGCCATTGCCCGGTGGGACCTCATCGCCGAAACATGTTGTTTGTGTCAAGACCTCCGCGTTTCCCCTAGGACAGCAAGGCAAGCCCCGCCAAACCTGTCGACATCAAAAGAGCGAGCAGGAACGGGATACGCGCAACCGCAAAGAACGGCCATTTGAACGAGAGCTTATCGAACACAGGCGCGACGACCAGAAAGAGCCCAGCGCCCCCCGCCCCCCATCGCGCCATCCAGCGTGGCGCGCGCCTCAGCCGAGAACCCAATGCCCTCCACCTGGCTTTCCGAGGCCAGCATCTGGATCCCAATCAGCAGACCACACGCTACCACGCGCAACGGCAGCTTTATGGCCAGACGTTTTTTCCCAGAAGGTTAGGGGTTCGAAAGAGACGAGGGTCCGCTGACCCCGTCCCGACAAGGCCACCACGCCACACTCCTTTTTACGATACGATGGCGCCCCGCCCAGCAGCACGCGACCAACACACACTTAAAACCACTGCCCCGGCTCGATCAGCCCGAGATCGAGCAATTGGCGGCTCTTCCATTCGAACCACACCGAATTCTGCCACCAGAAGGTCGGGATCTCATGTCGGCTGCCCGGATTGGCCTTGAGCGCCTTGGCCGCCCGGAACGAGCAGACCGCCGCGGTCAGGTTGTTGTGCCATTGGCAGGACACCGTGTTGTATTCCGGGTCCGAAAACATGTGATCAGGCCGCAGGGTCAGCCCCCGCTTGCCGCGAAAGAGCGCCACCCGGTCGATCCGGCGGCGGTCGGCGGGGACATGCTCCTCGAACCGCCAGCGCAACCCGCCATGGAAATCATATTGCCGCTCGGCCCGCGCCCCGTCCGGGCCAAACCGCTCCAACGCGTAATAGCCCGAGCGGTCCATGTAGCAGTTCTGGCGGCACACCCCCGAGGGCGCCTTGGCCAGATCCCCGGCATAGAGGTCGATCACATAGGTGAGCATGGCATCGCGCCGCTCCTCACTGTGAAAGGCCAGCATCTCGCCAATGCTGCGGGTCTCGGAATAGGGAAAGAACAGGTATTCGGCGTTGTAGCCGTAATAGAACCACGTCCCCGGTGCCGCGCGGGCAAAGGCGCTGACGGCCTCGGCCACGCTGGCCGCGTCGAACCGGTCCCAGCGCACGGGATGCACCCGCCCCGGCAGGTCCAGCGGCAGCGGCGTCGCCTCCGCCACCAGCAGCACCAGCGCCCGGAACCCCAGATCCAGATGATGCGCGAGGGTCGAGGCGAGTTCCACATCGTCCTCGGCAAAGATCAGCGCGACCGGCCCCCGCGTCAGCACCTCGCCGCGCGTGGCCAGAAACCGCCCCAGATCCGGGGCAGCGGCGCGCGCCACGGGCGCAGTCAGGTCGATCGGGTCCATCTTCATGGTCGGATCTCACACAGGATCAGGCGGTGCGGGCCCATCCCGCAGGATGTTCCCCCGGCCCCGCGATTGCAAGGTCTGTGCCCTTTGTGTATGCGAAGCTTCGTAACTCTTCCCTTAAAGCACTGAGACCCGCGCCATGGCCGATCCCAAGAAGCTTTTCATAAAGACCTATGGCTGTCAGATGAACGTCTATGACAGCGAACGGATGGCCGAGACGCTGGGCGGCGAAGGGTATGTGCAGACCGACCGCGCCGAAGATGCGGACATGATCCTGCTGAACACCTGCCACATTCGCGAGAAGGCCGCCGAGAAGGTCTATTCCGAGCTGGGCCGGTTCAAGCCGCTGAAAACCGCCAAGCCCGACCTCAAGATCGGGGTCGCGGGCTGTGTGGCCCAGGCCGAGGGCGCAGAGATCATGCGCCGCCAGCCCATGGTGGATCTGGTGGTCGGCCCCCAGGCCTATCACCGCCTGCCGGACCTGACTGCGAAGGCCGGGACCGGGGCCAAGGCACTCGACACCGACTTCCCCGAGGAAGACAAGTTCGACCATCTCAAGGCGCGCCCCAAGGCGAAGCGCGGCCCGACCGCGTTCCTGACCGTGCAGGAGGGCTGCGACAAGTTCTGTGCCTTCTGCGTAGTGCCCTATACCCGGGGCGCCGAGGTCAGCCGCCCGGCCGCGCGCGTTCTGACCGAGGCCCGCGATCTGGTGGAGCGTGGGGTGCGCGAAATCACCCTGCTGGGCCAGAACGTCAACGCCTATCACGGCCATGCCAAGGGGCTTGCCGGGCTGATTTGGGATCTGGCCGAGATCGACGGGCTGGAGCGGATCCGCTTCACCACCTCGCACCCCAATGACATGGATGACGCGCTGATCGCCGCCCATGGCGAATGCGCCAAGCTGATGCCCTATCTCCACCTGCCGGTGCAGTCGGGCAGCGACCGGATCCTCAAGGCGATGAACCGCAAGCACAGCGCCGAGAGCTACCTGCGCCTGATCGAGCGGATCCGCGCGGCACGGCCCGACATCCTGCTCTCGGGGGATTTCATCGTGGGCTTCCCCGGGGAGACCGATCAGGACTTCGCCGATACCATGGCGCTGGTCGAGGCCGTGCAATACGGGCAGGCCTATTCGTTCAAATACTCGGCCCGCCCGGGCACTCCGGCAGCCGAGAAAGAGGACGTCCCCGCCGAGATCGCAGATGCCCGCCTGCAGGAGCTCCAAGCCCTGCTCACCCGCCAGCAGCGCGCCATTCAGGACGCCAAGGTCGGCACCGAGGCGCAGGTGCTGTTTGAAAAGCCCGGCCGCCTGCCCGGCCAGATGGTCGGCAAATCCGAGCATCTCCATGCGGTGCATGTGGAGGCCCCCAACGCAGCGCGCGGCGATCTGGTCCGCGTCCGCATCGAGGAAAGCGCCGCGAACTCCCTGCGCGGCAAGCTGATCCACGCGGCCTGACCCGAGCGCAGCACCCCGCACGCCCATCAAAAAAGGGACGCAGCCCGAAACTGCGTCCTCAAGGTGTCGCGAGGGAACGTCGCGCTAAGCTTCTGGGGTCAAATGACTTGGGTCAGAAATTCGCGGCCACGCTGACGGAGATGTTCCGCCCCCGTGCATAGTCGGTCAGCTCGCAGATCAACGCGAGCTTGGACGCGAAGGCCTCGTTCTTGACCTCATCGCTGCTGTCAAAGCGCGAATTGTTCGAGGCCGGTGACAAGGTCTCCCATTCATAGCGGATCCCTGGAATGATCGTGAGACCAAAGGAGGTTTCGATCTCAGCCTGGACGAACATCGCGATGTTCTCGTCGATGCCGCCCGGCTGAAAGGCGATGAACCCGTCGGGGTCTGCGACCGGCACACCGGGTGCAAAGAACAGCGTCTGACTGGTCGTGCTTCCGCAGCTCTGCCACCGCGGGCTCTTCGGGTTGCGAGAACACCAGAGGCTCTTCGGCAGATTGCGCGAAGGCTGCAGAGGCGAGGCACAAGGGGGCGGTGGAACATAAGAGACGACGCAGTTTCGTCATGGAAAACCTCGCTAAGTCAGGGGACCTGCTGGCTATCCAAACGAGAGAGCTTGCAATGATGGGTATTTTCCGAGCGCTTTGGTAAAGATTAACCGCCAGCGCAAGTGTGCCTTTGCCAAAAGCCTGCCGCACATAATGCCGCAGCGGGATCCGGCAGAGATCGCAGCACAAGGGGTTTTTTCGCCGTTTGCGCATTGTGCGCTTGCCAGCGCGCGCACGACTTGGCACGCTCGGGTCAGGCCCACCTGAACGGAGTTCCTATTGGCCCTGAGTGCTGCGACCCCGCCACCGCCCCAGCCGCCCGCCCCGGAGCGTCTGATCGAATTTCCCGACAATCGCGTGCTGATCGATCTCTGCGGTGAGTACGACCGAAATCTGGCCCAGATCGAGCATCAGCTCAGCGTGCAGATCCTGCGCCGGGGCAACCAGCTTGCGGTCTTTGGCGAGGCCGATGCCCAGACCAAGGCCGAAAGCGTGCTCCACGCGCTCTACCAGCGTGTCGAATCGGGCAAGTCCTCCGAGCCCGGGGATATCGACGGGCTGATCCGTCTCGGCATCCCCGAAGAGGACAGCGCCCCGGAATCCGGCGACCAGATGGAGCTTTTCAAGGGCGGCTCTGTTGAGCTCAAGACCCGCAAGAAGACCGTCGAACCGCGCACCGAGATGCAGAAGGCCTATGTGGAGGGTCTCTTTGCCAATGAGCTGGCCTTCGGGATCGGTCCCGCCGGGACGGGCAAAACCTATCTCGCCGTGGCCGTTGGCGTGACCATGTTCCTCGGCGGCCATGTGGACCGGATCATCCTGAGCCGTCCGGCGGTCGAGGCGGGCGAGAAGCTCGGTTTCCTGCCCGGCACCCAGGACGAGAAGGTCGATCCCTACATGCAGCCGCTCTATGACGCGCTCAACGACTTCCTGCCGGGCAAGCAGGTTGCCAAGCTGCGCGAAGAGAAGCGGATCGAGATCGCGCCGCTGGCCTTCATGCGCGGCCGGACCCTGTCAAATGCCTTCGTGGTGCTGGACGAGGCGCAGAACGCAACTTCCATGCAAATGAAGATGTTCCTCACCCGGTTGGGCCAGGGCTCGCGCATGGTGATCACCGGCGATCGCAGCCAGGTCGACCTGCCGCGCGGCGTCACCTCCGGCCTGCGGGATGCGGAACGGATCCTGCGCGACGTGAAGGGCGTGAACTTCACCTATTTCACCGCCAAGGACGTGGTGCGCCACCCGCTCGTGGCCCGGATCATCGAAGCCTATGACGCCGATGACCCCAGCTGACCCGGCCCCTGCGGGGCCTGTGCCCGGGGCGTCTGTCATCGAGATCGCGGTCGAGAGCCCGCACTGGGATCCGCCCGACCTGCAGGCGCTGGCGACCCGGGCGGTCACCGCGACCCTGACCCGGCTCGACCTGCCCGCCGGGGCGTTCGAGGTCTCGATCCTAGCCTGTGACGACGCAAGGATCGCCACGCTCAACGCGGAGTTTCGCGACAAGCCCACCCCCACCAATGTGCTGAGCTGGCCCGCCGAAGAGCGCGCGCCCGAGACCCCCGGTGCGATGCCCGACCTGCCCGATCCGGCGGATCCCATGGCAGCCGAGCTCGGGGATCTCGCCCTCGCCTATGAGACATGTGCGCGCGAAGCCGCCGAGGCCGACAAGCCGTTCGAGGCCCATCTGACCCACCTCCTGGTCCACGGGACCCTGCATTTATTGGGGTTTGATCACGAAACCGACCCGGATGCGACGCTTATGGAGGGTCTCGAGGTCGAGATCCTTGCGACGCTAAACATGGCTAACCCTTACGAAACTCCTGTGGTATAGTCTCGGATCAAGCCGTTACGGCATCACACCGGAAAGGATCAATGGCCGACACCTCTGACGGATCGTCTTCCGCGGCGCGGCGCGCGCTGAACGACGAAACCACAGCTGCCAGACCCTCGCTTTTGCGACGCATTCTGGCTGCGTTCTCCTCCCCCGAAGAAACAGAACCCGCAGGCGAGGCCCATGGCGGCCACGCGGCCAATGACGCACGGGCATCCGGGCTCGGCATCGGCAATCTGCGGCGCATGCGCGTGGTCGATGTGGCCATCCCGCGGGCCGATATCGTGGCCGTGCCGTCGGATATCTCCCAGACCGAGCTGGTGCAGGTCTTCCGCGACAGCGGCATGACCCGCCTGCCGGTCTATCGCAGCACGCTGGATACCCCGCTCGGCATGGTCCATCTCAAGGATCTGGCGCTGAATTTCGGGTTCAACGGGACCTCGCGGAAATTCAGCCTCAAGGGGATGCTGCGCCCGCTGCTCTATGCGCCGCCCTCCATGCCCATCGGGGTGCTTTTGCAGAAGATGCAGAAGGACCGGATGCATATGGCGCTGGTGATCGACGAATATGGCGGGACGGACGGGCTGGTGACCATCGAGGATCTGATCGAACAGGTGATCGGCGAGATCGAGGATGAGCATGACGAGCCCGAGGACCGCTTCTGGTCGCGCGAGAAGCCGGGCGTCTATCTGGTTCAGGCCAAGGCCCCGCTCGACGATCTCGAAGCAGAGCTGGGCGTCGCCCTGATCGAGCCCGGCACCGAGGAAGAGATCGACACGCTGGGCGGGCTGGTCTTCAAGCTTACGGGCCGCGTGCCCGTGCGCGGCGAGGTGATCCCCCATGACAGCGGCGTGGAATTCGAGGTGGTGGATGCTGATCCGCGACGGATCAAGCGCGTGCGCATCCGGTTGCGCCCGGCGGAACGGGCGCTGAGCCCCGCCGCCGCCGAATAGGATGCACCAGAGGCGATGACCAGACGCAGGGGCTGGGCGCTCGACGCGGCTTTCGGCGCGCTGATCGCCCTTGGACAGGCGCCGTTCGGGGTGATCCCCGCCGCCCTGATCGGGCTTGCGGGGATGATCTGGCGGGTCAGCACCCCGGGCTCGGGCCGGGCCCGCGCGGCGCGCGGCTGGCGCGCGGGGGCGGCCTATTTCGCGGTGACGCTGCACTGGATCGTGGAGCCGTTTCTGGTCGATGTGCCCCGCCATGGCTGGATGGCGCCCTTCGCGCTGGTGCTCATGGCCGGGGGGCTCGCTTTGTTCTGGGGGCTCGCGGGCTGGACCGCGGCGCGTTGGCAGGCACGCGGGTCGGCCATGGCAGGTTTCGCGCTGGCCTTCACCCTCGCCGAGATGCTGCGCAGCTACATCTTCACCGGCTTTCCCTGGGGCCTGATCGGCACGATCTGGATCGACACGGCCCCGGCGCAAACGGTGGCCTATTGGGGCCTGCACGGGCTGGGCCTGGCGACCCTCGGTGCGCTCTCTGCCGGGCTCGCCCTCGGCGCGCGCCTGCAAGTGCGGGGCCGCGCGGTCGCGACCGGCGCGGGCCTGCTGGGCAGCTTGGCCTTGCTCGGACTGCTGGCCGTGGCTGGCGCCCTGCGCCCCCCAGCCCCCGCGATCCCGCCCGAGGCCCCGACTTTGCGCCTTGTGCAGCCCAACGCGGCCCAGCATCTGAAATGGGATCCCGAGATGATCCCGCTCTTCTTTCAGCGACAGCTTACCCTGACGGCACAGCCTCCTGAGGGACCCGCGCCGGATCTGATCCTCTGGCCCGAGACGGCAATCGCCTATCGCCTCGGCGGCGCGCGCCCCCTGCTGATTCAGGGGGCCGAGGCCGCGGGCGGCGTGCCGCTTGTGCTGGGTGCGGTGCGCCAGACCCCCGCTGGCCCCACCAACGCCCTCGCGGTGATCGACCCGGACGGGCGGCCCGGCGCGATCTATGACAAGGCGCATCTCGTACCCTTCGGCGAGTATATCCCCTTTGGCGACCTCGCCGCGCGGCTGGGGATCCGCGGCCTCGCAGTGGCCGAGGGCGGCGGGTTTCACGCAGGCCCCGGCCCGGTCCTGCTGGATCTCGGCGCACTGGGGCAGGCCTTGCCGCTGATCTGCTATGAGGCGATCTTTCCGCAGTTCGGGCGGAGCCAGGCGCGCGCGGCGGACTGGATGCTGCAGATCACCAATGACGCCTGGTTCGGCAGCTTCGCGGGGCCGCAGCAGCACCTGATCCTCGCGCGCTTCCGCGCCATCGAGCGGGGCCTGCCGCTGGTGCGCGCGGCCAATACCGGGATCAGCACGGTGATCGACAGCCGCGGCGCAATGGGGGCGCATCTGCCGCTCAATACGCTCGGCGCGCTGGACGCCCCCCTGCCCCCGCGCAGCACCCCGCCGCCCTATGCGCGCATGGGCGATCTGCCTCTGGCGATTCTGCTGTCGCTGGCGCTCGCCCTTGGGGTGTTGCGTACAGTTTATTTGACAGCGCGCCCTGTCGAACGCGATTGACCCTTCTGGTCCAGAGGGATACCCCGGCAAGCGATCTGTCGCCACAACGGCTTCCTGACGTGGCGACGTAACTAGAACGGAGCAGACCTCAATGACCGCGCGGCAAAACTACCTCTTCACCTCCGAGTCCGTCTCCGAGGGGCACCCGGACAAGGTGTGCGACCGGATCTCCGACGCGGTTCTGGATGCGTTTCTCTCCGAAGAGCCCGAAGCCCGCGTGGCCTGCGAAACCTTCGCCACGACCGGTCGGGTGGTGATCGGCGGCGAGGTCGGGCTGAGCGATCAGGCACGCCTGAAGGATTACATGGAGCGGATCGACGGCATCGCCCGGGACTGCATCCGCGATATCGGCTATGAGCAGGACAAGTTCCACTGGGAAACGGTAAAGATCACCAACCTGCTGCACGCCCAGTCGGCCCATATCGCCCAAGGGGTGGACGCGGCCGAGGACAAGGAAGAAGGCGCCGGGGATCAGGGGATCATGTTCGGCTACGCGGTCAATGAGACGCCCGAGCTGATGCCGGCCCCGATCTGCTATTCCCATGCGGTGCTTCGCAAACTGGCCGAGGTCCGCAAATCCGGGGCCGAGCCGACCCTCGGGCCGGATGCGAAATCCCAGCTCACCGTGCGCTACGAGGGCGGCAAGCCCGTGGGCGTGAGCTCGATCGTGCTCTCGACCCAGCATCTGGACCCGGAGATGACCTCCGAGGATGTCCGCGCCGTGGTCGAACCCTATATCCGGGCCGAGCTGCCCGAGGGCTGGATCGATGCCCGCACCGAATGGTGGGTGAATCCCACGGGCAAGTTCGTGATCGGCGGCCCGGACGGGGATGCGGGCCTGACCGGGCGCAAGATCATCGTGGACACCTATGGCGGCGCGGCGCCCCATGGCGGCGGGGCGTTTTCCGGCAAGGACCCGACCAAGGTGGACCGCTCGGCGGCCTATGCGGCGCGCTATCTGGCCAAGAACGTGGTGGCGGCGGGGCTGGCGCATCGCTGCACCATCCAGCTCAGCTATGCGATCGGGGTGGCCAAGCCGCTCTCGATCTATGCGGACACCCATGGCACGGGCGAGGTCCACGAATCCGCCATCGAGCGGGCGGTGGCCGAGCTGATGGACCTGTCGCCCCGGGGCATCCGCGAGCATCTGCAGCTCAACCGCCCGGTCTATCAGCGCACGGCGGCCTATGGTCATTTCGGGCGCGCGCCCGATGCGGATGGCGGCTTCAGCTGGGAACGCACCGATCTGGTCGACGCGCTCAAGGCCGCTGTCTGAGCCAGAGGCTACGACGTTATCTGACAAGGCCCTGCGGAGACGCGGGGCCTTTTGCGTTGACTCCGGTCCGAGTGTCGGGGGCGCAATCGGGCGCGCGGTCGGGGGCCGACCGCGCGGACCCGCTTCGGGGCGGATGGTCGGCGAAACGGAGCCGCGCAAGACCGGGCACACCGCTGCCGCGCGCGTGGCGCGCTTGGGTCAGTCAGGGGGTGCAAAGGGAAATGCGCGCGGGGTCTGAACGGGTCTGGGCATGAGATCCCCTCGCGCTCGGCCTAGACGCTTCCGGGTCAGCTTCGTCGTTCAGTTATCCACCACCGGATCGATCTGGCTCAGGAAAGCCGGCCCGCCAAACGCGGACCCAGCGCCGAGAAATCAGGCCTTGCGCAGGCGGATCACCACATCGACCTTGGAGATTTCGGTCCCCTCGGGGATCTCCGGCAGGCGCGCGATTTCAAGCTCTTCGGCGGGCGCGTCGGTCAGCAGGTTCGAATCTTCCCAGTAGAAATGCGGGTGATCGTCGATCCGCGTGTCGAAATAGCTCTTGGAGCCATCGACTGTGATCTCCTGCACGAGCCCGGCCTCGCAAAAAGTCCGCAAGGTGTTGTAGACCGTCGCCAGCGAGACTTTCTCGCCCCGCTCCAAAGCAGCGGCATAAAGGCTTTCGGCGGTGACATGACGGTCATGCCCGTCGCCCACCAGAAGGGCCGCAAGCGTGACACGCTGCTTGGTCGGGCGCACATCTCCTGTGGCCAGCCATTCGGTTCCCCGTTCCAGACGTGTGGTGCGCATGGGCGTCGTCATCCTTTTGGTCTCCCCCTTATATGACGGCTGCGGGCTAAATATCAATTGCAAACCCTTCGCAATAGGGTCGCAGCCCCCCGCCCCCGCCACGGGGCCGCACCCCCGCCCCTTGCAATCGCGGCGCCCATGACCCACTTGCCTGCGGGTGCGATGCGGGTGCGATGCGGGGGCGTCTGGCCGCATGGCTGCCTCTTGTCACTTCCGAAGCGGGGGTGATAAGGGAGCGCACCACATCAGGCAGACCCGAGGACCGAGCGACACATGGCAGATTTTCCGACCTCCTTCGACAAGGACGACCTCGTGAAATGCGCGCAAGGAGACTTGTTCGGTCCGGGAAACGCCCAATTGCCCATGCCGCCCATGCTGATGATGGACCGCATCACCGAGATCAGCGGCGATGCCGGCCCCCATGGCAAGGGCCATGTGGTGGCGGAATTCGACATCACCCCGGACCTGTGGTTCTTCGACTGCCACTTCCCCGGAAACCCGATCATGCCCGGATGTCTCGGCCTTGACGGGTTGTGGCAGCTCACCGGGTTCAACCTCGGCTGGCGCGGCTGGCAGGGGCGCGGCTATGCGCTGGGTGTGGGCGAGGTCAAGCTGACCGGCATGGTCCGCCCGGACCGCAAGCTGCTGCGCTACTACGTCGATTTCACCAAAGCCGTGCAGACCCGCCGCCTGACCATGGGGGTGGCCGATGGCCGGGTCGAGGCCGATGGGGAACTGATCTATCAGGTCAAAGATATGAAAGTCGCTCTGTCCGAGAGCTGAGCGAAGAGGAGGGTCGCGCCATGCGCCGTGTCGTCATCACAGGAATGGGGATCGTCTCGCCCATCGGAAACACCGTATCCGAGGTCGAAGCGTCCCTGCGCGCGGGCCGGTCGGGGATTTCCTTTTCCGAGACCTATGCCGAGAACGGCTTCCGCAGCCAGGTCCATGGCGTGCCGCAGATCGATCTGACCGAGCATATCGACAAGCGCCAGCTGCGCTTCATGGGCCCCGGGGCCGCGTTCAACTTCATCGCCATGGAGCAGGCCATCGCCGATAGCGGGCTTGAGGACAGCGATGTCAGCAATGAACGCACGGGCCTCGTGATGGGTTCGGGCGGGCCGTCCACCTCGAACTTCTTCCAGGCCTTCACCACGGTGAAGGAAAAGGGCGCGCCCAAGCGGATGGGGCCCTTCATGGTCACCCGCTGCATGTCCTCGACCAACTCCGCCTGCCTCGCGACCCCGTTCAAGATCAAGGGCGTGAACTACTCGATCACCTCCGCCTGCTCCACCTCCGCCCATTGCATCGGCAATGGTGTCGAGCAGATCCAGATGGGCAAGCAGGACATCGTCTTTGCCGGCGGCGGCGAGGAAATCGACTGGACCCTGTCCTGCCTCTTCGACGCCATGGGCGCCATGAGCTCGAAATACAACGACACGCCGACCACGGCCTCGCGCACCTTCGACGCGACCCGCGACGGCTTCGTGATCGCCGGCGGTGGCGGGGTCGTCGTGCTCGAGGATCTCGAGCACGCCAAGGCCCGCGGCGCCAAGATCTATGCCGAGGTCACCGGCTATGGGGCTACCTCCGACGGCTATGACATGGTCGCCCCCTCGGGCGAGGGCGGCGAGCGCTCCATGCGGCAGGCCCTGGCCACCCTGCCCGACGGCCGCAGCGTGGATTACATCAACGCCCATGGCACCTCGACGCCCGTGGGCGACGTGACCGAGATCGAGGCCGTGCGCCGCGTCTTTGGCGAGGGCAGCACCCCGCCCGTCGCCTCCACCAAGTCGCTGACCGGGCATTCCCTGGGCGCGACCGGTGTCCACGAGGCGATCTATTCGCTGATCATGATGGAGAAAGGCTTCATCGCCGCCTCCGCCAACATCACCGAGCTCGACCCGGCGATCAAACCCGAAGAAATCGTGACCGAGCTGCGCGAGGACGTCACCCTCGACAGCGTTCTGTCCAACAGCTTCGGCTTCGGCGGCACCAATGCGACGCTGCTGATGTCGCGCTATCTCGACTAGAACCAAGGCCCAAAGGGGAAACCAGATGACCGGTGTGTTGCAGGGCAAGCGCGGCCTGATCATGGGCGTGGCGAATGAACGTTCCATCGCCTGGGGGATCGCCAAGGCCATGGCCGAGGCCGGGGCCGAGCTGGCCTTCACCTATCAGGGCGAAGGCTTCGGCAAGCGGGTCGCCCCGCTCGCGGCCTCCGTGGGCTCGGACATCCTCGTGGATGTGGATGTCACCGACGACGCCTCGCTGGACCGCGCCTTCGAGACACTGGGCGAGAAATGGGGCAAGCTCGACTTCCTCGTCCACGCCATCGCGTTTTCCGACAAGACCGAGCTGACAGGCCGGTTCCTGAACACTAGCCGCGAGAACTTCAAAACCTCGCTCGACATCTCCTGCTACTCGCTGATCGAGGTGACCCGCCGGGCGCATCCTATGATGACCGAGGGCGGCACGATCCTGACCGTGACGTTCCAGGGCTCGAACCGCGTCACCCCGTTCTACAACGTCATGGGCGTGGCCAAGGCCGCGCTGGAAAGCGCCGTGCGCTACCTCGCCAATGATCTCGGCCCGGACGGGATCCGCGTGAACGCCCTCTCCCCCGGCCCGATGAAGACCCTCGCCGGGGCCGCCATCGGCGGCGCGCGCAAGACCTACCGCCAGACCGAGCAGAACGCGCCCCTGCGCGCCAATGCGACGCTTGAGGCCGTGGGCGGCACCGCCGTCTGGCTCGCCTCCCCGGCCGGGGCCTGCACCACGGGTGAGATCGTCCGCGTCGATGGCGGCTACCACGTCCTCGGCATGCCGCAGGTCGAGAACCTCTGAGCCTCCCCGTCGCTTAACCGATTGCACCGCCCCACGATTGCGCGCACCCTGCCGCCAGACAAGCGGAGGGCATGGATATGGCGACATTCACCCGCGACGGGGTCGCACTGCATTATCTGGACGAAGGGCCGCGCGACGGCCCGATCGTCGTCTTCTCCAACTCGCTGGGCACCGATCTGCGCCTGTGGGAGCCGATCCTGCCGCTCCTGCCCGACGGCCTGCGGATCATCCGCTATGACATGCGCGGCCACGGGGCCTCGGACGTGCCCGCCGCGCCCTATTCCATGGGCGCGCTGGTCTCGGATATCGAGGCGCTGCTCGACCATCTGGAGGTGCGCAACGCGCTCTTTGTCGGCCTCTCCATCGGCGGGATGATCGCCCAGGGCCTCGCGGTGAAACGGCTCGATCAGGTCCGCGCCATGGTCCTGTCGAACACCGCTGCCAAGATTGGATCCCCGAAGCTCTGGGAGGACCGCATTGCCGGCGTCCGCGCCGGCGGGGTCGAGGCCCTGACCGATGCCATCCTCGAGCGCTGGTTCTCCCGCGCCTTCCTCACCGATCCGCGTCTGCCCTATTGGCGCGCCATGGTCACAAGCACCCCGGATGAGGGCTATATCGGCTGCAGCGCAGCAATCGCCGGAACCGATTTCTATACCCCGACCAGCGGGCTGCGCCTGCCAACCCTCGGCATCGCCGGCGCCGAGGACAGCTCGACGCCCCCGGACCTCGTGCGCGAGACGGTAAACCTGATCCCCGGCTCGAAATTCGTCCTCCTGCGCCGCGCAGGCCACCTGCCCCATGTGGAGCAACCCGAGGGCTACGCCGAGGCCCTCACCACATTCATGCATGAAACCGGCCACCTCCCCCCCGAAGCATAACCCGACGCGCGCCCCAGCGCAGGACGACCACCCCCGGCCTGGCTCGGGCGCATATCCCAAACCCGACCACCGGACGCCCCCTCGCCCCCGCAGCCTCATGACACTGCCGCCGCGACGCCCCTCTGACCAGATCACGCCCACACGCCACCGGCTCTCTTGAGAGCCGCCGGGCCTCGGCGCATTCAAAAGCAAGACCCAGAGGAAGCCATGAAGTCATGTCGTGGAGTTCTTGCATTGCCGACGGCAACCACCACACTCTGCACCAGGAGCAACAGCGGAGACACGAAATGAAGCGCCAGTTCGTTCGGGCACGGCCAAAGTCCATCACTGACCCATAGTGTTGCCCCATCAATCTACCAATGTTAGCCAAACAACATGCGTTTATACAAATTTTACCCAGCTAGATGGGGCCTTGAAGCTCTGTCGAAGCGACGCCTCAAAGTATCCCCAATCGACGAACTTAATGATCCGTTTGAGTATTTGTCGCTTGATTTAGGGGACAAGAGTGTACGCGCTTGGGCGACACATTTTCGGAAAATCGTCTCTCAAGACACCGGCATCATTTCGTTTTCAAAAAGTTGGCATCAACCTTTGATGTGGGCGCACTACGCCGACTCGCACAAAGGCCTCGCGCTCGGTTTTGAAGTCCCTGACAAGCTTTTGTTCAAGATCAACTACGTCGAAAATCGGATAAAGCCTGAAAACGATGTCGATGCATCCGAGACTTCGATGAAAGACTTAATTTACCAGTTACTGCGAACAAAGCATAAAGAGTGGTCTTACGAGGACGAGTATCGGTTGGTTCGCCCATTGGAGAAGTGCATCAGAGAAGGTGAAAACTACTTTGCGGCTTTCAACAACATGACAATCCTTAAAGAGGTTGTTCTGGGCGCTAGGTACGAGAGCTCGAATTCCGACCAACTCTCTTCCGAATTGACGACCGCCAACGTCATGTTTCAAACCGCCAGAGCCGAATTTAAGGGCTTTCGAATGACACCTCAGAGGCTAGCTAGACTTCAAAAAAAGCTTTGAGACCCTCCAATCAGACCGATGCATTGCCAACATTGGTTTTGGATGCAGCATCAAACAAAGATATGGTTCCAACCCCGACCTGAGCCATGCTCGAAAGCTTAACCGGGTCTTGCCCGACCGCGCGCAGGTGCCCGACACTTGCCCGACAGGTGTCCGACGGAAGGCCGACAGGGTGCCGACGGCTGTCGGGCGGGGTCTTGGGGCGTTGAATTGAGAGATCCGGGCGGGCACGCGCCTGTCATCTTGAGCTTACACTTGACGCGAAACTGTAATCCATTGCTTACAGTTTCGCGCTAGGATAGGCTTGGCCCCGTCGCCCCCGGAGCCTCCATGTCCTCTCGCCTGCCTTTCGTGTTCATCCTCATCACGCTGGTGATCGACGCCATGGGCATCGGTCTCATTCTGCCGATCCTGCCGGACCTGATCGGCGAGCTGAGCGGCGGCACGTTGGGACAGGCGGCGATCTGGGGCGGGGTGCTTTCGACCTCTTTTGCGGTGATGCAATTCCTCTGTGGCCCCACCATCGGCAGCCTGTCGGATCGCTTTGGCCGCCGCCCTATCCTTTTGGTTTCCTTGGCATTTATGGCCGTCGACTACATGGTGATGGCCTTTGCCGGGTCGATCTGGCTCCTGCTGGTGGCGCGGATCGTGGGCGGGGTCGCGGCGGCCACCCAATCCACGGCGACAGCCTTCATCGCCGACATCTCCAAGCCCGAGGACAAGTCCAAAAACTTCGGCCTTGTCGGTGCGGCTTTCGGGATCGGCTTCGTGGTCGGCCCGCTGATTGGCGGCGCGCTGGGGGAGTTCGGGACCCGTGCCCCCTTCTATGCCGCCGCCGCTTTGGCCACGCTCAACCTCATCCTCGGATACTTCGTGCTGCCCGAGACCGTCACCGACGCCATCCGCCGCCCGTTCGAATGGCGCCGCGCCAACCCGCTGGGCGCCTTCAAACATCTCGGTAAACTCCCGGGATTAAAGGGATATCTGGCGCTCTTCTTCCTCTATGAATTCGCGTTTTTCATCTATCCGGCGATCTGGGCCTATTTCACCCGCGCGCGGTTCGGATGGGAGCCGGGCATGGTCGGCCTCTCCCTCGGGCTCTTTGGTGTGGCCATCGCCATCGTGCAGGGCGGGCTGATCCGGATCATCCTGCCCAAGTTCGGGGAGACGCGGGTGATCCTCTACGGATTCGTGTTTAATTTCTGTGCCTTCGCGGCCCTCGGGCTGGTCACCTCCGGTGCGCTGGCGCTGCTGCTGACCCCGCTCACAGCCCTTGGCGCGGTGGTCACCCCGGCCCTGCAAGGCAAGATGTCCCAGACCGCCGGCGCAGACCAGCAAGGCGAGCTTCAGGGGCTCGTCTCCTCCTTCCGATCCGTAGCGGCGATCCTGTCCCCGCTGGTCATGACCCAGATCTTCTTTCTCGCGACAGATGCCGAGATCGGCCTCAACCAGCCGGGCGCGCCGTTCTTCCTGTCCATGGCGATCATGGCGCTCTGCCTCGGAATTTTCCTGCCCCGCCGCGCCCTGAGCGCCGCGGTCTGAGCCCGTCATGGGCCGCCCGATCCGCGCCGCTGTCTGCCATGCCTTCGGCGCGCCCCTTTCGGTGGAAACCGTCCATCTGCGCGCGCCCGGTCCCGGCGAGGTCGAGGTCACCCTGGGTGCCGTCGCGCTCTGCCACTCGGACATCTCTTACGCCGAAGGCGCTTGGGGCGGTGCCCTGCCTGCGATCTATGGCCATGAGGCGGCGGGCCATGTCTCGGCCCTCGGCCCGGGCGTGACCGGCTACAGCATCGGCGACCCGGTGCTGGTCACGCTCCTGCGGAGCTGCGGCACCTGTCCCTCCTGCAGTGCGGCGCACCCCGCGACCTGCGAGACGCCGCCCGATCTGCCCGCGCCCCTGCACCTGCCCGATGGGCAGGCCGTGGCCCAGGGCCTTGCCTGCGGGGCCTTTGCCGAAGCGGTGCTGGTCACCCCGGCCCAACTCGCGCCGCTGCCTGCGGATATACCGCTCGAGGCCGCCTGCCTGCTGGCCTGCAGCGTGACCACGGGGGTCGGCGCGGTGGTTCAGAGCGGACAGGTCCGCGTGGGCGAGACCGTCGTGGTGATCGGTGCGGGCGGGGTCGGGCTCAATGTGATCCAGGGCGCGCGACTGGCGGGCGCAGCGCGGATCATCGCGGTGGACCTGCTGCCGCGCAAGCTCGACGAGGCCCGCGACTTTGGCGCGACGGATGTCATCCTCGCCAGCGCCGAGAAACCCTGGGCGCTGGCCCGCGCGGTGACCGGGCGCGGGGCGGATGCGGTCTTTGTGACCGTCGGCACGACAGCGGTCTATGACACGGCCCCGCGATACCTTGCACGCGGTGGACGGCTAGTCATGGTTGGCATGCCCCATTCCGGCGAGACCGCGCGCTATGAACCGGTGATCCTTGCTATGTGCGGACAGGATCTGCGCGGCTCGATGATGGGCGACACGGTGCTGGCGCGGGACATCCCCTGGATGGTCGATCTCTGGCGTCAGGGGCGCTTGATGCTGGAGCCGCTGATCTCGGGACGCTGGTCGCTGGACCAGATCAATTCCGCAATCGCGGACACAAACTCAGGACAGGCTCGCCGTAACGTCATCGTCTTTGATTAGACCCGCTACGGGCGCGCCAGGCGGGGCCTGAACCTGCGGCCCGATCCCGGCGCGCTGCTCCAGCTCGACATTCAGCCCGCCCCCGAGAAGCAGGAGGAACGAGCTGATATAAAGCCACATCAGCAGAGCGATCACCGCGCCGATCGAGCCGTAAACCTCGTTGTAATTGCCGAAATTCGACAGGTAGAAGCTGAAGCCCAGTGAGGCCGCTGCCCAGAGCACGACCACCGCCAGTGCCCCCGGCGTCAACCACCGCATGCGCACGCAGCTCCGGTTCGGGCCATAGCGATAGACGATGGCCAGCCCGGCCAGCAGCACGCCGATCGCCACGATCCAGCGCGCCAGCCGCAGCGCCAGCTCAGCCCAGGGCCCGAGCGGCAAGAAGGACAGCACGATGGGCGTGACCACCACCGCCGTCAGCGCGACCAGCGCCACCAGAACCAGCACCCCGGTCAGCGACAGCGCCGCCAGGTAGTGGCGCCAACTCTTGCGGTTCGGCGTGCCATAGATCGCGTTGAGCCCGCGCATCAGCGCGCTCACCCCGGCCCGCGTGGACCAGAGCGCGGCAAGGATCGAGATGATGGTCGCCTTTCCCAGCGTGGCCGAGGTCGTATGGGTCAGCGCATCGATCTGTGCATCGATCAGGTGATAGGCATCCCCCGGCATGATATTGGCCAAGAGCGCCATCTGCTGATCCACCACCAGCGGATCGGCCACCAGCCCCCAGATCGCGATCACCGCCGCCAGCGCCGGAAAGATCGCCAGCAGCCCGTAAAACGCCACCCCCGCCGAGATCAGGCCCAGATTCCAGTCATCGATCTTGCCGCCCACGGCCTTCAGGGCCGCGAACCACTGGGATCGGTCATGTTTGAACAAAACGGGCATGGGGCGCGCCTCCGGGATGGGTCAAGCTCCTGCGTGCTAGGGGACGCGCTCCGTGCCGCGAGGTCAAGCGTCACGGGTGGGGTTTGCATCCCCTCGCCCATGGGTAAACTGCCGCAGTGCGGGAATTTCCCGCAGATCAGGCCCGTCAGAGGCCCGGGGATCACCGAGGGAGGATCGAGATGGAGTTTCAGCTGCCCAGCGAGCTGGAGGCGTTGCGCGCCCGGGTCGCGGCTTTTGTCGCGGAGGAGATTCTGCCGCTCGAGGCCGATCGCGCCAATTTCGACGCCCATGAGAACATCGCCCTGCCGGTGTTGGACACCGTGCGTGCCAAGGCCAAGGCCGCCGGGCTCTGGGCCCCGCAAGCGCCGCGCGACCGGGGCGGCATGGCCCTCGACACCGTGTCCCGGGCGGTCTTCTACGAAGAGGCCAACCGATCGATCTTCGGTCCGGTCTGTTTCAATTGCGCCGCGCCCGATGACGGCAACATGGCCGTTCTGGCAAAACTCGGCACGCCGGCCCAGCAAGACCGCTGGCTGCAGCCGATCATCGACGGCGCGGTGCGCTCGGCCTTTGCCATGACCGAGCCGCATCCCGGCGGCGGCTCGGACCCGGGCATGATGCGGACCCGGGCCGAGAAGCGCGGCGACACCTATGTGGTCCATGGCCATAAATGGTACATCACCGGCGCGGCCGAGGCGCAGCATTTCATCCTGCTGGCGCGAAGCTCGGACGACCCGAAACGGGGGCATACGGCGTTTCTGTTCGACGCGGACCAGCCCGGCTGGCGGATCGAGCGGCGCATCTCGATCATGGGCCCCGAAGAACATGGCGGTCATTGCGAGCTGATATTCGACGGGCTCGAGATCCACGAGGACAATGTGCTGATGGCCGAAGGGCGCGGGATGAAGGTGACCCAGACCCGGCTCGGCCCCGCACGGCTCACCCATTGCATGCGCTGGCTCGGCCTCGCCAAGCGCTGCGTCGAGATTGCCACCGCCTATGCCGCCGAGCGTGAGGGGTTCGGCATGCGCCTCGCCGACCGCGAGAGCATCCAGCTCATGCTCGGCAAGCTCGCCATGGATATCGAGATCGGGCGGCTTTTGACCATGAAAGCCGCATGGGAGATCGATCAGGGTGGCTTTGCCCGCAAGGAGGTCTCGATGGCCAAGGTCCATGTGGCGAACCTGCTCCATGAGGCCGCCGATACGGCGATCCAGATCAATGGC
Source organism: Dinoroseobacter sp. S124A (assembly GCF_049801015.1). Taxonomy (NCBI): domain Bacteria; kingdom Pseudomonadati; phylum Pseudomonadota; class Alphaproteobacteria; order Rhodobacterales; family Roseobacteraceae; genus Dinoroseobacter; species Dinoroseobacter sp. S124A. Next base: position 497,126 of record NZ_JBNAGD010000004.1, on the reverse strand, counting down.
GCGCGGGGCTATTCCAAGGACACGGTGCTCGAATGGATCTACCGCTATGCGCGGCAGGCCCGGCTGGTGGATGGCGCGGATGAGGTCCATCGCATGGTGCTGAACCGGGTGCTGACCGAAGAGGGGCGCGACTTCTGGCGCTGGCCGGTCGCGGCCCCATGAGCCTCGAGTTTGATCCAGCCGCACTCCGGCGCTGGTGCGACCGGCAGTTCGGCCCGGCGGACACCCCGCCCGAGATCACGCGGATCAGCGGCGGGCAATCCAACCCGACCTTCTACGTCACCCATGGGGACCGCCGCCTCGTCCTGCGCAAACAGCCGCCCGGGCCGCTCCTGAAAGGGGCCCATGCGGTGGATCGCGAATTCCGCGTGCTGCGCGCCTTGGCTGATACCGAGGTGCCGGTCCCCGAGGCGCTGGCCTTTGAGCCCGACGCCGCCCTGCTCGGCACGCCCTTCTACGTGATGGCCCGGCTGGAGGGGCGGGTCTGTCCAACCTATGCCCTGCCCGAGCTGGCCCCGGCGGATCGGGGGCCTGCGCTGCGCGACATGGCGCGCACGCTGGGGCGGCTCCATGCGGTGCGGCCTGACGCGGTTGGCCTCGGCGATTACGGACGGCCCGGCGACTATTTCCAGCGGCAAATGTCGCGCTGGTCCCGGCAATACGCCGCCTCCGCCGCCGATCCCATCCCGGAACTCGACGCGTTGCGCGACTGGCTGAGCGCGGCGATGCCCGAGGATGACGGGGCCGTCGCCATCGCCCATGGGGATTTCCGCATGGGGAACATGATGCTCCACCCGACCGCGCCCCGGGTGATTGCCGTGCTGGACTGGGAACTGTCGACCCTCGGCCACCCGCTGGCCGATCTGGGCTTTGCCTGCATGGCCTGGCATTCGGCCCCGGAGGAATATGGCGGGATCCTCGGGCTCGATCTGGCGGCCGAGGCCCTGCCCCGGATGGACGCGTTCGTCGCCGCCTATCACGAAACCGCGCCAGTCACCGCGCCCCTGCGGCCCTTTCACGTGGCCTTTGCCATGTTCCGCTTCGCCGTGATCTTCGTGGGTATTGCCGACCGCGCGGCGGCGGGCAGTGCCGCAGATCGCGACGCCGCTGATCTTGCCCCACTGGCGCGCGCCTTTGCCCGGCGCGGGCTGGCCGTGACTGACCTGAGTTTCTGAGACCGGAGCCCTCCCATGCCCCTGCCCGACGATCTGGATCCCGCGACCCTCGCCGCCCATGGCGGTGGTGCCACCGATACGGCTTCGGCCGGGGTCGTGCCGCCGATCCAGCCCGCGACGACCTTTCTGCGCGATCCGAATTATGACCTCATCAACCCGGCGAATATCTATAGCCGCGATGACAGCGAGGCGCTCCGTGCGGTCGAGAGCCTGCTCGCGCGGCTGGAACAGGGGGAAGCGGCCCTCGCCTTCCCCTCGGGCATGGCGGCCACCGCGGCAGTGTTTCGCAGCTTGCCCGGCGGGGCCCGGGTGATCCTGCAATCGGGGATCTACTGGGGCACGACGAAATGGGTGCGCGATTTCTGCGCCCGGCGCGGGCTCTCCCTGCTGGAGGTGGATGCCGCCGACACACAAGCCCTGCAGGCCGCCTGCACGGCCCATGACCCGGATCTCGTCTTCGTGGAAACCCCGTCCAACCCCTGGCTTAAGACCGTGGATATCCGCGCCGCCGCCGAGGCCGCCCATGCCACGGGCGCGCGGTTGGTGGTGGACAGCACGGCCAGCACGCCGGTCCTGACACAGCCCCTGACGCTGGGGGCGGATCTCGTGATGCATTCGGCCACGAAGGGTATCAACGGGCATTCCGATGTGCTGGCCGGGGCGCTCGTCACCCGCGACCCGGAGCATCCCCAATGGCAGGCCATCGCCATGGACCGCCATGACGCGGGCGCGATCCTCGGCCCGTTCGAGGCCTGGCTGTTGCTGCGGGGCATGCGCACCCTGCCCCTGCGGGTGACGCGCATGAGCGCCAGCGCCTTGGATCTGGCCCAACGGCTCGCCACCGATGCACGCGTGACGGAGGTGTTCTATCCCGGTCTGCCCGGTCACCGGGGCCATGACATCGCCGTCGGCCAGATGCGCGGCGGCTTTGGTGGGCTCCTCTCCGTCCTCGTGCGTGGCAGCCGTCAGGACGCGCTGGACGTGGCGGGACGACTTCGCCTGTTCCAGCGCGCGACCTCGCTCGGCGGGGTCGAAAGCCTTGTGGAACACCGCCAGAGCATCGAGCCGGATACCGGCATCCCCGAAACCCTCCTCCGGCTCTCGGTGGGAATCGAAGCGCCCGAAGATCTGTGGCGCGATCTCGATCAGGCTTTGGGCTAAAGCACGAAAAATACGCGATGTAAGGGCTTACATGGGGGCTGGCGGGCCTGCGACAAACGTGCATACTTGGCACAAATGACAGAGAGCGGCGGACACCCGACCGCTCCGCCGGACCACCGCAGGCCGCCTTGGGAGGGGGGGCACCCGCATGAAAGTTGTGATCACCGAGTTCATGGACACGGACGCGCTGACAGGGTTCAGCGCCGGGATTGATGTGCGCTACGCACCCGAGCTGGTCGAGGACCGCGCGGCCCTCTTGGCTGCCGCCTCGGGGGCAGAGGCGCTGATTGTGCGCAACCGAACCCAGGTCGATGCCGAACTGCTGGCCGCGGCCCCCGGACTGCGCGTCGTGGGGCGGTTGGGCGTGGGGCTCGACAATATCGACATGGCCGGTTGCGCCGCGCGCGGGATCGCCGTGTACCCCGCGACCGGCGCCAATACGCGCTCGGTGGCAGAATACGTGATCGGAACGGCCTTCAGCCTGAGCCGCGGGGCCTATGCCGCGACCCCGGGGATGATCGCGGGCGACTGGCCCCGAGGCACGCTGGGCCAGGGGGGCGAGATCGCCGGGCGATCCCTGGGCCTGCTGGGTTTCGGCGCCATTGCCCAGGCGGTGGCGGGGCTGGCAGCCCCGCTGGGCCTGCGCGTCATGGCCGCTGATCCGCATCTGCCGCCGGACCATCCCGCCTGGCGGGACGTCCAGCGTCTCGCGCGAGAGACGCTGCTCCGGAAGGCGGATATCCTGAGCCTCCATGTGCCCCTGACGCCGGAAACCGCCGGTCTGCTGGATGCCGCCGCCCTGGCCAAGCTCAAGCCCGGGGCGATCTTGATCAACACCTCGCGCGGCGGGATCGTCGATGAGGACGCGCTCTGCAACGCCCTGCGCGCAGGTCATCTCGGGGGCGCGGCGCTCGATGTGTTCGCCGCCGAACCGCTGGACGCCAATGCCGGTGCGCGCTTTGCCGATGTGCCCAACCTGATCCTCACGCCCCATATCGCGGGGGTGACCGCCGAGGCGAATGTCCGCGTCAGCCGGATCACCGTCGAAAACGTGGACCGTGCCCTGACGGAGCCGGTGGCATGACGCCCCGCCCCGTGCGCGCCCCAGCTGAGGACAGACCCAAGGCCCCCTAACCCCATTGGTGGCACCCGGCAGATAAGCCGGGGCCGCAGCCCGGATCCGGGCACCCCAAAGATCACACAGAGGAGGAGAAACCCTATGATCTTCAAGACCTTCATGATGGCCGCCGCGATGACCGCGATGGCGGGCGTCGCCAGCGCCGAAGACTTCCCGAAATCCAGCGTCGACTATATCATCCCCTTCGGCCCCGGCGGCGAGAGCGACATCACCGCGCGCTTCCAGCAGCCCTTCTTCGAAAAGCTCTTTGGCGAGCAGCTGGTCGTGTCCTACCAGCCCGGTGGCGGTGGCGCTGTGGGCTGGTCCCAGCTCAACGGGATGGCCTCGGACGGCACCAAGATCATGGGCGTGAACCTGCCCCATATCGTGATCAAGCCGCAGCAGGGCGATGTGGGCTTCACCACCGAGGACATCACCTCGGTCTACTGGTTCCACTACACGCCGGATGCGATCGTGGTGAAGGCAGACAGCCCCTTCATGTCCCTGCAGGATCTGATCGATGACGCCAAAGCCAACCCGCGCAAGGTGATCTTCTCGGGCTCGGGCAAGGGCACGGCGAACCATCTCGCTCAGGTTCAGTTCGACAAGCTGGCGGGCATCGAGTCCACTTATGTGGCCTTCAAGGGCACGGGCGCATCTGTCACGGCCCTACTTGGCGATCAGGTCCGCGCGGCCTGGGGCTATACCACCGTGGGCGCGGCCCAGGGCGATGCGGTCCGTATGCTGGCCGTGGCCATGGAAGACCGTCACCCGGCCTTCCCGGATGTGCCGACCTTCCGCGAGCTGGGCTTTGACATGGTCTCGGGCGCCTATCGCGGCATCGCCGTGCCGAGCTCGGCCAGCGATGAGACCCGCATGCAGGTCTCGGAAGCCATTGCCGCGATCAACGCGGATGCGGACTTCCAGAAGCAGATGATCGATGGCGGCTTTGCCCTCGTGGATGTGGGCTATGGCCCGGACATGGATGCGTTCATGGCCGAGAAGGCCTCGGGCTATATCGATGCGGCCAAGGCGGCCGGCATCATCGAGTAACCGACACGCTGACTGACAGGCGCGCGCGAGGCTTCTTGCGCGCGCTTCCCTGTTGCGGTCCGGGCCACGCCATGCCCGGATCAGGAGACCCCGGATGCTCGAGTATATCGCGTCGGCGCTGACGCCCCTGAACCTGATGCTGGCCGTGTTCGGCGTGGCGGCGGGCACGATCATTGGCTCGATCCCGGGCCTGACGGCGACCATGGCCGTGGCGGTGCTGGTACCGCTGACCTTCACCATGTCCCCCGACAGCGCGCTGATCCTGATGGGGGCCATCTATACGGGCGCGATTTATGGCGGGGCCTATGCGGCGATCCTGCTGAACACGCCGGGCACGCCCTCGGCCATTGCCACCACCTTTGACGGCTATCCCATGGCCAAGCGCGGAGATGGAGACCTTGCGATATCCACCGCCTGCCTCGCTTCGGTCGTGGGCGGTCTGGTGGGGGCGCTGGCGCTTCTGCTGCTGTCGCCGCCCTTGGCCAAGGCCGCGCTGGCCTTTGGGCCGGTGGAGTATTTCTGGCTGGCGATCTTTGGCCTGTCGATGATCGCGGCCCTGTCCACCGGCGACTTCGTCAAGGGGATGATCGGCGCCTGTTTCGGCCTGCTGATTGCGATGATCGGCGTGTCGGAGACGAGCGCCGAGGTCCGGTTCACCTTTGGATCCAACACCTTGCTCGGCGGCATTGATACGGTCTCGGCCCTGATCGGACTCTACTGCATCCCAGTGCTGATCGATCTGGTGGCCACGCCGAACCGCCATCTGGCCGCCCCGGAACAGACCCGCGGCTTCCGCCTGCCCGAGGCGATCGGGACGCTGATGAAGAACAAGTTCAACGTGCTGCGCAGCTCGGTCATCGGCACGATGGTCGGCGCCCTGCCCGGGGCGGGCGGCTCCATCGCCGGGCTCGTGGCCTATTCCGAGGCCCGCCGGGTCGGCAAGGGCGAGGAGAAATACGGCGAGGGCAATCCCGGCGGCATCATCGCCACGGAATCCGCGAACAATGCCACCGTGGGCGGCGGGTTCATCCCGACCCTCGTGCTGGGCATTCCGGGCACTCCGCCCGATGCGGTGATCCTCGGCGCGCTTCTGGTGCAGGGAGTTAGGACGGGTCCGACGCTCTTCACCCAAGGGGCGGATATCGTCTACACCTTCATCTTCGGTCTGCTGCTGGCGACGATCCTGATGCTGCCCGTGGGGCTCTTGATCGGGCGGTTCGCCTACGGGGCCATCGTGCGCGCGCCCAAGGCGGCACTCGTGCCCATCGTAGCCTTCATGACCGTGATCGGCTCTTTCGCAATCCGCAACTCGGTCTCGGATATCGTGATCATGATCGTGCTCGGCGTGATCGGCTGGGTTGCCGCCAAGCGCGGCTTCTCCCCCTCGCCCATCGTGCTAGGCCTGATCCTCGGGCGGATCGCCGAGCAGGGCTTTGTCCAGAGCTGGACCATCGGCGATGCGATTGGTGATTTGCCGGGACAGTTCTTTGGCCGGCCCCTGTCGATGGTGATCATCGCGCTGACGCTGGTGAGCTTCCTCTATCCGTTCTGGCCCCGGATCCGCAGCGTCCTGAGCCGCCGTCCGGGCCGTCCGTCCGAGGCGCTGCCCCCGGCAAGCCGCGCCGCCATCACCCGCGACCTGATCTCCTTTGCCGTGTTCGGCGCGGTGGCCCTGATCGTGATCGTGCAGTCGGCGGGGCTCAACCAGGATGCGGCGGTCTTCCCGCGCACCATCGCCATCGGCATGCTCTGCCTGACGATCCTTGCGGTCGTGCAGCTGATCGCGACGCGGCAGGTGACCGAGACCCCGGTCGAGGGCACGCGCACCCGAATGGTCGCGGTGCCGCTTTTGATGCTGGGTGCGGTGGCGCTGATCCCGCTTCTCGGGTTCGAGCTTGCGGCGGTCCTGCTGGGGGCCGCGCTGATTATCCCCGCCCAGCATGACGCCTTCACGCCCAAGGGCTGGGCCTTGCTGCTGGCCGGGGTGGTGGGCACGATCCTGGCGGTGACGCTGCTCTTTGGGCAGGTGCTGAACGTGCCGCTGCCCTGAGACCCGGGTCAGGCGGCGCGCGGAAAGATGCGCCGCCAAACCCATGAAAAAGCAGGCCTCCGGTCGATCCGGATGATATACCCCCTACATCAGGGGAACATGTTTTGCGGGAGGGGCAGAATGACAGAGGCAGACCGACCATGGACCGCGTTCTACGGACCTGACATGCGGGCCGAGATCGACACGCCCGCTTACCGCACCGTGGGCGACATGATCAGCGCGGTGTCGCACAGTTTCGGGGCCGCGCCCGCCTTCACCACCTGCCTGCCCAATGGCATGAACGGCACGCTCAGCTTTCGCGAAGTGGACGAGATGTCCGACGTCTTTGCGGTCTATCTGCGCGAGGTGGCCGGGCTCAACGAGGGCGACCGGGTGGCGGTGCAGATGCCCAACGGGCTGAGCTTTCCCATCGCCGCCTTCGGGATCCTGAAGGCGGGCTGTGTGCTGGTGAATGTCAATCCGCTCTACACCGCCGAGGAAATGGCCCGCCAGTTCGCCGATGCCGAGCCCCATGCGCTGGTCATCGTGGACATGTTCGCCGACAAGATCCCTGAGGCGACCCGGGGCCATCCGATCCCGAACATCATCGTCACCCGGGTGGCGGAGTTCCTGCCCGCCCTGCCCCGCGGGATCGTCGGGCTGGTGCAGAAATACTGGGACCGGTCCGTGAAGCCCGTGGAGGTCCCCCATATCCGCCTGCCCGATGCCCTGCAGGTCGGGCGGCTCCATGCGGATGCGGAAAAGATCGCGGTGGACAGCTATCGCCAGTCGGTATCCCCCGAGGATGTCGCCTGCCTGCAATATACCGGCGGGACCACGGGGGTTTCGAAGGGCGCGATGCTGACCCATGCCAACCTGATCCTGAACATGGAACAGGTGATGGAGCTGATCGAGGGGATGGAAAAGGGCAAGGAGGTCGCGCTGACCGCTCTGCCGATGTACCATATCTTTGCCTTCACGGTGAACCTGCTGGGCTTCTACTGGCTGGGCGCGCGGAACATCCTGATCCCCTCGCCGCGGCCGCTGGCGAACCTCAAACGCGCCTTCGAGAACTACAAGATCACCTGGATGAGCGGGGTGAACACGCTCTTCAACGGGTTGATGAACGAGGTCTGGTTCAGCGACAGCCCGCCCAAACACCTGAAATTCGCCTCCGCCGGGGGCATGGCGCTGCAATCCTCCGTGGCCGAGCGCTGGCAGGAGGTGACCGGGGCGCAGGTGTTGCAGGGCTATGGCCTGACCGAGACCTCGCCGGTGCTGACCTTCGAGCCCCTGAACAAGACGCGGCCAGGCTCCATCGGGGTGCCTCTGCCCTCGACGGAGCTCGCCTGCCTCGACGAAGAGGGTATGCCCGTGGCCCAGGGCGCGCGCGGCGAGATCGCCGCCAGGGGTCCGCAGGTCATGGCCGGCTACTGGCAGAAACCCGAGGAGACCGCGAAGGTCATGAAGAACGGCTGGTTCCTGACCGGGGATATCGGCGTGATGGACGAGGATGGCTATTTCCATATCGTGGATCGCAAGAAGGACATGGTCGTCGTCTCGGGCTTCAACGTCTATCCAAACGAGATCGAGGATTGCCTCGCCACCCATCCGGGCGTGGATGAGGTCGCGGTGATCGGCGTGCCGGATGCAGGCACCGGCGAGGCGGTGAAGGCCTTTGTGGTCAAGCGCGACCCCGGCCTGACCGAGGCGGAGCTGCGGACCCATTGCAAGGCGCATCTGACCGCCTACAAGGTGCCCAAGCGGGTGGCCTTCCGCGATGAGCTGCCGAAATCCAATGTGGGCAAGATCCTGCGGAAAGACCTGCGCGCCGAGGACCTCGCGCAGACAGGGGAGGTCTGAGCATGGTCGGAGCCTTTGAACAGGCGCTGCTGGCGCTGATGATCTTCGTCATCATGCTGGGCATGGGCGCATCGCTCACCCCGCGTGACTTCTACCTCGCCCTGCGGCGGCCTTACGGGCTCGCGATCGGGGTGATCTCGCAATACGGGTTCATGCCCTTTATCGGGTTTCTGCTGGCCACCCTGCTGACCGTGCCGGAGACGATTGCCATCGGCATTCTGATCATGGCCTGCATGCCCGGGGGCACGACCTCGAACATCTTCACCTATTTCTCCAAGGGCAACCTCGCGCTCTCGGTGCTGATGACGGTGACCTCGACGGTGACCGGGGTGATCATGATCCCGCTGGTGCTGGTCCTTTATGCCACGGCGCTGGATCTGAGCATTCCGCGCGAGAACATCATCGTGACGCTGGTCTTGCTGCTGGTGCCCGTGGGGATCGGGATGGTCCTGCGCAAGATGAATGCCAATGTGGGGGCCGTGACCGAGTTCTTCGGCTCGGCGCTCGCGCTCTTCTTCATCGCGTTTCTGATGGTGAGCTGGATCCCCCGGAACTGGCAATTCCTGCTCGAGACCTCTGGCGCGACCTATCTGGCGGCAATCGGGCTCGGGGCGGTGGGGATCACCATCGGCTACGGGTTTGCCCGGGCGCTGAAGCTCCATCCGCGCAATGCGCGCACCGTGGGGCTTGAGACCGGGATCCAGAACGGCCCGCTCGCCGTGGCGATCATCGTCTTCACCTTCGAGGGCACCGAGGCCCAGGCGGTGATGGCGGTGCCGGTGCTCTACTCGCTCTTCATCATCATCGTGGCCAGCGTCGTGACGATGATCTTCCGCCGCGCCAATACCGCCGCCGAACAGAAGATGCCCGACAGCCTGCTCTAGCGGCCCGGTCCGGGTCCCGTTTGCGTCGTCTCTAACTTGCGCAGGGCGCGCGCCTCGTGTCTGCTGCTGGCACAGCAGATAGGAGCGCGCCCATGTCAGACCTCGCATCACGGATAGCTCAGGGGCGCGGCGATGCGCCTGCGGATCTGGTCCTGCGCGGGGGACAGGTGCTCGATCTGGTGACCGGGGACCTGATTCCGGGCGATGTGGCGATCTGCGGCGACCGCATCGTCGGCACCGGCGCCGACTATGAGGGGCGCGAGGTGGTGGATGTCAGCGGGCTGACCCTCGTGCCCGGCTTCATCGACACCCATCTGCATATTGAAAGCTCGCTGGTCACCCCATTCGAGTTCGACCGCTGCGTGACCCCGCGCGGGGTCACCACGGCGATCTGCGACCCCCATGAGATTGCCAATGTGATCGGCCCGGACGGCATCCGCTATTTCCAAGAGGCCAGCGAACGCACGGTGCTCGACATCAAGGTGCAGCTCAGCTCCTGCGTGCCCTCCACCGAAATGGAAACCGCCGGCGCCCGGATCGAGGCCGAAGATCTCGCCCCCCTGCGCGGGCATCCCTCCGGGATCGGTCTAGCCGAGTTCATGAACTATCCCGGCGTGATCTACCGCGATGCAGGTGTGATGGCCAAGCTGGAGGCGTTTGAAGGGGGCCATATCGACGGGCATTGCCCGCTCCTGTCGGGCAAGGACCTGAACGCCTATGTGGCCGCCGGGATCCGCACCGAGCATGAGGCGACCAGCGCCGAGGAGGCGCGCGAGAAGCTGCAAAAGGGGATGCGGGTCCTGATCCGCGAAGGCTCTGTCAGCAAGGATCTCGAGGCCCTCGCCCCGCTCCTGACCGAGCGGACCGCGCCCTATATGTGCCTGTGCACCGATGACCGCAATCCGCTCGACATCGCCGAGCATGGGCATCTGGACTATATGATCCGGACGCTGATCGCCCGGGGCGTGCCGCCGCTCGCGGTCTATCGCGCGGCGTCTTTGTCGGCGGCAGAGGCGTTCGGGCTCAAGGATCGCGGGCTGATCGCGCCGGGCCTGCGCGCCGATATCGTAGCTCTGCCCTCGCTGGAGGATTGCCGGGCAGAGCTCGTGTTCTGCGGCGGGGTGCGGGTGGATGCGGACGCCTTCGCCGCACGAAAGGAAATCCCGGCCGTGGGCCGTGCTTCGGTCCATGCGCCGCGTGTCACCGCCGAGGCGTTCCGCGCCGGGGGCAACCGCGAAGAGACCGATGTGATCGGGATCCTCGAGGGCAAGATTCTGACCGAGCATCTGCGCGAGGTGATCCCGATCCGCGATGGCGACAAGCTGCCCGATACCGCGCGCGACCTGATGCGGATCGCGGTGGTGGAGCGGCACGGCAAGAACGGTAACATCGCCACCGGGTTCGTCCGCGGTTTCGGGCTGCAGAAAGGGGCGATTGCCTCGACAGTCTGCCATGACCACCACAATATCGTCTGCGTCGGGGCCGATTACGCCGACCTCGCCCATGCCACAAACCGGGTGGCCGAGATCGAGGGCGGGTTCGTGGTGGTCGCCGGGGGCGAGGTGCTGGCCGAGCTTGCCCTGCCCGTGGCCGGTCTGATGAGCGAGGCCCCCTTCGAGGAGGTGCGCGATGCGTTGGTAAGCTTGCGCGCAGCGGCCCGCAGCCTTGGCGTCACGCTGGAGGAGCCGTTCCTGCAGCTGGCCTTCCTGGCACTGCCAGTGATCCCGGCGCTGAAGATCACCGATCGCGGAATGGTCGACGTCACCCGGTTCGAGATCATCGCGTGAGGTGGCGCGCCCGGCCAGAGGCCGGACGCGCGGACGCGCTTCACTTCGTAGGGCGTGCCTGTCATAGCTGTAGGTGGTCGTGCCCGGTCTAAGCGGCGCGCGTCCGCGAGGTCCCGGAACGGGACCGCGCCATGGCCCGTCAGGGCAAAATCACCTTGCCGCAAGCGACGGTTTCGGCGCGTCGTGAAACGCCTCCCACCGCAGCGCGCCCGCATAGCGCTCGGCGATGGCGCCGCTCTCATCCATCCGCAGGAGCTTCAGCCAGCCATTGTCAAACAGCGCCTGCACCCCCGGATGCCGCGCGAGTATCTCCGTGATCGCCTCTGCCGGCGCGTCCACCACAACGCTCAGCCGCAGCGGGTCATGCACGAAGGCGGCTCCATCATGGACCGACTGCCGTGACAGCCCCACCCGCAACGCACCGCTGGCCCCATCCAGCACACCCATTCCGCCCGTCACGTTATGGACCTGCTTGGTGCCGCTGCCGAACACCTCTGGCGCCACGACCGAGCCGTAATATTGCAGGCTGATCCAGCTCGCCACGACGACCGGCGCGGTCAGGATCAGCTCCAGCACGCCGAAGCCTTCGTCCTGCCGCCAGTCATAGCTGTGCAGAAACACCCGCCCGTCGAGCCGTGCGCGCGCCGTCTTGCCCCGGGGCGCCACCACAAAGGCCTTGCACCCGGCCAAGCCCCATTCCGGGCGCGTCTCGGCCCAGTCCAGGGCCCGCCGGGCGATCGCACCCTCCGACGCCGCACCGGGAAGCGTCGCGAGCCGCTCCGCCCGCGCGAGCGCCCCAGCCCCCCTGCACCAGCCCTCGACCTGAGCCAGAACAGCAGCCGCCCCGGCGCGCTGCGCCTCGGTGAGGTCGTCGAGATAAAGCGTCACGCTGTCCTGCGCCGTATCGTGCAGCGCGGCGAGAAACACCGTATCCTGCGGCACGACGATCCCGGTGTCGGCCAAACCTGTCCGCACCTCGGGCTGGTTCAGCACGTCCGCCAGAAGCCGCGCATTCACATCGCCGCTATACCCACCACAGGCCCCGCATTGCAGCGCGCTGCCATGGGCGTTGTTGGTCACATGCGCGCCATGCCCCGCGATCAGCACCACTTGCGCGAAGTTCTCCCGCAGGGACATCGCCCCGAGGATCGTCGCCGCCGCCTCGATCTGCGCGGCAAGCGGCAGGGGCGGGTCGAGCACCGGCTTGGCTGCGACCTGCGCCTCCTGACCGAGCCCCAGCGTGTCGCGCACGAGCTTGCCTGCGTAAAGCGGCCCCGTCGCTTCAACGAAGGCGAAGGACGACACGGCCGCCTGCCGGAACCGCCCCCAGGCCCGCTTGGCGCGCCCCGCGATCCGGGCCCCGGCATGATCGCCCTCAGCCCGGCTCTCGAGCCCCGGCGTCAGCAGAACGGGCAACCGCGCCTCGGCGCCGCAGATCCCGGCGGGGGTATGGGCGACAGTGAGGCCAAAGAACCCGGCAAAGCCCAGGGTCTCGACCTCGGGAGACTGGCTCTCCAGCGCCCGCCGCATCACCTCGGAGCGCACGTCGATGCAAAAGGCCGCCTGAAGCGTCGGCCGTACCGTTTCGGTCTGCGCGGGCGCGGCACCGAGCGTCTCCGCGAGGGCCCGCTGGGCGCTGCGCTCAGCAGCCTCCTGCAGGATCGCGTCGATCTCGTCGTCCCGGGACGGGGTGATCGGGGCCGCATAAGCCGCTCTGGCCGCATCCCAGCCCTCGCCAAGCCCGGGGCGATGGGCGAGCAGCACCGCATCCCAGGCTGCCCGGATCGCCAGAAGCTCAGGCAGGCTGGTCTCAGCCTCCCCGGCCAGCTCGGCCTGCCAGAGCCGGTAGCGCGCCGCCTGCGCCCACCCGCCGAGCGACATCAGCAACCGGTGGCTGTAGAGCGGCGCGGCCGCCTCGGTGATCCCCAGCTCGGCAAGGGCCCAGGCCAAGGCCCCCTCGGCGCTCTCAGGCAGGGCCGCGAAACTGGCGCGGATCCCCGGCAGGCCGGACAGTTCCGGCTGCAGGTCATGGCAGGCAAACTGCCGCCAGTTGGCATAGGCCCCCTCCGCAGGTTGCGCCGACCAGAGCGCTTGCCCCTGATCGAAATACCCCGCAGCCCAGGCCCCGATCCGTGCCTCGGCCAGCCCCTGCCCCTCCAGCGCCGACACCGTCGGCAGAGCCGCGGGCGCCGGGCGCTCCTGCTTTGCGGCTGCGAGAACCTCCGCCACGTTATGCGTCGCCCCGCAGCCTGTCAGGGCTGCGGCGATGTCGGCGGCGGTGATCTCCCCCCGCGCGATGCGGTTCGCAAAAGAGGGCCGCGATGCGGTCACGGCGCAACCTGCCACGCGCGACAAAAGGGCGGCGGTCTCAGGCAATCCTGTTTCGCTTTGCCCGAGAAACGGGTTCACCGCCACCGTCGCGGCCAAGGGGAAGGCGGGCGGGATTGCCCGGATCGCGGTTTCGGTCAGGGAAGAGATCTGCTCTGCGCTCAGAGCGGGAACGGCATGGGTCATGGGAAGTGTCCTTGAATGTCTGAGAGAGGAGAGATCAGGCCGCAGCACGCCGCAGCAGCCGGTCGAGGATCGCCGTGGCATAGAGGCCGTTGGACAAATGCACCCGCATCGCCCGCGCCACCGGATGGTGCGACCAGCGCGGCAGCAGGGTCTGGGCCACCGCGACCAGCGTGAAGCTGATCAGCGCCAGCGCGATCACCGCCCAGGTTGCGGCCCCCGGTGCAGGCGGCACCGGCAGATGCCCGCGCGCCAGTGCCTCAGCCGCCCCCTGCAGGGCGAGATAGGCCACAGTCGCGGCGGCCGAGAACCCGGCCAGCCGCAGGGCCAGCGCCCGGGGCGCGCCACCGGCCATGCCCTGGGCGATCAGATAGGCGATGCCGAGGATCAGGATCATCCCGAGCGCCAGCGCCTGCGGGGCCTTGTCCAGCGCACCGAAGAGCACCACTCCCAGCCCGTAGATCGTCAGCGCCAGCGCAAAGGCCCCCGCCACGACCCGGGCGTCGGGCAGTGCCACAGGGCCGGCTCCGCGCGCCTCGGTCACCGCCGCCACCGCCGTGCCGGAATTGAGAAGCGCGTGGGCCTTGTAGAGCGCATGGGCCACGATATGCAGCAGCGCCAGCGGGAAGAGCGCGAGGCCGATCTGCAGCATCAGGAACCCCATCTGGGACACGGTCGACCAGGCCAGCGCCGTCTTGATCGCGGGCTGGGTCAGCATCACCAGCGCCCCCACCAGAGCCGAGGCCCCGCCGATCAGGGCCAGCACCGCAAGGCCCCCCGGGGCGAGAACCAGCAGGTCGGCAAAGATCAGAAGCCACACGCCGCCCGCATTCACGATCCCCGCATGGAGCAGCGCCGAAAACGGTGTCGGCGCCTCCATGGCCTCAGTCAGCCAGCCGCTCAGCGGGAAGAGCGCGCTGGCCGTGATGGCCGCAAGGATCAGTGCTGCGACGCTCCAGCCGAGCGTGTCCGGCGCGATCCCGGCCTCGGCGGCTGCCGCGATGCCCGCGATCGAGACCGTGCCATAGCCGCTTGCAAACCCGGCCAGCGCAAGGCCCAGCGCCACAGAGGCGATGCCCGCGCTCAGCAGGTATTTCCGCGCCGCCGCCCGGGCCATGGGCCGCTCCGGGTATGTCAGGAACAGCCGGTAGACACAGGCCGCCAGAGCGATCCAGGCCAGCCAGAGGACGACGACATGCGCCGCAAGCACCATGGTCAGCACCGCCGCCAGCGCGAGGGAAATCCAGCCCATGAAGGGCGCGCCCTCGGGCTCGTCCCGCAGGGAAACACTGGAAAAGGACAGAACCACCCAGCCCAGTCCGGCCACCAGCGGGACCATCACCGCGCTGACCAGATCGAGCCGCGCGAACCCGCCCTCGGGCAGTCCGACGATCGCAGAGGTCAGAGCGACCAGCAGGCCCAGTCCCCCGGCCAGAGCGGAGATCGGGCGGGTCTGGCCACGCACAAGGTCCGGCTGACGCAACAGCGCCACGCCGAGACCGGCCAGAGCAAGGGGAACGAGCAAG
Source organism: Dinoroseobacter sp. S124A (assembly GCF_049801015.1). Taxonomy (NCBI): domain Bacteria; kingdom Pseudomonadati; phylum Pseudomonadota; class Alphaproteobacteria; order Rhodobacterales; family Roseobacteraceae; genus Dinoroseobacter; species Dinoroseobacter sp. S124A. The sequence goes on along the minus strand of NZ_JBNAGD010000004.1, from coordinate 482,020 downwards.
GCAAGCAAGGTGAGCAACATGGGGGATCCTCGACAGGTTAACGGTGTTGACGAGGAAGTAGGGCCTGCGCATCATGAAATAAAATTCATTGTTCGCATGAAACCGTTCGCTTAAAACGAATGAATGGCGGATCTCAACTACAATCACCTGCGCTATTTCTGGGCCGTGGCCCATGACGGAAACCTCACGCGTACGGCGGCGCGCCTGAACCTGTCGCAATCCGCGCTCTCGGTGCAGATCCGCAAGCTGGAGGACCGGATGGGCCACGCCCTGTTCGAGCGGCGGGGCAGGCAGCTTCTGCTGACCGAGGCCGGGCGGATCACGCTGGATCATGCGGACACGATCTTTGCCACGGGTGATGACCTGCTTGCGACCCTGCAGGAGACCGGCGAAGCACGTCAGATCCTGCGGGTGGGGGCGCAGTCGACGCTCTCGCGGAACTTCCAGATCGCGTTTCTCGACCCTGTCCTGCACCGCGAGGATGTGGAGGTGATCCTCCGCTCGGGGGGTGTCGAAGAGCTCTTTCGCGGACTCGACGCGCTGGCCCATGACGTGGTGCTGACGAACCAGCCGCCCCTGCGCGATGCCGGGACGGCCTATCGCGCCCAAGAGCTTGGCGCCCAGCGTGTCAGCCTGATCGGCACGCCCGCACGCGGGGGCGATGCCGGGGACAGCGTGGCCGATCATCTTGCCCGGCATCCGGTGATCCTGCCCCTGCCCTCCAGTCTGATCCGGGTCGCCTTTGACGCGCTGAGCGCGCGGCTCGGCGTGGCGATCCGCATCGCGGCAGAGGTCGATGATATGGCGATGCTGCGCCTTCTGGCGCGGCAGGATCTGGGTCTCGCGGTCCTGCCGCCGATTGTCGTGCGCGACGAGTTGCAATCTGGCGAACTGGTCGAGCTTGCCCCCCTGCCCGAGATCCGGGAGAGCTTCTATGCGGTGACGCGCCCGCGACGCTTCCCCAACCCGCTGCTGGCGGATCTGCTGGCCCAGAGCCCGTTGCCGGACCTGCCTGCCGAGACGTGATCGGCGCGGCCCCGCCGGCAGGTCAGACCGCATCCGAAAACCACCCTCGCGCGCCGGATCACACGAGCGGCTTTTTCAGAAGCAGAACATCGCCCGTGTAATAGGGCGGGCTCGGATGCAGGCGCACGGGTTCTGACGCCACGAAGCCGTAGCCCATCCGCTCGTAGAGCCGGACAGCACCGGTATTCTGGCCATAGACCTGAATGCTCATGGCGGGCAGACCCCGCGCCTTGGCGAGCCCCTCGGCGGCATGCAGAAGCCGGGTGCCGAGCCCCGTGCCGCGCGCCGCCTCGAACACCGCCAAGGCGTTGATATACCAGGTCCCGACCGAGTGTTTCTCGAGCGCGATAAAGGGGGCAATCGGCGCGGGCAGATCCTCCGGATCCTCCTCCGGGGCCTCGGTGATCGCATAGCTCAACACCATGCCAAGCGGCGCCCCGTCCTCGTCGGCGACCAGCGCATTTGTGTAGGAAAACCCGCCCGCCGGACGCCTCGCCCGTTCGGTGCCGATCTCCAGCGGGGTCTGCCCCTCGGTACAGGCCCGGGTCCAGAGCCAGTTGGGGATCCCCTCCCCGGCGATGTCGATGAGCTGCGCGAGCGCCGGGGCGTCGTCGGGCACCGCCGGGCGGATCAGGGGGAGTATCGGGTCGGTCATGGCGCATGTCCTTTCTGGCCAAATGTGATCCTCGCGCGATGCTATCGCCGTTGCGATCACGGTATCATCCTGCCGGGACGGACCCGCCCCAGTGCAAGGCGGGTCCGTTTGTCGAGGCGATGTTCTAGTCCACCGCGTCCTGCGAGACGGGTCTGTAGAGCGCCTCATGGATCTCGGTCGATGCTCCGGCGGGTGCGGCGGCGTCATCCCATCCCGCATCGGCGATCCGAAAGGTGATGTTCACGGTCATTTGCTCGCTGAACCCTAGGAGCGTTTGCACCATGCCTGCCGCTCCTGCGGCAACAGTCCCGGTCGCGCCGGTGATCGGGCGCAGGTTTTCAACACCCGTATCGACGATCTCGGTGCCTTGGGTCACGATGGTCTCGCCCCCTTCGAAAGCAAAGACCTGTCGGCTGATGATCCACACGCCGCTCGTGGCATTGGCCCCCTCGCCCACGAAGTATCCGTCGCAGGTCCACTGGCCGAGCACCAGATCCGGAAAGGCCGGGCGACCATCGGGCAGCACGCCGGCCGTCTCTGCCTCCAGCGTTCCGGCGGGATAGATATAGCCCTGGCTGATGAAGGCGTTGCCATGGGCGGGCATGCCATTTTCGTGCAGGGGCGCGTCGGCCATGAAGATGCGCGTGTGATCCTCGGCCACGTCAAAGGCCCTGGGGGCCTCGGCCTGCGCGATGCTGCCCAGCGCGAGGGTGAGGGCAGCGGCGGTGAATAGGGTCTTCATCATGGGAATGTCCTTTTTGATCATGATATTGGGTTGGGGTTTCAGGCGGCGCTCAGGGCCGGGTCATGCCCGGCGATGCAGCCGAGATGGCGATGATCCGTGCCGCAGCAGCCCCCGATCACGCGGAGATGGGGCAACCGCGCGACCAGGGCGGCGCTGAGCTGGCCCAGCTCCACCGGATCGCCGTCATCCAGCGTCTCGGCGGCATCAAGCTCAGCATGGCTCAGGCGCGATGCGTTGGCGCGCAGCCCGCCGATCCGCCCGATCCAGTCCGCGCGCGGGTCGAGCACATGGCGAAAATGGTCGGGATGCGCACAGTTGATCATGTAGTAAAGCGGCCGGGTCCCGCTGGATGCGTCGACCTCGGCGATGGCCTCACCCAGGGGCTGGCCCGAGGGCAGGTGCCCGTCGGTTTCGAGAGTGAAGGCGATCACGACGGGGATGTCGATCTCGCCTGCCGCCTGCGCGATGCCAATCGCCTCGTCCGCATGGGTGAGGGTCATGGCGCTGATCAGATCGACACCCGCCTTGCCCAGCGCATGGATCTGCGGTGCATGGATCAGCAGCGCGTCCTGACGCGCGATCTGCGTATCGGGCGCATAGGCATCGCCCGCCGGCCCCACGAGCCCGTTGATCAGGACCGGGCAACTATCGGTCTCATGGGCCGCGCGCAGGGCCGAGACAAAGGCGACCGCCCGCGCATTCGTCTCCATCACCTGCCCGAGGCTCTGGCCCAGCGGCCCGGCCCAGGCCGTGCCCGCCCGCCAGGTCGGCGCGTCGAGGATGAACCCGCGCCCGGCTGCCTTGGCGATCCCGATGAAGCGCTCGAAATACGCGGTCAGGTCAGCGCGCCCCTGGGCCGTGTCCAGCAGCACTGCCGCCGAGAAACAGGGCAGCTCATAGCCCTTGTCGAAGATCATGTAGGTCTCCAACCCGCCATCCGTCAGGAAGAAGCGGCGCGCCTCGTTAAGTTGTTGAATTCGCATGACTGCTATCCTTCTCCGTTGATGCGGCAGGACTAGCCCGGGACCGGCTCTGACAGATAGTTGCCGCGTGGTCCGGTTGCCTGAAACGAATTTTCGTTGTAATTTCAGTGGCTCAGCGGCCTGCATCCGCCCTGCCTCTGCGCGCGCGGGCCGTCAACTGGACTCGCAGTACAGTCAGGATCGAAGGATGGATCAGAAAACCGATACACGGAGCAGAATCCTCGACATCGCCGAGGCCGCCGTGCTCGAGAAAGGTTTCGAGGCCACCTCCATCGACGAGATCGTCGCCGGGGCCGGAATTTCGCGCGGGGGGTTCTTTTACCATTTCAAGGACAAGAACGCTTTGGCCCGCGCCATGCTCGAACGCTATATCGAGGTCGAGAACGCGCTTTATGACGATCTTTTCGCCCGGGCGCGCGAGCTGAATGACGATCCGCTGCACTGCATGCTGATCGGGCTGAAACTGCTGGCCGAGATGCTCGCGGAGATGCCCACGGGGCATCCGGGCTGCGTGATCGCCTCGACCGCCTATCAGGACCGGCTGTTTGATGCGGGGGTGCGCGACCTCAACCGGCAGGCCATTCTGGGCTGGCGCAAACGGTTCCGGGGGATGTTCGAGGAGATTGCCGAGGTCTATACCCCGCGCGAGCCGGTGAATATGGATGCGCTGGGGGATATGGTGTCAGGCGTGGTCGAGGGCGGTCTTGTGCTGCAGCGCGCCTTGCGGGAACACAACAATGCCTCTGAGCAGATCATGTTGTTCCGCACCTATCTGAAACTTCTCTTCGCCCCGACCTAGCACCGCCGGGCGAACCCCGGCCTTTCGCGCGGGGGCGTCCCGGCCATCGGGCGACGGGGCGGCGAGGGAAAACGCCGGAAGGGGACAGGTTCTGGGCGGTTGCGCTGAGTAGCGTCCCCGCTGCGCATGACTTGTGGGTGCCATGTCGGGACAGCGCCCCAGCGTCAGTTCAGGACTGAGATCGCCCGCAAACGCGCCTTAGCGAAATCGACAAAGCTGCGGATCTTGGCCGGGGCGCGGCGCCCCTCGAGATGCACGAGATGAATGGGCAACGGCTCGGGCTCGAACGCCTCGAGCACGGTCTGCAGCGTTCCCGCCTGCAGGTCCGGCCCGATCTGATAGGACAGCACCCGGGTCAGGCCCCACCCCTCCCGCGCGATGGCGATGGCGGCGGCGGCACTGCTGACCGTGAGCCGGGGGCGCACGCGCACCGTCTGCGGGGTCTGGCTACCAAACCGCCATTCGCTGACCGGCGTGACCGGCGCGGCGGCGGCGATCTGATGTGCGGCGAGATCCGCCGGGCTGCGGGGCACACCATGGCGGGCAAGATAGTCGGGCGATCCGCAGACCACGCGCCGCACGCTACCCACCCGCACCGCCGAGAGCCCAGAGGACGGCAAAGGCCCGATACGGACCGCCACGTCGAACCCTTCTTCGATCATGTTCACGATCCGGTCGACCATCAGGACCTGCGCACTGACATCCGGGTAAGTGTCGAGAAACTCGGTCAGCACGGGCGCCACATAGATCCGGCCAAACTCGTTCGAGCATGTGATCCGCAGGGTACCCACCGGGGTGAGGGCCGCGCCAGCGGCCGCATCATCGGCGGCCTGCAGCTGCGCCAGGACGTGGCGCGCATCCTCGAGATAGGCCTTGCCCAGCTCGGTCAGGCGCACCTTCCGCGTGGTGCGCGAAAAGAGCCGCGCGCCCAACCTCTCCTCAAGCGCGTTGACCCCGCGGGTGGCCGAAGGCGCGCTGAGCCCAAGGCTGCGCGCGCCCCCGGCGAAGCTCTCGGCTTCGGCGACAGCGATAAAGACTTCGAGGCTTTGAAGGCGGTCCATAGCAGCAAATTATCATCACAATGCGAAATAATCTATTTTGAAATTCTCATATTCATTTGCCAATCAGATCAATCTAGTTTCAGCGCAGAGGCCAGAACAGCCTCGTTCACACCTCCAAGACACCGCCGCGACGCAGGAAGGCGGCCCCCTCCGGGAGTGCCCCAAGCGCGACCGGAGGACCCCACACACGCTGTGCCCCCGGCACGGCGCAGCACGCCCCATGCCTGGTTCAGGACGAAAGGACAGTTCCGATGACCGATCCCGTGAAACTCTACCGCAACCCGAAATCCGGCCATTGCCACCGGGTCGAGCTGATGTTGGCCCTGCTGGGCGTCGCCTATGAGACCATCGATCTCGACATGATGAACGGTGCGCACAAGGCGCCGGACTACCTGAAACTCAGCCCCCTCGGGCAGGTCCCCGCGATCGACGACAATGGCACGATCCTGTCGGATTCCAACGCGATCCTGACCTATCTCGTTCACCGCTATGGCGATGCTGCAACATGGACCGGGTCGACCCCGGTAGAAAAGGCCGAAATCCAGCGCTGGCTGTCGATTGCCGCGGGCGAGATCGCCTCGGGACCGGCAGCGGCCCGTCTGGCCAACGTGTTCGGCGCGCCTCTGGATCGAGAGGCGGCGATGGCGAAGGCGCACAAGCTCTTTGCCGTGATGGACGCCGTGCTCGGGCGTCAGCCGTTTCTGGCAGCCCAGCGCCCGACCCTCGCGGATATCGCGGCCTATAGCTACGTGGCCCACGCGCCGGAGGGGGGCGTGTCGCTGGCAGGCTATCCCAATATCGTCGCCTGGATCGGCCGGATCGAGGCACTGCCGGGGTTCATCCCCATGGCCAGATCACCGATCCCGAGCGCGGCCTGACACCCCCCGGCGGCGGCCCGGCGCGGGCCGCCCTCAGCGAAGAAAGGACACCCCATGGCGCTTGCGACCACCCCCTTTCATCCCGGAGAGCACAGCGCCCAGACCCGCGCCGGTGTGACGGGCCTTGCCGCGCGCGTGGCGGGCTTCATACGCCCGTTCATGCCGGCGCAGCATCGCAGCTTCTTTGCGGATCTGCCCTTTCTCGTGCTCGCCGGTGACGATGGGGCCGGACGCCATTGGGTGACCCTGCTCGACGGTCCCGATGGCTTCATAGGCTCGCCGGATCCCGCAACGCTGACCGTCGATGCCCGCCCGGACCCGCAGGATCCGCTGGCCGAACGCATCGCGCAGGGCGGGGAGGTCGGTCTTCTGGGGATCGAGCTGGCCACACGGCGGCGCAACCGCCTGAGCGGGGTGGCGCGCCGCCGCGGGGCGGGATTTGCCATCGACGTGCGGCAGAGCTTCGGCAATTGCCCGCAATATATCTCTGAGCGGATCTGGCACCGGGTCGCGCCGCGCGCGGCCTCCCCGGCCCGCGCCAGCTCGGACCTGAGCCCCGAACAGATCGCCCGGATCCGCGCTGCGGATACGCTCTTTATCGGCACGGGGCAGAGCCGCGCGGGCACGCACCCGTCCAACGGGTTCGACGCCTCCCACCGCGGCGGCGCGCCGGGCTTCGTGCAGGTGATCGGCGACCGGCATCTGCGGATCCCGGACTATGCGGGTAACAATTTCTTCAACACCATCGGCAATCTGCTCGAAAACCCCGCCATCGGTCTGGTCTTCGTGGATTTCGACACCGGCGGCCTGTTGCATCTGTCCGGACGCGCCAGCATCGACTGGGACGCGCGCGACAGCGGCGATCCGAACGCGCTGCGCATGATCGATATCCATGTCGAGGCCGTACTGGAGCGGCCCGCTGCCCTGTCCTTGCGGTGGCAGGCCGATGTCGCGGATCTGCGGGAGCTGGTCGTGATCGACAAACAGCAGGAGGCCGAGGACATCACCTCCTTCCAGCTGGCCGCCCCCGATGGCGCGCCCCTTCCCGGCTTTCGGGCCGGGCAGTACCTGCCGATCGAGCTGGACATCCCCGGACAGCGCGGCCCGGTCCGGCGGACCTATTCGCTTTCCGGCGCGCCGGGAACCGGGACCTACCGTCTGAGCATCAAGCGCGAGGCGCAGGGCCTCGCCTCCCGGCATCTGCATGATGTGACGCGGATCGGGGACCGGTTGCGGGCGCGCAGTCCAGCGGGCGGGTTTTTACTGCCAGACGGGTCCGGCCCGGTGGTTCTGGTCAGCGCCGGGATCGGGCTGACGCCGATGCTTTCCATGCTTCACGAGTTGGCCGCGCAGAGCCCGCAGCGGCCTGTCTGGTTCCTCCATGGCGCGCGGGACGGGGCCCATCACGCCCATGGCGCAGAGCTCAGGACTCTCGCCCGCACCCATGGGGCGGCGCAGATGCAAACCCATTTCAGCCGCCCACGGGCCGGGGACCAGCGGGGGCGCGACTATGACATCGCGGGGCGGATCACCGCACAGACCCTTGGCGATCTCGCGCTGGGGCCGGAGGCGCAGTACATGCTCTGCGGGCCGACGGGCTTTGTCGCAGACCTGCGTCACGGGCTGGAGGTTGCTGGCGTTCCCCTGACGCATATCCACACGGAAAGCTTCGGCCCGGCGAGCTGACCCGCCGCCCCGCGCCGGACACGCGCGGGCGGATCAGGCGCACCGCCCTTACGCAATCACTCGCCCTAAGGGCCGGGCACCGGCGCGCCCTCCGCCAGCAGCCCCTTGGCGCGCAGGCTGTCCCAGAACGCGGCGGGGATGGGGGTCTCGACCCAGTCGAGGATCTGCCGCAGCTCGGCCACGTCACGGGGCCCGGGGATGACCGAGGTGACAAGGGGATGGCCCAGCGGGAACTGCAGCGCCGCCGCCGCGAGAGGGATGCCAAACGCGTCTGCCTCCTCAGACAGCTTGCGCGCCTTCGCGATGATCTCGGGGGGCGCCTTGGCGTAGTTCCAGGTGTCGCGCCCGGCGAGAATGCCAGAATTGAACGGCCCGCCGCAGATGATCGTCGTCCCCGCCGCCGCGCAGGCCGGAAAGAGCGCGTTCAACGCGGTCTGTTCCAGCAAGGTGTAGCGGCCCGCCAACAGGAAAACATCCCACGACCCGATCTGCAGCGCGTCCATGCAGGCAGCGTTTTCGTTCACCCCGATCCCGATGGCCGTGACCGCGCCCGAGGCGCGCAGAGTGTCGAGCGCGCGATACCCGCCCCGGGTCAGATCCTCCAGATGGCGGGCATTCTCGGCGCCATGGGTCATGGTGCCGATGTCATGGACCAGCAGGATGTCGATGCGGTCGAGGCCCAGACGCTGCAGGTTGTCCTCGAAGGCTCGCATGATGCCGTCATAGCTGTAATCATAGGTCACGTGGAAAGGCAGCGGATCGACCATCCCGAACGCCATCGGATCCGCAACGCCGCCGGATTTCAAAAGCCGCCCGACCTTGTCCGACAGCACGTAATCGGTGCCGCGCAGGACATCGCCCATCACCCGCTCCGATCGTCCGAACCCATACCAGGGCGCGGTATCAAAGTACCGCATCCCCGCCGCCCGGGCGGTTTGGACCAGGGCCTTGGCGTCATCATCCGTCAGGTCCACGAAGTTCCCGCCAAGCGGCGCGCCGCCCAGCCCCAGCGTATCGATCCGAAGGCCCGTTTGCCCGACTTCCCGCGTTTCCATGTCCCTGTCCTCCCAGATCCTGACATGCGCCCAGCCTATACGCCCGGAGCCGGGCCCGTATATGGCGAGAGATGGCAAAACGGGACGCTATGAGGCGCAGTCCGGGCGGCGGGGCCCCTGCCCTGTCGTGCGGGGCAGCCAATCGCCTGCCCCCTTCGGCGTTGCGGGCAAAGGGCGGGCAACCTACACAGGTGCCATGGCCCGGATCCTGATCGTCTATCACTCCCGCACGGGCGGCAGTCGGCAGATGGCCGAGGCTGCCGAACAGGGCGCGCGCGCCGAAATCGCCACCGCCCTGATCCCGGCGGCGGAGGCCGGGCCCGAGGACCTGCTGAGGGCGGACGGGTACATCTTCTGCGCGCCCGAGAACCTCGCCGCGCTGTCGGGGGTGATGAAGGATTTCTTTGACCGCTGCTATTACCCGGTGCTGGGTCAGATCGAGGGCCGGCCCTATGCGCAGATGATCTGTGCCGGATCCGACGGCGCGGGCGCAGCGCGCCAGACCGCGCGCATCGCCCAGGGCTGGCGGCTGCGGCAGGTGCAGGAGCCGCTGATCATCTGCACCCATGCCCAGACGCCCGAGGCCATCCTCGCCGCCAAGACCATCCCCGAAACAGACCTGTCGCGGTGCCGCGACCTTGGGGCCGCCCTCGGGGCCGGGCTCAGCATGGGGGTCTTCTGACTGGCCTGACGGGTGTGGTCGACGCCGGTGCCCCGCCGCCGGAAGTTTGGCGGCTTGCTTATGCGCTCAGCCTTTCGCCGTATCCTCCGCGTTCAGATTGAGATGTGCGACGCCGCTATTGCCCAGCTCCACCGCGGCGAAGGGCCCGCCATGGTGGGTATTGGCCGGGTCATGGGGGTCGAGCGGGCCGTCCTGCGCATAAATCGCCTCGGCGAACTGTTCGGCATTGTCCTTGGGTCGGTAGCCCAGATGCTGGGCCTTGGCATTGTCCACCGGGGCGCGGTCATTGTTGGAGACCCCATAGACGATGCTGAACCCGGTGATCGGCGTCGAGATCGCCCGTTCCACCAGATGGACGAGGTCGTCATAGCTCAGCCAGCTGCCCACCGCCCGGCTGTTGGAGACCTGTGCGCAGGACAGGATCCGCATGCAGACCGCCTCGAGCCCGCGCTTGTCCCAGTAGAGCGAGGCGAGATCCTCGGCAAAGCATTTGGCGAGGCCGTAGAACGTGTCGGGCTTGTGGGGGGCATCGATGCCGATGAAATCGGTTTTCCTGTGCATGCCCACCGCATGGATCGAGGACGCATAGACCACCCGGCGCAGCTTGTTGCGCGCGGCGGCCTCCCAGACCGTGTAGGCGCCGTAGAAATTCGGCCCCCAGAGCACCTCCATCGGGGCCTCGTCCCCCACAGCGCCGAAATGGATGACCATGTCCGCCCCCTCCAGCAGCGCGACCATGGCGTCGAGATCGGTGATATCCGCCTGCACATAGGTCTCGTTCGGGGCGAGATCCGACACGCTCTCGGCCAGATCGGAGGAGACGAACTCCTCGCAGAGCTGTGCGAGCGGCCCGCGCAGATAGGAGCCGAGACGCCCGGCAGCACCGGTGAGCACGAGTTTCTTCATGGGCGAAATCCTTTCAGGTCAGCGACAGCCCGCGCGATACGATCCAGCGCGGTCTCCAGCACCGCGTCGGAGGCGGCTGTCGAAATGCGGAAAAACGGTGACAGGTCATAGGCGCTGCCGGGCACGGCGGCGACCCCGGCTGCGCGCAGCAGATAGGCGGTGACATCCGCGTCGGAGGCCAGCGTCTCGCCCTCCGGCGATCTGGTCCCGATCAGGGCCGCGCAACCGATCAGCGCGTAGAAGGCCCCGCCCGGCGGGTCCAGCGTCAGGCCGGGGATGTCTGCAATACGGGCCACAACCAGATCACGCCGCCGGGCGAAGGCCGCGCAAAAGGCGCGCACGCACTCTTGCGGCCCGGTCAGCGCAGCGGCCGCCGCTGCCTGTGCGATCGAACAGGCCCCGGAAGAGATCTGGCTCTGGACCTTGGTCATGGCCGCGATCAGTGCCTCCGGTCCCGCGCCATAGCCGATGCGCCAGCCGGTCATGGCATAGGCCTTGGAGACCCCGTTCACCGTCAGGGTCCGGTCCCTGAGATCCGGGCACAGGGCCGCGAAAGACCGAAAGACGCGCCCGTCAAAGAGGATATGTTCATAGATCTCGTCCGACAGGATGAGGACCCGCGGATGCGCCCGCAACACAGCGCCAAGGGCGGTGATCTCATCCTCGGAATAGACCGCACCGGACGGATTGCCCGGCTGGTTGAACAGCAGCCAGCGGGTCTTGGCGGTGATGGCCCCGGCGAGCTGCGCCGGGGTCAGACGAAACCCGGCCTCTGCCGGGCACGGGATCGGCACCGGCCTGCCCCCGAGGAGCAGAACGATATCCTTGTATTGCCCGAAATAGGGCGCACAGAGCAGGACCTCATCCCCCGGCTCCAGCGTGGCCATGAGCGCGTTGAACAGAACCTGCTTCGCACCGTTCGAGACGATCACCTCCTCCGGCGTGTAGCTCAGGCCGTTCTCGCGCGCGAGCTTGCCGACCACGGCCTGCCGCATGGCGTGGGTGCCTTGGGTCGGCGGGTATTTCGTCTCGCCCGCCAGTGCTGCCTGATGGGCGGCGGCCTTGATGTGGTCCGGCGTGTCGAAATCCGGCTCGCCGAGACCGAGATCGATGATGTTCTGCCCCCGGGCGCGGGCCTCGCGCGCGGCCTGGCTGACCCAGGCCGAGGCCGAGGGATTCACTGCCGCAAGGCGCGCGGCCGCGAAACTCATTCCAGGGCGCCCTTGGTCTGGGCCAGAGCCGCATCCGCCGCCCGGGCCAGCAGGCCCGTATCGGTCGCGATGGCGACAAAGGTGAAGCCCTCGTTCAAAAGTTCGGCGGCAAAGGCCGGGTCCATGACCAGCGTGCCCACGGGCATGCCTCGGGCGATCAGCTTCTGCGCGGCGGGTTTGATCAGGGCCCAGACCTCCGGATCCATGGGTCGGCCCAGCTTGCCGATATCCGCCGCGATGTCCGCGGGCCCGAAGAAGATGCCGGAGACACCGTCCACCGCCGCGATCTCTTCGGCGCGGGCAAGGGCGGCACGGGTTTCAAGCTGCAGCAGGATGGTGGTCTCGTCTTCGATGCGGGTCGCATAGTCCGGGATCCGGCCAAAGGCCGTGGCTCGCGTCGCCCCCGAGACACCGCGCATGCCCCGCGGCGGGTAGCGCGTGGCGGCAACGGCGCGCTCGGCCTCCGCCACGGTCTGGACCATCGGAAAGAGCAGCCCCGGCGCCCCGAGATCGAGCAGGCGCTTGACCGCCACGGGATCATTCCATTCGACGCGCACCAGCGGGGTTGTGCGGCTGGCCGCGAACACCTGCAACTGGCTCAGCACGCTGAAATAGTCGTTGGCGCTATGCTCCATATCGATCAGCGCCCAGTCATACCCTGCGGTCGCGACGACCTCGGCGGCGAGATTGCTGCACAGGCTGATCCAAAGGCCGATCTGCGCCTCCCCCGCTGCAATCGCGCGGGTGAAGCGGTTGGCGGGAAGCTCCATCAGATCACCGCCGTCTCGATGATCGGGCGACCTGCCGGGATGCGCTCGAAGTGGAACGGCGTCATGTCGAGCGCGCGGTAGCCGCCATAGGTGAGCCATTCCGCCGTGCCACGCCCCATGGCCGGGGATTGCTGCAACCCGTGACCGGAGAAGCCGTTGAGGAAGATGAAATTCGCAAGCTCCGTATGGGGCCCCATGATGGCGTTGTGATCGAAGGTGTTCATGGCGTAGTGGCCCGCCCATTCGCTTTGGACCTTGATCGCCTCGAATTGCGGAATGCGGGTGGCGAGCACGGGCCAGACATGGCTTTCCCACAGGCTGTGATCCATTGTGTGGTCGTCATACGCCACCGCCGGATCGATCTCGGCATGTCCGCCGCACTGGTAGGTCCCGCCGCCATTCTCGCGGACATGCACGCCCGAGGGGTCGATGGTCAGGGGCAGGTCGCGATCCAGAGGCTGCTCGGCCTTGAACACCCAGGAATAGCGCTTACGCGGCTCGACCGGCACATCGATCCCCGCCATGCGGGCGGTGCGCGCGGCCCGCGGGCCGGAGGCATTGACCACCTGCCCGCAGGCGATCACCTCGCCCGAGGCGAGCGTGACGCTCTCGACCCGGGTGCCTGCCGCGTTGCGGGTGATGGCGACCACCTCGTTCTGGATCCATTCGACCCCGCGCTCGCGGCTCTGACGCCGCCACCAGTCATTGACCGCAGCCCCATCCCAATAGCCCTCATCCACGAGGTTGATCGAGCCGAGCACCACGTCCTCGACATTGTAGAACGGATAGGCGGCGCGGATCTCGTCCGGCGTCATCAGCTGCGTTGCGGCCCCGGCAGCCTGCTGAACCTTCAGGCTGCTGCGCAGGACATCGGCAAAGGCCTCGGTATCGGCGAGATACATGTATCCGAAGGACCGGATGCCGAGCTCGGGCACGCGCGTGTCTCCGCCCATATAGGTCCTGATATTCTTGACGAAATCGGCGGCAAACTGGCTGATCCGCACATTCAGCTCGGTCGAGAATTGCTGGCGCATGCAGGAATTCGTGTGGGTGGTCGAGCAGGTCTCGTAGGTCATGTCGCGCTCGACCACCAGGACAGAGCCGTCGAAATCGGCATTGTCCGACAGGAACCACGCGGTGGAGGCGCCCATGATCGCCCCCCCGATGATGACCACGTCATAGCTCTTTTGCGCAGGGCTTTGCTGTGCCGGGGTTTGGGTGCTCACAGGGGTTCTCCCTTCGCGACGGCCTGATGAATTGCAGCGATCTCTTCGGCGGAGAGGCCATAGTCCTCCGCTGCGATCCTGTCGGAAATATAACCTCGTGCGAGGTCGCGTTTGACCTGATCCACGGGCCGTTCGGACGGGTCGCCATAGCCGGCGCCCCCCGGGAAGGCCATGACGACGCGCGCGCCATGGGGGACGAATTGCTTGCCCTTCACTTGCATGCTGGCGCCATCGCTGCGCGCGATGGTGGTGCGCGCACCGTCCTGCCCACCACGGCGGCCCCGGGCCGGGTGCTGGCCACGGTCGAACATCGCCTGGATGTCGAATTCATGCCCCTCCTGCGCGCCGACTTCCATGTATTGCCCGAGCCCGCCCCGGGTCCTGCCTGCGCCGCCGCTATCGGGGCGCAACTCCTTGCGCCAGATGATGACCGGGCCTGCATGCTCGGTGGCCTCGATGGGCATGGTCATCACCCCCGAGGGAAAGGCGGTGGCGTTCATCCCGTCATGGGCCGGGCGCGCGCCCGATCCGCCGGAATTGAAGGTCAGAACCTCGGACCGGCGCGCATCGGGCGGGGCGGGCGCATCCGAGCGCGGCCGCAGGCTGACCTGGAAATTGCACAGGCAGCCCGCCCCCTCGGCAGGGACCAGACCCGGCACGATCTTGTCGAAGGCATCATAGACCGCGTCGGGTACGAAATGGCCGACGATATGCCGCAAGGCCACCGGCGCGGGATGGAGCGCATGCACGATGGAGTTTTCGGGCGCGGTCACCTCGAACGGCGCCAGAGAGGCGGCATTGTTCGGGATCTCGGGCGCGATGGCCACCTTGAGCGCGTAGCAGGCATAGGCCTTGGTATAGACCAGCGGGCAGTTGATCCCCTTGCGGTCCAGCCCAGAGGTGCCGGTGAAATCGGTGATGATCCGGTCCGGCTCGACGCGGACCGTGACCTTCAGCGTGATCGGGGTGTCAAAGCCGTCCATGGTCATCTCGCCGCTGGCCGATTTCTGCGGCAGGGCCGCGATCGCCTCCAGCGTGGCGCGGCGGGAATTGTCGAGGATGAAGGTCGCGATCCCGTTAAGGTCGTCGAGCGCGAATTCCTCCATCATGTCGATCAGGCGGCGATGGCCGATCTCGTTGCAGGTCACCAGCGCATAGATATCGCCGATCAGCTGATCGGGCTCGCGGACATTGCCGCGAATGATGCGGACAAGGGTCTCATCGACCTTGCCGCGCTCCGCGAACTTCATGATCGGGATATAGAGCCCTTCCTCGTAGACGCTTTGCGCATCCGCGCCGAAACCGCGCCCGCCGATATCCACGATATGCGCCGTGCAGGCGAAGAAGCCGACCAATACGCCCTTGTGGAAGGAGGGGGTGACCATGGTGATGTCATGCAGGTGACCGGTCCCCTCCCAGGGATCATTGGTGATGTAGACATCGCCCTCGAACATGTTCTGCCGCCCGATCCGGCGGATGAAATGGGCGACCGCATCCGCCATGGCATTGACATGCCCCGGTGTCCCTGTGACCGCTTGGGCCAGCATGTTGCCCTGCGGATCATACACCCCCGCCGAGAGATCGCCCGCCTCGCGGACCGACGTGGAGAACGCGGTGCGTATCAAGGCCTGCGCCTGTTCCTCGACCACCGAGATCAGGCGGTTCCACATGACCTGATAGGCGACCCTGGAGTGCTCTTTCGTCATTGGACAGCTCCCTTGGTCACAAGATCGATGCAGCCATCGGGCTGGCGGATGGCCTCCCGGCTGGCCGGTATGATGATGGTGGTCTCCGCCTCGGTGATTGCCGCGGGCCCCGGGGCGCGCTGGCCCGTTTCCATGGCGCTGCGGTCGATCACCTGCGCCTCGAGATAGCGCGCGGAGGCCGCGTCAAAGAGGCTCCGGGATCCGACCACAGGCGCCAGCCCATTACCCGCCGCCGCCGCGATGGGGGCCACCGTCTCGGGGGGCGTGGTGGCGTTCACGGACCAGACCGTGATCTCGATATCCATCCCGGCGACCGGGCGGCCAAAGAGCTTGGCATAGTCCTCTTCAAACCGGGCCTCGAAGGTCGCGGCCTCCGGGGCCATGGCCTGCGCCTCGGTCAGCGTGATCGGGATTTCCCAGCCCTGCCCCGCGTAGCGCATATAGACCTTGAACGCGCAGTGGATCGGGCTGACCGCGTCGCAGGTGCGGACAAACCCGGTGGATTCGGTTTTCAGATCAAGGAGCAACTGCTTGATCCGGCCCGGATCGAAATCGCTGAGCCGCATATAGACGGAGCGGTTGGCCTCAAAACTGAAAGGCGCGCGCAGAAACCCGATGGCCGAGCCCACGCCCGCGCCGGGCGGGACCAGAAGGCGCGTCACCCCGAGCTTTTCGCAGAGCCGTCCGGCATGCAGCGGGGCCGCGCCACCAAAGGCGATCATCGTATACTCGGACAGATCCTCGCCATTCTCCACCGCATGGACCCGGGCGGCATTGGCCATGTTCTCGTCCACAACCTCGGCCACGCCGAAGGCCGCCTCGACCGGGTCCATATCCAGATTGTCGCCCACATGGTCCGCCAGCGCCGAGCGAGAGCTTTGGGGGTGCAGGGCAATCGAGCCGCCCGCGAAATTGTCCGGATCGAGCTTGCCAAGGACCAGATCCGCATCCGTGACCCCGGGCCGCGTCCCACCGCGCCCATAGCAGGCCGGACCGGGCTCGGACCCCGCGCTTTCAGGGCCCACCCGGATCTGGCGCATCCCGTCCACATGGGCAAGGCTGCCGCCCCCGGCACCGATCTCGACCATATCGATGACGGGGATCGAGATTGGCATGCCAGAGCCCTTCTTGAACCGATAGGTGCGCGCGACCTCGAAGACGCGGCTGGTCTTGGGGGTCTGATCCTTGATCAGGCAGATCTTGGCCGTGGTGCCGCCCATATCGAAGCTCAGCACCTTGTCGAGCCCGTAGCGCGCCGCAATATGCGCTGCGAAGACCGCGCCACCGGCCGGGCCGCTCTCGACCAGCCGCACCGGGAACTCGGCCGCGTTCTGGAGCGAGATGATGCCGCCGCCCGAATGCATGAGGAAGATCCGGCACTGTACGCCTTCGCCGCGCATACGGTCTTCGAGCCGACCGAGATAGGAGGCCATGAGCGGCTTGATATAGGCGTTGGCCACCACCGTGTTGAACCGCTCGTA
The DNA here is from genome assembly GCF_049801015.1 of Dinoroseobacter sp. S124A. Lineage (NCBI taxonomy): Bacteria > Pseudomonadati > Pseudomonadota > Alphaproteobacteria > Rhodobacterales > Roseobacteraceae > Dinoroseobacter > Dinoroseobacter sp. S124A. The sequence continues at coordinate 465,150 of NZ_JBNAGD010000004.1, read as the reverse complement.
CTCGCGCATCTGCGGGGATACTTCGGATGAGATCGAGATCGCGACCTCTGGCAGGCGTTCGGCCAGCACCTCGCGCACCAGCAGCTCATGGGTCGGGTTGAGGTAGGAATGGATCAGCCCCACGGCGACCGAGGTGAAGCCCGCCTCGGCGATCTTGTCCACCACGGCCTCGACATCCCGGCGGTCCAGATCCACGAGGATCTGCCCCTTGGCATCCACACGTCCCGGCACGGTGAACCGCATCTGACGCGGCAAGAGCGGCTCCGGCAGGGTAAGGTTCAGGTCATATTGCTCGAACCGGCTTTCGGTTCGCATCTCGATCACATCGCGAAACCCCTCGGTGGTGATCAGCGCGGTCTTCGCCCCGCGCCGCTCGATCAGGGCATTGGTCGCCAGCGTGGTGCCATGGATGATCTGCTCGATCTGGGATGGCGTGATCCCCGCCTTGGCACAGACCTGATGCATTCCGTCGATGATCGCATCTTCGGGCGCGGCATAGGTGGTCAGAACCTTGACCGAGACGGGCACGCCCGCCTTTTCCAGCACCACATCGGTGAAGGTGCCCCCGATATCGACGCCCAGCCTGATCGATTGATCCTTCATCCGTGTTTCCGCCTGCACCCGTCTTGCATGGGAAGAAGGGACCGGAAGAGAGCAGAAATCAAATCAATTGATTTTCTCCACCTGATAAATTTTCCCTATCCTTGGACGGTCGGCGGGCGGAGGGACGCCGCCAGATCACAGGCCTTTTCCACGAAACGCGGCGCGCGGTCGGCGTTGAACCGGGCAAAGAAGGCCAGCGGCGGCGCCGTCCAGTCGGCCGCAAGGGCCCGGAGGCGACCGCTTTCCACGTCCTCCGCCACCAGCGCCTCCGGCAGAAGTGCCACGCCCATCCCCTCGCGGACCAGCGGCAGGCAGGCCGAGAGCGAGCTGGAATGCACGATCTTGCTCGGATCATAGCCGTGCTGGGTTGCCAGCGTATGCAAGGCGCGCCCCGCCGTGGTTTGCCGGGCATGGGTGATGACCGCGCTGTCGAAGAACCGGGCGACCGAACGCCCCTCGGCCAGCGAGGCCGCAAGGTCCGGTGCCGCGACCCAGAGATAGGCCTCCTGCGCGAGCACCCGCTCCCCCGTTGCCTGAAAGGCGAAGGGTCCGTTCTGCAGCGCGAGGTCAAGCTGCCCCTCGCGCAAGCGCTCTTCGATCTGGTCCGAGAGATCCACCTGCAGCTCGACCCGCAGGCTCGGATAGGCCTGCCGCAGCAGGCGCAGATAGGGCTGAAGCCAGGTGCAGGCGACAAGCTCGGTCACCCCGAGCCGCAGCCGCTCCTCGATCAGCGCCTGCTGGCCCGCCGCTTCGAGCAAGGCTTCGCCCGCGCGCAGCACATCCCGCGTGCGCTCCAGCAATTCGGCCCCCCGGGCGGTCAGCCGCACGGACCCTGCATCCCGATAGAGCAGCGTGACACCCAGGGCCCCTTCCAGCGCCGCGATCCTAGAGGAGATGTTGGGCTGGGTCGTGCCCAGCGCCATGGCAGCGGCCCGGAAGGTGCCCGTATCGACCACGAAGGCGAAGGCCTCCAACTGCTTTAGGGTGATCTGACTCTTTATCATGCGGATCAGGATGATCAGATTTACTGATCATGCAACGGGATCCTGCGCGAAAGCGCGCGCGACGGCCCGAGGCGATGCCATCGCAACAGAGGTGGTTGCCCGCCCCTGCCCCACGGCGCGTGGGCGTGTCGCCCGGCGCGCCGATCAAGACCGGACGGGTGGGACCTTAGGCGCGCCCGCGTGGGATGGCGTGCTCGGGATCATAGAGGCAGGGCGCGACCACGGTGGCACCGGTTTTCTGCCCGATCAACAGAACGGAGAGCTCTGTTCCAATCCCCGCCTGCGCCGGATCCACATAGGCCATGACGAGGTTCTGCCGGACCCGGTATCCCCAGGCGGCGGAGGTGATCGTACCCACCGGCTTGTCCCCGTCAAAGACCGTCTCGCCCGCATGGGCCGGGGTGGTCGTGCTGTCCAGCGCGAGCAACACCCGATTGCGCCGGTTGCCCAGCGCGATCTGACGCTCCAGCCCGGCCTTGCCGGGAAATGACTTGGACAGATCCACGAACCGCTCCAGCCCGGCCTCGATCGGGTTGAACTCGGTGATGAAGTCGCCTTTCCAATGGCCGTAACCCTTTTCCATGCGCATGGATTCGATGGCGTACATGCCGAAATGTGCGAGCCCATGGGCCTCGCCCGCGCGGGTGAGGGCCAGATAGGCCGCGTGCAACTGGATATTGGGAATATGGACCTCGAAGGCCTGCTCCCCCGAGAAACTGACGGCCATGACCATCGCCTCCACATGACCAACGAAACAGGATCGGGCGGTCATCCATGGGAAATCGGCCTGGGCAAAGCTGGTGCGCGGACAGGCAGCGTCCATCAGGGCGCGCGCCTGGGGGCCCGCGATGATCAGAACCGTATGGGTGTTGGTCAGGCTGGTGATCCGAATGTCGGAGCCCGAGGGCAGACGCTCGGTCAGCCAATCCATGTCATGGTCTTCAGCGGCTGCCGCCGAGCAATACCAGAGCCTGTCCTCGCTGAACTTCACAACGGTCGCCTCGGCGTCGATATTGCCGTTGCAACTGAGGAAATAGCACAGGCCCACGCGCCCCGGGCTCTTGGGGAGTTTAGAGCAGGTCAGGCTGTCGAGCCAGGCCGCCGCGCGTGGCCCTGTGATCTCGAACCGGTTGAACCCGGACAGCTCGGCGAGGCCGACACGGGTTTGCACCGCCGCGACCTCGGCGGCCACGACATCGTGCCAGTTGCAGAAATGATAGCTGTGCTCTTCGACAAAGTCGGAGCTCGGCTTGTAAAAGCTCGTCCGCTCCCACCCGTTGACCACGCCAAAGGCCGCGCCTTGCGCCTGCAGGACCGGATAGAGCGGCGTGGTTTTTGCCGGGCGACCGGCGGGGCGGTGCTCATGGGGCAGGTGCCACTGAAACTCCATCTGGTAGTCCTCGATGGATTTGAGCGCGGTGTATTCGGTATTGGCGAAGCTGGTGATCCGGCGCGGGTCCAGTTGCCAGCTGTCCCATTCGGTCTCGCCATGCACCATCATCTGCGCCAGCATCTTACCATAGCCGCCCCCCTCGCCGATCCCGACGCGGATACCGTTCATGGACCACAGGTTGCGGCGCCCGGGCTGCTTTCCCACCAGCGGTCCGGCATCGGCGGCATAGGCGATCGGGCCGTTCACGACTGATTTGATGCCCACCTCCTGCAGGCAGGGGAGCCGTTCGAAGATCGGCTCCATCTTGGGCAGCAGGCGGTCCAGATCATCCGGGCAGAGCGCGTTGACGAAATCCGGATCGATGCCGTCCATCCCGAAGGTCTTGCAGTCCTCTTCGTAGATGCCGACCAGCAGCCCCTTCTTTTCCTGCCGCATGTAGAAGGTGTCGCGCGGGCAGCGGACCATGGGAACGCGGGTGTCGCGCGCCAGCAGATCGGGGATATCCTCGGTGACGAAATACATATGCTCGAGGCTGATCACCGGATAGGTGATATCCAGCATTTCACCGACCTCGTTGGCCCGGTAGCCGGCGGCGATCACGACATGCTCGGCCTCGACATTTCCCCGATCCGTATGCACGACCCATTCGTGATTGGGCTTCTGGATCAGCCCCGTAACAGGACAGTTGCGCGTGATCTCGGCCCCGGCCTTCCGGGCCCGCCGCGCGAGGGCCTGGCACAGCTGCGCCGGGTCGATATCCCCGTCCAGATCGTCCCAGAGAGCCCCCAGCAATCCATCCTGGTTGATCAGAGGATTCCGCCGCACTGCCTCGGCCGGATCCAGCAGGTCAAACTCGATCCCCAGCCCCTTGGCCACCGAGATGATATGATGGGACGCGTCCATATTGTCCTGATCCGTGATCAGCCGCATCCCCCCGGTGCGGTGGTGGTAGTTGATCGGGTAATCGGGATCCTCGGCCAGCTCCTTGTAGAGCCCGATCGTGTATTTCCGCAAAAGCAGCAGAAGTTGGTTGAAGGCCAGTTGCGGGCATTGCGCTGCGGAATGCCATGTGGTGCCCGAGGTCAGCTCGTTCCGCTCCAACAGCATGACATCTGTCCAGCCCTCCAGCGTCAGATGATAGAGGGCGGACAGACCGCTCACACCACCGCCGACAATGACCACTTTTGCTGAACTGCGCATGGGGGACTCTTTCCTGCTGACAAATCCAGGCGAGTATCCACGCAATCACGTCTTTCATGAAACACAATGATTGGAATACTATATTCGGAAAATCAGAATTCAGGATCCCCAATGCCCGCCGATGTCAGCCTCAAGGCGCTCCGCTATTTCATGACCGCCATCCGTGTCGGCAGCATCACCGAAGCGGCGCGGGTGGTGAATGTGGTCCCCTCGGCGGTGCATACGGCGATCAATCAGGTCGAGGCGGCGTTCGGGCTGCAGCTGACCATTCGAAGCCGGGCGACGGGCATTTCCCTGACCGCCACAGGCCAGCAGATGGAGGCGAAGATCCAGAGCCTGCTGGACGAGTATGAGAGCCTGATGCGGGATGGCAGCGACATGCGTTCGCAGCTGACCGGCACTTTGCGCGTGGGCTACTACGCCCCGGCGGCCCCCGCCTTCATGCCCAGGATCCTTGGTCAGATGATGTCCGACAATGAGGGCGTCACCGTGAAATTCTTTGAATGCGACACCCAGAGCGCGCAGGACGGGCTGCTGTCCGGGATCTATGACGTGATCGTCTGCGTCGCCAATGCGATGAAGCCCGGGATCACCTATGAGACGCTGCTGGAGGTTCCGGCCTATGTGCTGCTGCCCGTGGATCACGGGCTCGCCGCGCGGCGCAGCCTGTCATTGGCGGATCTCGCGGATCAGAGCCTCGTGCTGCTGGATCTGCCGGTGATCAGCGAATACTACGCCACCCAGTTCGATCAGGCGGGGGTGGCGCCACGGGTCGTCGCAACCGCCACCTCGCTGGAGATGGTGCGCAGTCTTGTGGGCGACGGGATCGGCTGCTCGGTGCTGCATATGGTGACCGAAACCAACATCACCTATGCGGGCGACCGGGTCACCGCCATTCCGCTGCAGCCGGCGATCGAGCCCTTCAAGATCGTGCTGGGCCATCTTCCGGACAACCCGCGCCGCCTGGTCAGGATGTTCGTGGACGAGCTGCGGGGCTTTTTCAGCGTCGAGGATGCCGCCCGGCTCCGGATCTCACCGCGCGACTAGCGCGGCGCGTTCCGTCGCGGACTGCGCCCCGCCGCAGGGTCCGCTACTCCCCCATGGGGGCGACGGCCCGCTGGTAGAGATGCCAGGTGGTGTGCCCCAGGATCGGCAAGGTGAAGATCAGGCCGAGAAACGCCGGAACCAGCGACAGCAGCATGGTGACCGAGATGATCGCCGCCCAGGAGAGCATCACCACCGGGTTCTCCGTCACAACGCGTATGGAGGTGAGCATGCCCGAGATGAAGTCGATCTCTCGCTCCAGCAGCAGCGGCATGGCGACCACGGTGACGGTGAACAGGACAGCCGACAGAAACGCCCCGACACAGGTTCCGATGGCGAGGAAGGTCCAGCCTTGCGAGGTGAAGAACACGATGTGCAGGAAGCCGTCGAAATCCGAAAAGGAGGAATCCTGCAGGATGATCGCCAGCCACAGCCGCACCTGGTACATCCAAACCCAGAAGATGAAGAGCGTGACAAAGGCCATCCAGCCCATCTCGCGTTTGCGCTGCCGCGCCATGACCGTCAGGATCTCGGACCAGCCGAACCCCTCATCCCGCTGCATCCGGCGGGACATCTCATAGAGGCCCGCCGCAGCAAAGGGTGCCACCAGCGGAAAGCCGATCACGGCGGGGATGATCATCCAGATCTTGCCCAGCCAGACCAAGCACCAGACCAGCAGGATCCCGAACACCGCATAGAAGAGGCCGAAAAACCCGCTCATGACCGGGCGCGCGAGAAAGTCCGCGAAACCGGCCTTGAGGGACGCCTTGATGTCCTCTGCCGTCAGGGTGTTGACCTCGGGCAACCCCTGCCCCTGCGGTGTGATCGGGGCCGATGGCGTCGTTCCGGTGGTTTTGGATGTCATGGCACACTCCTCCCAAAGCATGGCACCGCGCGGCGTTGTTCGACAAAGCCCCTGCGGGAGACCGGACATCCCTGCCTCATGGTCGAGTGTGCATAGGGACGGGCCTCAGGGCAAGTGCGGCCTGCGCCCGACGCGGTGACCGGCTGCCATGGGCGCATCATGGGGTGGGCGCCCGCCTCGCTGCGCAAGGCGGGGCGCTATGCTTGGCCAGAGGCCTCCGCCCCGCCGGTCGCGCCCTGGACCCGCTGCGCCAGCATCCGCACCGCCGCATCGAAGAGTGACGCATCCTCCTGCGCCCGCGCGGCGAGATGGGCCCCTTCGAGAAGCGGCAAGGTCGCGGCGGCCTCAAGCTCGGGGTCCTTGACCCCGGCAATCGTCCCGTCCTGCTGGCCCCGCGCAAAGACATCCGCGATCCAGCCCAGCATCATCTGACGGAACTGCTGGAGCTGCCCCACCACCTCGGTCGGCAGGCTGTCGCGGCTGGTCGAGAAAGAAACACAGAGACAGAGACGTCTGCCCTCATCCAGCGCGCGCCGGTAGAGGTCGATCAGCGCGGTCAGGCGTGCGCCCCCGGTCTCGTGGGTCGCGTCGATCCCGGCGCAGGCGGTTTCGAGCTCCGCGTGGTACCGCGCCATCAAGGCGACGGCCAGGGCGGCCTTGCTCGGGAAATGGTGGTGAATGCTCGCCTTGCGGATACCCACATCTGCGGCGAGATCCGCATAGCTGAACCCGTCGAAGCCGCGCGCCCGCGCCGCACGTTCGGCAGAGACCAACAGGGCGGTTTTCGTGTCAGTGCGCATGGGCGCGGCTTCCGGATGTGGCGTCCAGCTTGCCGAAGGCGATCTCTGCCGCTTCGAGCGCGCCCTCGAGATAGCCCCCGAATTGCGGCGCCATCTCAGTGCCAGCGAACTGCAGCCTGCCCTGCCAAAGGCCGTCCAGGGCGCCGGGCGGGCCATAGCTCGGATGCGCATGGAGCGGCGCGTGATCCGCCTGCGTGGCCGTGAGCGGATCAAACGCCCAGTCCTTGACGAGCAGCTCTCGCGGCGTGGCCGCTTGCGCGCCGAACAACCGCTCCAGCTGCGCCAGCAGATGGGCGCGCAGAGCCGGTGCGTCGCGGCGCGCCTGGGGCGGCACACCGATGAACCCGAACAGCGCATAGGGACCGCCACGGTCCGGGGAGGCGTCGTGGATCTCGACCATCGGTCCCCGGCGGCTCATGGCGTCGCCGGACAGTCCCTGATCGCGCCAGAAGGGCCTGTCATAGACCGCCACCGCCTTGGCCTGCCCCGCCATCCAAGTGGGCACGCCGCGCAGGGCCGCGTGCGCGTCCTCCGGCAGCGCGGGGGCATAGCGGATCCCCGCCGCTACACGGGGCGGCAGCGCGACCACCGCCTGAGCCGCGCTCAGGGTCTGCGCCGCGGACAGGGTCGCAACGATGCCCTCCGGCGTCTGGTCCAGCGCGGCAACCTGCGCCGACAGGCGCTTGCGCCCCGTCGGCAGGCGGCTGGCAAGCGCATCCGTCACCTCGCCGAGCCCGCCCTTGAGCCGCCAGGACCCTTCCATGGAGGCAAAGCCGCGCCCCCGTTGCACGCGTCCCTGTTCATCCTCGAAGGTCAGGATCCCGTCAGAGACCTGATCGAACCTCTCCAAGCCCAACCGGTCGATCAGCGCGGCGATGCGCGGCTGTCCCGGCCAGAACCAGGCGGGACCCATGTCGAACGCCCCTGCCCCGACATGCTCGGTCAGAATGCGCCCGCCGAACCGATCACGGGCCTCCACCAGCAGGTAATCCCGGCCCTCGGCCTCCATCCGTTCGGCCAAGGCAAGACCGGAGAGCCCGCCGCCGATAATCAGGGTGGTCATCGACTAGAACACCTCGCTTGCGGGACGCAGATCCAACTCATGCGTCCATGTGGATCTGGGTTGACCGGCCAGCTGCCAATAGGCCTCGGCAATATCGGCGGGCTGCATCATCTTGCCCGGCTGCAGGCCATGCCGGTCGCGGGATCTCGCGGTGTCGATGATGCCATCGAGGATCACGTGGCAGACATGCACACCAGCGGTCTGATACTCGCGCGCCAGAGACTGGGTGAGCCCCCGGAGCGCAAATTTGCCAATGGCAAAGGCCGAGAAGCGCGCCCCACCCCGGAGCGAGGCCGTGGCCCCGGAAACGAGGAACGCCCCGCCCCCGGTCTGCGCCATGGACGGCAGCGTGGCCTGAGCCAGCACGATGGCCGTTTGCACCATGGAGCTCCAGCAGCGTTGGTGATCTTCCAGCGTGGTGTCGGCGAAGGGTGCGATCACAAGCTCCGCCGTATTGTGCACCACGACCGCAGGCGGACCGTGCTCGGCCATCAGTTCTGCGTTCACCGGCGCGACGGCTGTCGGATCGGCGAGGTCGAGCGCGTGGAACGCCCCGTTGGTCTGATCCGGCCGCGTGCGTCCGAGACCAACCGGGGTGAGCCCGCCGGCGGCGAAGCGCGCCAACAGCGCCTGACCCAATCCCGGCCCCGCCCCGGCAACAAGCGCCAGTCGGTTCTGCGCCACCATCAGACAGCCGGCGGCTTGGCGTAGCGTAAATGGCCGGTTTTCATCCAGACCTTTGCGCCCTCCGGTCCTGCCTCGGCGACCAGAGGCTGCCGCTCGGGCAGGCGCAGCCAGCCGCCTTTGCCGAGCACATCCCCGCCCTCGGTCAGGCTGCCCGCGATCACCAGCAGTTCGAGGCCGCCCTCCGCCGCATCGCGCAAGGTCGCGCCCGGATCGAGATGGCTATAGCTGACAATTTCCCGCGGATCCTCGTGGAGAATGGCACGCGCAACGCCATCCACCGGTGCCGCAAGCTCATCCGCCATGGATTTCCGAAACTGAGTGCGATCGGCCATGTCGAACTGCCAGAGCTTGACGAAAATCGTGCACCCCGCATCGGACCCGGGCGTATGGGCGCTGGTCGGTGGGTTGCGCACGTAGGTGCCTTCGGGAAAATCGCCATGCTCATCCTGAAACACGCCACCCAGCACGATGAATTCCTCGCCACCCGTATGGGTGTGGGCGGAAAACTTGCTGTTCGGCGCGTAACGCACGATGGTCGTGGCCCGCGCAACCTCGCCGCCGATACGGTCCAGCATGCGCCGGTCGACGCCCGGCATCGGCGAGGCCGCCCAGTCCAGCTGATCGGAGTGGATGACCACGCGCTGCGTAAAATCTGCGTTCAATTCCATGGCCCTGACCTTTCGAGATGGCGTTTCATCTGTCTGCGTCGCCCTGCCCCGGTACGCGGTTGTCTTGCCTGCGCTGCGCAGGGCGTCGAAACGGCGTCGGTGGCATCAGCGATGCTGGCGAGCGGCCGAACCCCATGCGGATCCGCCACAGCATGTGCGCCCCGGATTTCGATTCCAGTTGTTTCTCCACCCCAATGAAGCCTACCTACCACTAGGTAGAGATTCGGTGCAACTTTGTTTCGAAGCATCTGGCAAGGGCTCACAGGCAAGTGAGCCGCGGCTCGGCAGCGGGGCAGTCGGATTGTCCCTGTCATCTGCCCCGTCGGCACATGCGGGGTGTCACGACATGCCGGACTGGCGTTTGGAGCGCGCCGCACAGTCCCCGCAGGTCGATGAGCCTTCGGGGCGGCGACGCGCCGCCAATTTTTCAGCCCGCCGGACATGATTTTGACCACTGCCCGGCAGGGCATCGCGCAACACTGTCTCAAGAGGGGCGATGTTAGCGACGCTTGTCGTGCTGCGCGGTGGTCTTCACGCTGCGTCCTGTCGGGGATACACGCGCGCATCCCTCAGTCTTCGAGGTCATCAAAACCCTCGGGGAACCTTCATCGCGCTCACGTGGCGAGCGGCGAGTTGAGCTCTTCGTTGTTCTGGCGAGAAAACAGGTTCGCATTTCAGCTCTTCGGCAAGCTGATCAAACGTCAAGACTTGGCTGCCAGGCGCGTTTGGTGCCTTCGGGTCTTCTCCCGGGCCGTGCGGGATGCCTTGCCAGCGCATGAAAACAAAAGCTGTGGAGGCGCCAGCTGGGTCCAGCCAGTTTTCAAATCCGGGGTCTTCCGCGCTGATCACGAAGCGGTACTTGCCATCCTCGCTTTGATACGCCTGTTTCGTCGTGAGGCTCGTTTGCCGGCGGCGGAAATCGAGGGCGTTGAACCAGAGATCGCCGAGTTGGATGCCCTGATACCGCGCGTCGGATTCCTCCACCGTGATGAGGATTGCCGTGTCAGGGCGCATCCGGAAATGACCAGCGGAGTTGAACTGCCCCGGCAAGCCTTGCCCGGTCTTGCGCGGTGCACTGATGTGATTGGCAGGCAGATTGACCCTGAGTTGCTCGACGAATTTTATCCAACCTGTCGTTGAGCCGGTGAGATAGCGCGCCGCCCGTTCGTATTGCAGGTCCACCAGCTCAGGGGTCGGAAGTGGGTTTCTTTTGCCCACGGTGTCAACGCGTTCGATCCGCCACGTGCCGCCCGTCTCTGTGTCCCAGTCCATCAGGCTTTCTCTGATCAGGACGCTGTTCGCGCGAAGCTCTCCCTTGGTGTTGCAAAGCCAGTTTTCCCCGCGCTTGAGGTCACAGGGCTGGGTGTCACTGATGAGGAGGGTGAATTCGCCGTTCCGTTTGACCGACAAGGCACTCAGGTCCAGTTCGCTGACCGGGATCGGGCTCGTAAGGTTTGGGTCAAAGCCCGGTTCACCTGCGCCCACTTGGATCTGCAGGTCAGCGCTGGTTCCCCGTTTGCCGGAGATCACGTAGCTCCCGGGCGTTTCGATACTGGCCAGGAAATAGAGGTTGTCCGGGTTCACCAAGCCAAACTGGTTGTGCTTATCAAGCCGGGCAAACTCGGGGAAACAGGGGTCATGCAGGACAAATCCCTGATCCAGCGCGGCGGCGATCTGGTGCTTGAGCTGTCGTTCGGCGGCGGCTTGCTCCAAGTCCGGATTGGCACTGTACTGAAGCCACGGTGCCAGCGACATGGTCTGCCTTGCCTGTTCGATGGCGCGTGCAAACCGTTGCGAGCCAACTGTCCTGGAAAGGGCCTGTGGCCATGCTCTCGGTGCGTTTTCCGTGCGGGATTGGTCCGGAGTGAACAGCGCAACCGGGTCGCCGAACCCGTCGCCACCCTCGATCAATGCATTCGATGTCTTTGCCATGTCTTTTGCCTTTATGCGTTGGTGTTTGCGGATCGACCAGCAGGCCGGATCGCTCAAAGGTCGTGCGAGTGCCGCGAACGGTTCAAAAACTTCGGCTTTGGACGCCCTCACTTGCCCAGGGACGATTACGTGCACGCCAAGCCTTGCTCCGGATCATTTTGAGCGTCTCATCTGCGGACCCTTCCGGCCTTTCATCGCGTGGCTCCGGCTGCGACGGCGGCGCGCGCGATATCCGCCATGGGCGCAGATACTCGTCGCGGGGCGGACGAGATGTTTGCGGATCAAGGCCGCCCCGGATCATCGACTTTCGGCGCCATGATTGCAGTTTGTCTTGAAGCCGCTAGGCTTGGCACACCGGAGCATGTCGGGTCGAACGAGTGCTCATCCATCTCTTATCCTGCAGCAAGGGACGTGCTGACTGATGCCAAGACTGATTACCGAATTCGGGATTGGCACCTCCCTGCGGCGCGGTGACTATACGGAGGCCGTGAAACGCGGCATCAAGGACGCCCTGTGGCACAACTCCATCAACCTGGCGGAGCTTTTCGGGTTCGAGAAAACCGATATGCGGATCCGCGTCGATGTTGGGGTGCAGAACCCGGGCGCTGTGGAGATCGCAGAGCTCGAAAAGGTCTTTCCCTACGGCCAGACGGAGTTTCACGTCACCACGGGAGGGCTCGACATCCCGCGCCCCGAGGGCTCGGGCAATCCGACGATCATCGCCAATGTCGCCCTCTCGGTCAGCTTTGACATGGAGCCTGCGCAATGAGTGAACAGCGCTTCATCATTGAAATGGGCATGGGCAACGACCAGTACGGGCAAGACCATACGAAAGCGGCCGCGCGCGCGATTGAAGACGCCATCCGCCATTCTGCCCTGCCGATCTTCGAGGCCGTGGGCCTGTCTCACGACCAGATGCGGGTTCAGGTGACCGTCGGCGTTCAGGAGCCCGAGGCCGTGGACTGCGAGGCTTTGACAACGAAGCTCCCAAGGGGGCGGGTCACGGTTCGCGCCGTCAAGGGCGGGCTCAACGTCCCCAACCCCGAGACAGGCGGCCTGATCGTGATCGCAAGCGCGTCCGTGGAGGCCTTCTTGCCAAGACAGGACGGGTGGGTTCGACAAGGCGAGGCTGGCTAAGGGACGCCTTTTGAAACGCTCGACCCCACGCGTTTCCAGCGCGATCTAGCGCCGGACCCCTCCACCGTATTCAGCGGCGACAGGCGCATGGTCCCGGATCCCAGCCGCGATCCGATGGCCGCCGCGTTCGGCGCGCGGTTTTCAACACGAGCCCGCGTGCCATCGATCTTCACTCCACTCAGCCGCCTCTTTTCCACATGGGGTCCGATGGCCGCATAGGTGAGCATGCTGGCACTGCAGGCGAGAGACACCGTCGGTAGACGGGCATCCTCGCTGCGCACCACGCGCCTGCCAAAGGGTCGAACCGACTTCAAGGGTCAGAACTGCCCCGGCAACGCCGCAGCCCAAAAAATCGCAAAAACTTTTGAACCGTTCCGCGCGCTCTCGCGACCACCGCACACTTGGCCGGCTCCACGCGCAGAAGAGCGCCTCTGAGAGGTCGGCGGGCATGTGTTGAGGACAATACCAGAACGGAGACCCCAATGTCTTATCTTACACTTTTTCAGCTTATTTTTGGCTCTGTCAAAGGCGATCACATCCTCGGATCCGACGGCAAGGACATTGCCTTTGGGTTGTTCGGCGATGACAAGATCTCTGGCGGCGCAGAGGCCGACAGCCTCTTTGGCGGATTTGGCGCCGATGTGGTGATCGGCAATACCGGCAACGATCGGATGTTCGGCGGCGCGGGCGATGACCTTCTGGTCTGGAATAACGGGGACGGCTCGGACCTGATGAACGGCGGGGACGGCACGGACCGCCAGCAAGTGAATTTCGACACCGACCTTGTGAATACCGATCTGCAAAACGACGATGTGGCGGCCTTCACCACGACCGAAAACGGGATCCAGTTCGCCCGGATCGAATTGAACGGTCAGACCGAGCGGGGTCTGTTCCAACTCGATATCCGCGAAACCGAAGTGAAGGAGACGAATTTTGGCGGTGGCAAGGACACCGCGATTATCGGCGACGGGGTGCTCGACGCGATCCGGCTGCAGCTCGATGGCGGCGCAGGCATCGACACGCTCGATTTCAGCGGCATCACCAGCAACATCTCGGTCAATCTCGACAGCGGCGCTTTTGTCGACAACGTGTTCTTCGCGAATGGCGTCATTGCGCCCGAAGACCTCGAAGGTCTGGACCTCGGACCTGCGGTCGAAACCTCAAAGGCAATCGGGTTCGAGAACGTGATCGGCACCGCGGGCGGCGACCAGATCATCGGCAACGACGCGGATAACGTGATCTCCGGTGGGAAAGGCGATGACCGGATCCTGGGCGGCGATGGAGACGACACCTTGATCGGCAACAAGGGCGGCGACACGGTTCAGGGCGACGCCGGGGACGACACGATCATCTGGAACAACGGGGACGGCTCGGACCTGTTCGACGGGGGCGCGGATGAGGACCGGGTTCAGGTCAATTTCGATACGGATCTCGTGAATACGGACCTGCAGAACAAGGACGTGGCCACCTTCGCGACCAGCGCCGAGGGTGTGCAATTCGCCCGCGTCGAGGTCAATGACCAGTCGGTGAACGGGCTCTTCCAGCTCGACATCCGCAATACCGAAACGCTCGAGACCAATTTCGGCGGCGGCGATGACACCGCAGTCCTCGAGGGCGATGTGGTGAATGCGATCACGCTGGACCTCGACGGCGGCGCGGGTGTCGACACGCTCGACCTCGGTGCGGCCTCCGGGCCGGTCAGTGTGGACCTTGCCACCGGGGTGATCGAGATCGACAATGGTGCGGGCCCGGACGGTCACGCCATCAACTTCGAAAACGTCACCGGCACGGCCAGCAATGACATCCTGACCGGCAATGACGCGGACAACGTGATCCGCGGCGGGTCGGGCGACGACACCATGAGCGGCGGCGAGGGGGCGGATACGTTCGTCTTCTTTCAGGAGGACGCGGGCGTCGACGTGATCCTCGATTTCGAAGTCGGCATCGACCAGCTGGCCTTCTTTACCAACGACCCGGATGTGACCGAGGCCAACCTCTTGGACAGCCTGTCCCAGACGGGCGATGACGTGGAACTGGCGCTGAACAACAAGCTCATCACCTTCGAGGATGTTGCGGTCGCCGATTTCACCGCCGACATGTTCCTGATCGCCTGACCGAACCCGGGTTCGGTCCTCACCCCCGCCCTCCTGGCGGGGGTTCATTTTAGAAAAACACGCGGCAGCAATGCCGCGTCAGCCCCCGCAGACGCCTTCGGCCTTGGCCAGACCAAAGCCGAAAGTCGGATCGCGGCCCGACGCGCCCAACTCGGCGCTGGTGCGGGCCAGCAGGGCGCGCACCTCGTCCGTGTTTCGTGCTGCCACCACGTCGGGATCGGCGGCGAGCCGGGCGGTGACAAACGGGGTCGCGATCGAGGTGCCGGTCACGAACCGTGCCCCTCCGGCTCCGCGGATCCGGACATCGACCCCCGGGGCGGCCACGTCCACATGGGGCCCGCGCACCGCATTTCGGTAGACCCGCCGGTCTACATCGACGGCTGTCACCGCGATCGCATTGTCGAAGCCTGCCGGATACATCGGCTCAACGGCCGGGCCATCATTCCCCACAGCCGCCACCAGGATCAGCCCGCGCGCGCTGGCCCGCGCCACGGCAAGATCCAGAAGCTTGTTGTAAGGGCCCGCCAACGCAAGATTGACCAGCCGAACCTCCTCGGTTGCCAGCCAGTCGAGCGCGCGGACCAGCGCCTCCGCCCCGGTCACGAGGTCCCCGCCCCCCGAGCCACCGAACACATTCGCGCTGTAGAGCGTGACATCGCGCAACCGCGCCGGGTCTGCGAGGATCGAGGCGACATCCGTGCCGTGCTGCGGGTCTGCCGCCGGGCCGTCGAAGAACTGCCGCGTCTCGACCCGCACCCCTGCTAGGCTCGGCGTCAAGGGATCGATGGCAGTGTCGATCATCCCGATGGCCATCTGCGCCCGGCACGCCCCTTCGGTCCAGCCCATCAACCCATCGGCATAGTCGAGCCCCCGCACCGCGCCGGCCTGCTGTGGTCGATAGGCGTGGTTCAGGCCCACCGACGAGGACGGAACCGCCGTCTCCAGCGCGAAGATCGCCTCTTCCCCGGTGACCCCGTCGGGCATTCGGTAGGTCATCATCGTCAAGCCCAGCCCGGCAAGCCGCGTGACGCGCAGCTCGCGATAGCCCTCCGCCTCGGTCTCGGCGCGCATCTGCGCCACCCCTTGCGCATCGGGCAAGAGCGCGATCACCTGCCGTGGGTTCACGAGGTCTGGCGTATCCTGAGACCCCGCGTCATCGAGGAGCGCAGCGCATCCGGCCAGCGCAAGCGCCGCGATCAGCAGGGCGAACCGCACGGCCCGAGACGATTGAACTGGCATGGCACTCTCCTGCTCGGCGACACTCCGTTGGGGACATCGACGCACCCCCGCGGTCAATGCCCCTCCGATCACAATAATTTTGAACCTTCGGCCCGGTTTGTGCGACAACCAATTTTAAACAGCCAAAAACGAGCGGAAAACCGTGGATCGCGAACAGGATATTCTCGACTACCTGCAGAACCGGATGCGCCCCGAGGCGCAATCCGCGTTCGAGGCTGAGATGACCCGCGATGCCGCGCTCGCGGCTGAGGTCGACCTGTTGCGCAAGGTTCAGGCAGAGCTGGCCAACGGACCGGAGCATCACCAAGCCGAGGCCGTATGGGATCGGATCGCCGCACAGATTGAGATGCCGACACCCGCCAACGAGAACCGCCGCCCCTGGGCTCAGGCGTTGCGCTACGCGGCGGTGGCCGTGCTGGCAATCGCCGTCTGGCAGGTCACGCTCGGCCCACGCTTCCTCCAGGGCGAGGGCAATTTCCGCACGGCCAGTGATGCTCAGGTCGAGGCCGCGTTGCAGGTCCGCTTTGCTGAAACCGCGACCTTGGCGGAGATCGCCGAGGCGCTCACGCCTCTCGGCGGCACAATCACCGACGGGCCCACGGCGCTCGGGTTTGTGCAGTTGTCCTTCCCGGATGCCGACGCCGCTGCAGCCGCGCGGCAGGCGCTTGCCGCGCGTCCCGAGCTTGTGGAGCTGATCGCGGATTAGCGCGCTTTCCGCAGCCCCGTTTCAAGACATCGCATCAGCGCCTGCTTGGCGTGAAAGATCCGCGTCTTGATCGTGCCCACGGGCACATCTTCGACCTCGGCCACTTCCGGATAGGTCAACTCCTCGAAAAACGCGAGCCGGATCGCCGCGCTATGCGGTCCGGATAGCCCCTCGAGACAGCGATAAAGGCGCCCGCGCTCCGCCGCTGCGATGGCCGCTGCCTCCGGGCTGGGGGCCGGATCTTCGGTCTCGGGCACGTCTTCGACATAGGACATACGACCCCGTTTCCGCAAAGCATCAACGAGCTTGTTGCGCGCAATGGCAAAGAGCCAGGTCCGCACCGAGGACCTCTCGGCGAACCTGTCGGCAGTGCGCCAGACCTCCATCATCGTGTCATGGACACAGTCCGAAGCCAGTTCCGCATTTTTCGCGCGCGACATCGCGAAGGCGTAAACCGCCCCGTTATGCCTCTCGTAGAGACTGCGCATCGCCCGGGTGTCGCCCCGCCCGATCCGCCGAATGAGCTCGAAATCCTCCAAGGCCCCTCACGCGCTTGCCGACGCAGTATCCGCCGCACCAACACTGGCATCCCACACCATCGTGTTCAACGCGACGTTGCATCATTTGGACGGGCAATGAAGGCCCATTGGTCTGCTTTAGACGCAAGCGGCGAGGTCAAGTTGGTCCGCAAGATCATAGAAATGGCCTGGGGTAAGGCTCTATTGAATTAGGTCGACCGCGGGTGATGATCGCCGCGCATGCGAGCTTCGAAGGTCCTTCCACTGGCGACCGCTCGGATCGCTCTGTTTGGCGACAAACGCGAACCGATTTCAGTGAAACCTAGGCGCAGGAGCCGCTGATTTCCCTCTGTCGGCGAGTTTCACGGCTCGGAAACCGAGCGGTAAACATGTCTGGTCTTTTCTGGCTGACCTAGTCTTCCCCACTGGATTGGTCCTCCGCTGTGTTTAAGGAAAACGGAGGAAAGACATGGCACACACGCAATAACGCCAAACCGGGGAAGCCCTCAACAGCCGGCGCGATTGCCCGGAACGAGGCTCTACGCACGTCCAATTACCTCGGCCGCGCGATCTGGCGAATGTGGAGCAGCTATCAGCGCCGAAGCCGCGCCGAGACGAATATGCACTGCGTGAAGCTGTTGGGGCAGAGCCTATGGCACGGGATTTCGATCGTCAGGTTGCCGAACTACAGATCCGCACCGCCGTGCTCAACGGCTACACCGCGCTCGGCGTACCCGTCACCGAGCCCGCAGGATAACTATCTCTGGGGAAAGGGGAAATTCGGCATCTACACGCTTTGCGCAACAAAGCCGCGGGGCATGTTCAGGCCAAGAAGTGGAGAGTTTCGCTCCGTCGTGGCCATCACGAACCGCTGATTGGTCATGCGACCCATGAGCAAATCTTGCGGAACCTGAAAGAGGGTGCGCGTCCCATAGCAAGAGCTGACTTCTTTCCTGACTTCCCGCTATGCGGTCACGTTCATTGCGGCGCGTGCGGAAACGCGATGACAGGTGCTTGGTCCAAAGGCAAATACAAGCATTACGCATACTACCGCTGCGAAACACTCGGTTGCTCGCAAAAGAGCAAGTCGATCCCGCAAGCCAGACTTGAAGGTGGTTTCGAGGATGTCCTCAAAAGCCTCCAGTCAACTACGCTTGGTCGATCTGGCAATCGCTATATTCAAAGACGGCTGGAACGGATCTTTGGAGCTAGCAACAGCGGAGCGCGCCGAATGGGCGCGGCAATCGAAAGCTGCTGATGAGAGTATCTTGGATACTCGTTGATCGTATGGTCGAGACCAGGAACTCGTCCGTTCTCAAAGCGCTGGAAGCGAAGATCGAAGAGCTCGAACGTAAGAAGTTGGTGTCAGTCGCCAAGGCCGAAGAACCAACCCCGAACGCGGCGAAGCTTGAAGAATGCATGGAACGCGCCTTGCGGCTCCCCTCAAGGCCTTGGGATATATACAAAAGTGGAAGCTGTGCGGTTCGTCAGACGACGCTCAGACGGGCATTTTCTGATCCGCTGACCCACACGCCGGAAGGTGTGTGCGGAACTCCAAAAACGACCTTACGTTTTAAGGTGTTAGGAGGGTTATCCGGGAAATGCGAAATGGTGCGCTCGTCGGGAGAAAGATTGAACTCCCAGTTCGATTCCCTAACCGATGAAGAAATAACACTTTTGTTCGACACGCTCGAACTTTGGGAATACCATCTCGTACGATCAGACATGCCAAGTCTGGAGTGCGATGATGAGCACTTTAGACCATAACTTCAACGAGATAGCAGAGGATAAGGCACGTAGTGCCAGCTATCCGCCGCCGTTTTCGATCCGCTTCACCTTCGAAGAGCGGGCGCGTCTAGATGCTGAGCGCGGTAGGCATTCGCTGGCCGCACATATCAGAGAGCGCCTGTTCGGTGATGAAGCCTCTATCCGCAAGAAGCCAGGAAACACGTCTGTAGGGGATGCCGAAGCTTTGGGACGCGTGCTGGGCGCGTTGGGTAACTCGCGTCTATCTCAGAACATCAACCAACTTGCTAAGGCGGTGAACACAGGCTCACTGCCTGTCACACCTGAGACCGAAGCTGACTTGGTCGCCGCATGCGAAGAGATCAGAGAACTGCGCCTTGAACTCATGCGAGCGCTTGGCAAATCGCCAGGAGCTTCGCCATGATCTTGAAGGCCAAAGAACGGGGCGATGGAGGACAACTTGCGCGCTATCTTATGGCCACGCGCGACAATGAACATGTCGCACTGCACGAAGTCTCGGGCTTTGTCAGTGATGATCTCCTAGATGCCTTCCATGAAGCTGATGCCATCGCTCGCGGGACGCGCTGCAAGAACTACCTGTTCTCAATGAGTTTGAACCCACCAGAGGGCGCTTGCGTCGAAACCGAAGTCTTTGAGAAGACCGCTGACCTGATCGAGAAGAAGCTCGGTCTTGAAAACCAACCCCGTGCCATCGTCTTTCACGAAAAAGATGGCAGACGCCATGCACATGTTGTCTGGTCGCGCATCGATGCCGAAAAGATGCGCGCGATCAACTTGCCGCACTACAAGACGAAGCTCCGCGATGTCTCGCGTTCTCTCTATCTGGAACATGGATGGGACATGCCGCGCGGCCTACAGGATCGTCGCCTTCGTGATCCGCTGAACTTCACGCGCGAAGAGTGGCAGCAAGCAAAGCGCTCAGGTGTCGATCCTCGCGAGATTAAGGCTGCGCTCCAAGATACTTGGAAGCACTCCGATAATCGCGCCTCGTTCGAAGCGGCACTGAAAGAACGGGGCTTCTGGCTGGCAAGAGGTGATCGTCGCGGGTTTGTGGCTCTTGATTATCGCGGCGAGGTCTATTCGCTCTCGCGCTATGTGGGGCTGAAGACCAAAGAGCTCGAAGCGCGTCTTGGAAATCGTGAAGCCCTGCCATCTACCGAGCAGGTCAAAGCGACGATTGCGCAAGCCATGACGCGTAAAGTTCAGGATTTCATCAAAGAAGCAGAAGCCAGCACAAGGCAGCGCCTTGCCATGCTGGATTTTCGCAAGACCGAGATGGTCGCGCGGCATCAAGAAGAACGCGCGAAACTCTACGCATCTCATGATAAGCGTTGGCAGGCTGAAGGCCAACAGCGCGCTCGGCGATTGCCAAGTGGGTTTTCTGGGATATGGCATCGCCTGACTGGGCAATATGCCAAGATCAAAGAACAGAATGAGCAAGAGACACTGCTGGCATGGCAGCGTGATCGCGCGGAAAAAGACGCACTGATATTCAAGCAGATCGAAGAGCGTGAAGCTTTACAGCGCGATATCAAGCGTCAGAGATCACTTGCCAGCAGCGAACTGATGCAACTGCGCAAGGACGTGGCAAACTATCGAGAGATCGAGCGCCCTGATCCTGAGCGAGGCCGCAAAGAAGAGCGGCGTCGATCTCGTCAAAGGACACGCCGCCCATCGGGGCCGTAGGCAATGGCAAGGGGCGCTTACGCGCGCCCCTCGGTTTGCTCTTCTGGGGTATCTTCCAAAGGAAGCCGCAGGACGATGCGTCCATTGATCGGGCAAGTTTCGAGCTGGAGCGTGTAGCCTTTGCCGTCCTTGTGCGGCCAGGCTGCACCGACTTTGTTCCAGTAGGATTTCTCGCCCTTCTCTGTAACGTGCCAGGCCAGATATTGAGGGGCGTTTTGTGCTTGGGTGTTGTTGGTTTTTTCGCGTGCCATGATGTGATCTCCTTTGTTTGGGTTGGCTTGCTAACGCCCTCCCGTTGGGCCGAAGGCATAGGCTCGCAGGTCATGGTCAACACGGCTGCCCTCGGGCAGGTGGTGCGGGCAGGCCATTGATATGCGACGCCGCCTTCGGTCAGGGATTCATGGGTGTTTTCTTGCATGCCCATCTCGACCAAGGGGATCAGGGATGCGGCTGAAGCAAAGACATGCTGCACCTGAGCCAAACCGATCCTCCTGGGGCAGCCTCGCTGTTCTTCCGAGTTCGATAATCCGCATGGAATAGTGGCGCGTGCCACTCGCTTTGAGACGGCACAGCCATAACGCGCCAACCGCGCCCTTTTTCGATCAATCAGATAGTCCAGAGCTGCCGCTGTGATGCTTGCTGCAAACCAGTGATGCGAGACCTGCGTATCCTTTTCCTTTGTCCGTAGAGACGCCCGACCCATCAGAGCCTTCATAGTCGGATGATGATGTTCGGGGCCGAAAGGCCCTGAGCGGTTCGGGGCCTCCTTGAACAAAAGGAGGATACGATGAAACTCGTCTCACGATTTGAAGCGGCAACACTTGGCACCGCAGAACTATATGGATTGCGCAAAGAAGCGTTTATCGCATTTTCGGCTGCTGCGCGCGGCTCTCAGGAGCAACGCAACGCTCTTGCCTCGATGCGTGCCATCGAAAGCGAACTCGCGAAGCGTTCGCCATAGCTTTGAAAGATAGTAGTTGATCGTACCAAAGGCAGTCTCACCATCTCGAAGGTTCTTGTGATTGCTCATCTATTTTGCAATCCAAGTTTTCCTGATCTGGCCGCGCCGATCGCTAACATTATATCTGCAAAAATTTTCAAGGCCAATGTAGTCTGGATTCTCATCCCCAACGACTGAACCTGTGTCGTCTACAGTATAATCAATACTTAGATTCAGAGCATCATTATACGCTCGACAAATATCTTCTTGCACATAATTTAAATGAACCATCAGGTCATTAGCCGCCGTTCCCACACCTAAAGTTTTCCCGTTGCGTTGTAAGAAATAGATGTTCCCATGGTTGTTGGGCGAAGGCATCTCGCTCTGTTCTACCTGATAATCTGACCAATTCATATTGAAGACCACCTTGCCGCCATTGTCAGAAAAAATATGACAAGAATTATCTAATGGCGCTGTTACCGAGTCATTGTCCGAAACGAAAGGGCCCGTATCTGCACTATTTGAGAAGCTGATGTCGTTCTCGGAGCAGCCTTTCAGACGCAATTTGTTGAATGCTCCGTCGACAAGGTTAAAGAATGAAATGAGCCGCTGTGCGTATAGCTTTGATTGTTGTTTTGTGAGGTTCCCAGTGCCCTTATTTGCGCTCTTTGTGAAGGTATATCCCAATAATCCAAATAAAATTACTGCTATGAAAATCAGGACAAAAACATTTCCCGATGCCCTAACTTCTTTAAGCTCGGATCTATTTGTGAGATTTTTCAAAGTACCCCCACTGAAAAAAGAGATAGATAAAACATAGCGCGCTAAATGAGACCGATATTAAGCCAGGCCAATAGGAGTGCTGATAAGGCAGCAAGCCATAGAAGATGTAGGGAAAAGCTGCGGACATCCAAGCAAACAGAGTAATAATGCTTTTCGAGCAAAGAATTGATTTCATTACTTATTTTACCATAGATAATCAGATTCTGTCCATAAAATTACCCATGATCGAAAATCTGTCTAGAATGAGTTGTTAGTGGCTGACCGACTGGCCAGCCGAAAATTTTTCCTCTCCCTCAAAACAAGCTCAACTGATCATTGCTCCAGCCCGTGCGCTCGGCCTCATGATCAAGCCACGCGGTGACGAAGGCGACCACGCCGCCATAGTGCGTGACCGTCCCGACATCGACATAGTGTGAGCGATAGCCTGTCTCGGTGACAGGCAGTGCGGCCTTGTTCTTGGTTCTCAGTTCGATGTGATCGACCACAATCCATTTTTCAGGGGTGTATGTGATCTCGATTTCGACGTGCCGCCATATGATTGTGTGCTGTTCCATGCCTCTTGCCTCCTCCTGTCAGGGGAGCCGCCGCTTACGCGGCGACTCCTTCTTCTTGGGTTTCCGGAGTGGCTTGGAAGCTGTGCAGATAGTCGGCAGCCTTCTGTGCATGCGCCGCAGCGGAAAAAATCGCGCGCTTGTCGTCTTTCAAGACTTTAAGCCAGCTCTGGATATAAGCCGCATGATCGGTGCCCGCCTCGGGGGTCAGTCCCAGATCAGCGCACAAGAACGCTGCGCCAAGCTCGGCAACAAGCTCTTCACGGGCGTAGCCTTCATCGCCCCATTTCGTGCGCCCGAATTCGCGGTCAAGGCGGGTTGGGTGTTTTGTCCAATGGGTCAGCTCATGGGCAAGGGTTGCGTAGTAGCTCTCGGGGCTATGAAAGCACTCAAAGGGCGGCATCTGCACATGATCACTGCCGCCTGAATAGTAAGCGCGGTTGCCGCCGTGCCTGACATCAGCGCCGCTTGCCGCAAAGAACTCCTCCGCATGGTCGATGCGCTGCGCCCCATCAATCACGGGCTCAGGCTTGGCGTAGTAGTGCTCGGGCAGCCCTTCAATCTGCTCGACATTGAAGACGGTGTAAGCCTTCAAAAAGGGGATTTTCCGCTCTTCCTCGCTGCCGTCTTCTTGCTCTTCTGTTTTGGTGAGAGTGTTTGCATAGACTACGGGATTACCGCGCTCGCCTTTCTTGACGTGCGCTCCAAGTTCTTTGGCCTGTTTGAAGGTCATCCAGTAGGGCGAGAGAAAACCCGCCTCGAGGCCTGCGCCCCAAAGCATCAAGACGTTAATGCCGCTATAGGCCATACCGTTATGGCGCAGCGGTTTGACAATCCGCCCGTCA
Source organism: Dinoroseobacter sp. S124A (assembly GCF_049801015.1). Taxonomy (NCBI): domain Bacteria; kingdom Pseudomonadati; phylum Pseudomonadota; class Alphaproteobacteria; order Rhodobacterales; family Roseobacteraceae; genus Dinoroseobacter; species Dinoroseobacter sp. S124A. The sequence continues at coordinate 441,605 of NZ_JBNAGD010000004.1, read as the reverse complement.
AGGCTTCCTGCTGACCAAGGCTTGAGCCAAGTCAGCTCGCCTTGTTCCAGATCGGCAATGATTTTGTCCGTCACTTTTTGATAAATATCTTGTTTCATTGGCTTTTCCTTCTCTTTGGTTAGTCGGTTGCGCATGCAACCGGACTAGGCCCGCGCCAATGAGCGGGGGGAGACCGTCAAGACCGCATCCAGCGGAGGGGGATCACCCGCCCTGCACAAATCGAAGATGCGGAAGGACGGGGAGACCGCTGGATGCGCCCGAAGATCAAACGAAGGGCTTGGTCTTGACGGAGGACGGGGTCGCAGACCCCAAGCAAGAAGAAAGAGAAAGTCAGCCCCCTGGGCTGGCATCAGATCACGCGCAAGGGATGGAAGCCGCAGGGCCGAGACGACAGGCTCGGTTCACGACAGCCCGACCTGAAAGGAGCGCCAGAAAATCTGTAGGTATAGCTACTGCAAAAAAATGACTTGACAGCAGTTGGGTTGGGTTGTAATGTATGAGAATGATCTACAGAGATAAAAATACGACCCTCGCGGATGTATGCGACATACAAAGCGGCTTTACTGCCCGCTCTGCGCTCATCGGTGATGAGCATACCGGAGTGCCCGCCCTTCAGCTTGGCGATCTGCGTGGTGATGGGTTGGTGGAGTTGAGCGCTGCGTCCCGATTTAGGCTGGAAGGAAAGCTGGATCGGTACATGGTCGCGCCTGGAGATGTGCTTTTTCGCTCGCGGGGTGAGAACAATACGGCGACGGTTGCTGTTGGTGGCGAAGGTGAAAGAGCGGTCGCGCTGCTGCCCTTGATGATCCTTCGCGCGCACGGAGACGCGGTGCTTCCTGAGTTTCTAATGTGGCTCATCAATCAGCCCGAGGCGCAGCGCTATTTGGATAGCTCTGCGCAAGGCACCAAGCTTCGGATGATCAAGCGTAAGGCGCTTGAGAAAATGCCAGTCAGCATCCCCGATCTGGCAACGCAGAAGTTGGTGGTTGAGGTTGGGCGTCTCGCTGAGCGTGAGTCGGCCTTGCTGCGCGAACTCGCGAGAAAGAAAGAAGAATTTACGAGCTTCGTCCTGCTGCGTCAGGTGCGAAACGCCCAGCTTCACGGCAATGAAGCTGGGCATCCTGGAGCCCGTCAGCCGTCCAAGCGTGCGGGCAAAAATCAACCGACAAACACATGAGGTGAATAATGCCGATCAATATCGGAAACTATCACGCCGAAGGGCCCTTCGGCAATGACAACTATCTACAGCCTTGCTCGGGCGTCTATGTGATCCTTGGCCGTCGGAGCATGGCGGCCACTTGGAATGTTGTAGACGTTGGCGAGTCAGCAAACATTCGTGAGCGCGTCGCCAATCACGACCGTGCGCCTTGCTGGCGTGGTCAGGGGCATGCCGAGCTGAGCGTGGCTGCCATCTACGCTGACGAGCAGAACCGCATGCTCATCGAGCGACAATTGCGCTCGCAGTACAAACCGCCTTGTGGATTGATTTGAGAAATTTGTTGGGGCGGGAGAGTTTCCCGCCTCAATATGAGACGCGAAAGGAATTAAGAATGAATGACAAACTGACACAGGCGGAAGTGAACAATGCAGCGTGGGCTGCGTGCGACACGTTCCGAGGCGCAGTCGATCCTGCACAATATAAAGACTACATCCTCGTGATGTTGTTCTTGAAGTATATTTCAGACCTCTGGAACGACCATTTCGAGACCTACCGCGAGCAGTTCGGCGATGATGACGTGCGTATTCGCCGTCGCATGGAACGCGAACGCTTTTATCTTCCCGAAGGCGCGAGCTTCTATGACCTCTACGACCAGCGCAACGAAGCGAACATCGGCGAACTCATCAACATGTCGCTTGAAAAAATTGAGGACTCGAACCGCGCCAAGCTTGAAGGCGTGTTTCGCAACATCGACTTCAATTCGGAATCGAACCTTGGCCGCACCAAGGATCGCAACCGCCGTCTGAAGAACCTGCTTGAAGATTTCAACAAGCCAGCGCTCGACCTACGTCCTTCGCGCGTCAAAGAAGACATTATCGGTGAGTGCTATATCTACCTGATTTCGCGCTTCGCCTCAGATGCGGGAAAAAAAGCTGGTGAGTTCTTTACTCCAGCTGCTGTGTCGGGGCTTCTAGCAAAGCTTGCCGCACCGAAGGCAGGCAACACCATTTGTGACCCCGCGTGTGGCTCGGGCTCGCTATTGATCCGAACTGCCGAGGAAGTCGGCTCAGACAACTTCGCTCTCTACGGGCAAGAAGTTAACGGTGCGACCTGGGCGCTGGCGCGCATGAACATGTTCCTGCATGCCAAGGATGCCGCCAGGATTGAGTGGTGCGATACCCTAAACAGCCCCGCGCTGATCGAAGGCGACCACCTTCAGAAGTTCGATGTCGTCCTCGCCAATCCGCCATTCTCCCTCGACAAGTGGGGCGCGGATGGTGCGGATACAGACCAGTACAACCGCTACTGGCGGGGCATTCCGCCCAAATCTAAGGGCGATTATGCCTTCATCACGCACATGATCGAGATCGCCAAGCGCCAATCAGGCCGCGTGGCAGTGATCGTCCCGCATGGCGTGCTGTTCCGTGGCGGGGCAGAGGGCAAAATCCGCCAGCAGCTGATCGAGGAGAACCTTCTCGACGCCGTTGTTGGTCTACCTGCCAACCTCTTCACCACGACAGGCATCCCTGTCGCCATTCTGATCTTCGACCGCTCCCGCGAGGAAGGCGGCGCAAACGCAGATCGCAAGGACGTGCTCTTCATCGACGCGAGCAAGGAGTTCACGCCTGGCAAGGCCCAGAACGTGATGGAGGAAGATACCCACATCAAGAAGGTGCTCGACACCTACAACGCCCGCGCCGAGGTCGAGAAGTATTCCCACCTCGCCAGCACCGAGGAGATCGCCGAGAACGGCTACAACCTCAACATCCCACGCTATGTGGACACCTTCGAACCGGAGGAAGAGATCGACGTTGCCGCCGTGCAGGCGGACATCGTGCGGATTGAAGGTGAGCTGGCGGATGTGCGCGCCAAAATGTCGGGCTACCTCAGGGAGCTCGGGATTGATGCTTGACCAATCAAAAGAAAGAAAAACGGTGGCACTCGGTAGTGTTGCGACCATAAAATCTGGCGGTACGCCGGACAGGAAAAACTCTAAGTACTGGCAGAACGGCGGGATTCCTTGGGCAACAACGTCCGAAGTGAATTACTCTGTGATTTGCGAAACAAAAGAGCAGATTTCTGAAGAAGGCTTGCGCAATTCAGCGGCCAAAATCTTTCCGAAGGGCACGTTGCTCATAGCGCTCTACGGCCAAGGCAAAACAAGAGGCCAAGTAGGTATTCTTGGTGTAGATGCAGCAACGAACCAAGCATGCGCAGCGATTCTGCCGAATTCGGATTTTGATACTGAATTCATGTTTTACGTGCTTCAGAACGACTATCAGCGTATCCGTGCGCTTTCAAACTCTGGCGGACAAGATAACTTAAGTGCGGAGCTTGTTAGAGAAATCCGCATCCCTGTCGCGTCGCTTACCGAGCAGCAAAAGATTGCTGCGCTTTTGCGAACCTGGGACGAGGCACTTGAAAAGCTCTACGCCCTCCGGGCACTGAATCTCCGTCGCCGTGTTTGGCTGCGCACCCATCTCTTCACGGGTAAGGTGCGCTTGCCGGGGTTTGCGGGCGAATGGCACAAAGTGCCCCTGAGCAATGTGCTGCATGAGCATGGCTCAAAGTCCACGGGCGCTGAGGAAGTCTACTCCGTTTCGGTTCACAAGGGGCTGGTCAATCAGGTCGAGCATCTCGGACGTTCATTCTCGGCGGCGAGCACGGATCACTACAACCGTGTTCTCCCTGGGGATATCGTCTACACAAAGAGCCCCACTGGCGACTTCCCGCTTGGCATCATCAAACAGAGCAAGATCGACAGCGAGGTCATCGTCTCACCACTCTACGGTGTTTTCACCCCGCAAACCTTCGCGCTTGGCATCATCCTCGATGCACTCTTCGAGTCACCCTTGGCTGCGCGCAATTACTTGCACCCGCTGGTGCAAAAGGGAGCCAAGAACACGATTGCCGTGACCAACAAGCAGTTCCTCGAAGGAAAGCTTTATCTGCCAATGGACCCCAACGAACAAGCTGCAATCGCCGATGTCGTGAACACCTCACACGCGGAGCTCGCCTGTTTGGACGCCGAGATCAAAGCCGTGACAGACCAAAAGCGCGGCCTCATGCAAAAGCTACTGACGGGCGAATGGCGTGTCGAAGTTTCTGACGAAGGCGAGGCTGCGGCATGAAGTTCATCTATGTCGATGAGAGCGGTGCCAGCGACCAAGGCGATGTCTTCGTAATGTGTGGCTTGATGGTGGATGCCTACAAGTTGCGTAAGAAGACGGCGGATTTCGACGCCAAGCTCGAAGAGTTGTTCGCGCGCCATCCTGGCGCGCGGACGGAGCTAAAGACAAAACGCTTTATCAACGGGGCTGGGGCTTGGGGTCAGATCGACGGTGAGGAGCGCAAACAGTTCTTGACGGAAGTCTGTGAGCTGGCAGTCGCCAATGGCGGGAAGATATTCGGCATTGGTCTTTCGTTTGAAGCCTTCGATACGGCTGCGAACAACGGGCACGAGCACCCGTTTGGAAACAGCTATTGGATCGGCTCGGCGATGTTTACCAGCTCAATCGTGCAGAAAAAAATGCAGGGCGTCAGTGGTGGCAAGGGGCTTACGGTCGTCATCATGGACGACAACAAGCGCGAGATGGCGAACTATTCCGACGCTTTGTACAGCTGCGATCCCTGGTATGACGGCCTATACCAAATCCAAAAGCGCAGACGGGGTTCAATGGTCTGGGTCGATAGAACTGCAAGAAACCGCTTCGATCACATCATCAACACGTCCTTTGCCATCAAGTCGAACCACTCGTCATTGGTGCAGGTCGCTGATGCACTTTCTTATGTGTATCGTCGGCATCTGGAACTGATGGACGAGGCGGAAGCATATCCAGGCGAGCAAGCATATTATGCGGGGCTTGTAGATATCCTAGAAAGGGCACGCGAGAAGATCGGGCGAACGCCAGGCGCTGTCTGCAATCAATTCTATGAGCAAGCGAAGCACGCGGGGTGGCAGCTGTGAGCACGCAAGGCTTTAACCCCGCCGAAAAACATCAGTCGCAGATTCCTGCGATCCAGACTCTTACTGCGCTTGGATTCAAGCCGCTGTCTCAAGCTCAAGTCGATAGGCTGCGCGGCAAGACCCGCAATGTTATCCTCGATGACATCGTTGTTGAACGGATGCTCGAATTGAACAGCTATAGCTATCGGGGAAAGAGCTATGCGTTTGATCTTGAGGACGCCCACGAGGCGTTGCGCCGCCTTAAACCGACGCCCGACAAGCTGAAGGGACTACGCGGGACGAACCAGGATTTGTATGACTTGATGGTGTTAGGGACAACAATCTCTAAGGCCATCGAGGGAGACAGCAAGAGTTATTCTTTCAAATACATCGATTGGGAAAAACCCGAGAATAACGTTTTCCACGTGACCGCAGAAATGACGGTCGAGAGGACAGCCAGCACGGCGACGCGCCGCTGTGATATCGTCTGTTTTGTTAACGGCATCCCCTTCATCGTAATCGAAAATAAACGCCCTACGGAGTCATTGAAGAAGGCCGATAGCCAGCTCATCAAATATCAGAACGAAGACAATATCCCGCAGCTTTTTCATTACGCGCAGCTCTTGATGAGCATGAAGCGGCAAGAAGCCCGCTATGCGACCGTTGGAACGCCGCGCAAGTTTTGGCAGATTTGGCGGGACGAGGAAGACCAGGACAGTGACATCGAGACTGCCATCAATCGTCCTTTGACAGACGAAGAAAAGAAGGCTGTCTTTTCTGGTGATCTGGCTGACGCGCGCCGATTTTTTGATGAACTTGCGGCGGCTGGGGATCGCTCAATTAGCGAACAAGATCGCGCAGTCTATGCGCTTTGCCGTCCTGATCGCCTACTTGATCTCGTTCGCCGTTTTACCGTGTTCGACGCTGGTGTACGAAAAGTTGCCCGTCACCAACAGTTCTTCAGTATCCGAACCGCGATTGAGCGCCTGAAAAGGCGCGATGTAGATGGACGCCGTAAGGGCGGTGTCATCTGGCACACTCAAGGATCGGGCAAGAGCCTGACAATGGTCATGCTCGGTCGGGCGCTTGCGCTCGATAAGAAGGTCAAGAACCCACGCATCCTCATTGTCACTGACCGCGATGACCTCGACAAACAAATAAAAGGAACTTTCAAATCTTGTGAACTTGAGCCCGTCCGCGCAGCCACGGGTTCCAACTTGATCGAGTTGATTTCGAACAAGACACCGCTCATCACAACGATCATCAATAAGTTCGATACTGCGATGAAGGCGAGCGACTTCAAGGATGAGAGCGCAGACATCTTCGTCCTCGTGGACGAAAGCCATCGTAGTCAAACAGGTCGCTACGGCGGGCACGGTAAGTTTGCACTGAAGATGCGGCGGATACTGCCCAACGCCTGCTACCTCGGCTTCACGGGCACGCCGCTTCTGAAAAAAGAGAAGAATACGCTCGATACATTCGGCGGACTCATCCACAAATACACAATTGATGAAGCGGTCGAGGACGAGGCGGTCGTCCCTCTTCTTTATGAGGGGCGGATTGTCGAGCAGCAGGTCAGCGGCGATGTCGTGGACACCTGGTTTGAGAAGATCAGCGAAGGTCTGACCGACAAGCAGAAGGCTGACCTAAAGCGCAAGTTTTCGCGAATGGACGCTCTCTCCAAGACAGGTCAAGCGATCCGCGCAAAGGCTTTCGATATCTCAGAGCACTTCCGCAAATACTGGCAAGGCACAGGTTTTAAGGCGCAACTTGTTGCACCCTCAAAGGCTGCCGCTGTGCGTTTCAAGGAAGTACTCGACGAGATTGGTCATGTCACAAGCGAGATCGTGATCTCCGCACCTGATGACAAAGAAGGAAATGAGGAAGTCGATCAGGAATCCAAGGATTTGGTTCGCAAGTTCTGGGACAAGATGATGGCCAAGTACAAAAGCGAGGATGAGTATAATCGCCAGATCATCAGCGCATTCAAAGGCTCGGGCGATCCTGAAATTCTGATCGTTGTTTCTAAGCTCCTGACGGGCTTCGATGCGCCGCGCAACACCGTGCTCTACGTGTGCAAGCCGCTGCGCGAACACAATCTTCTGCAAGCCATCGCTCGCGTGAACCGTTTGTTCGAGGACGAAGACAAAGAGAAACAATTCGGCTTTATTATCGACTATGAGGGGCTGCTTGGCGAGCTCGACAAAGCGCTAACAACTTACAGCGCCTTTGCAGGCTTCGACGGCGATGATGTCGCAGGAACACTGCATGATATCCGTGAGGAAATCCGAAGACTGCCCCAGCTGCACGGGCAGCTCTGGGATGTCTTCAAGGAGGTCCGAAACAAGAAGGACATGGAGCAGTTCGAGCAATTCCTTGCAGACGAAGCGAAGCGCCATGACTTCTATAGGCGTCTGAAAGACTACGGTCGCTGCCTTCACATCTCGCTCTCATCTGAGAAGCTTTACGATGTTTTTGACGAGAAAGAAGTGACGACCTTTACCAAGGACTGGAAGGCTTTTTCTGAGCTAAAGCGCTCCGTTCAGCTGCGTTATCAGGAAACGGTCGATGTGAAGGAGTTCGAACCGAAGATCCAAAAGCTGCTTGATGATCATGTGACGGCCAAGCCTGCCGAGGTCATTATTGATCTGGTGAATATTAACGATCCGAATGCGCTTAATGCCGTGATCGAAGAAGAAGGAACAACGGCGGCATCCAAAGCGGATAGGATCGCGAGCGCAACTAAGCGAACGATCACCGAGAAGATGGATGAAGACCCGTCTTTCTATATGCAGTTTTCGGAAATGCTAGCCGAGACAATCCGCGACTATCGCGAGAAGCGGATATCCGAGAAGGATTATCTTAAGTCCGTTGTCGATCTAGCTGGACGGGTCGCTCGCCGCGAACACGGTCGGGATGTGCCGGAAAGCATCAAAGGCGATGCGGATGCGCAAGCTGTCTTCGGTGTCCTTGAGCCAATCCTTAAATCAATCAACGACGGTGTCGATGATGCCATCACAGCTGACGTAGCGCAGTCGATCATCGCCATCGTGAAGGATCATCATATTGTCGATGTCTGGTCGAACGAAGTAGCCCAAAACAAAATGCGCAACGCCATCGACGACTACTTCTTCGATGTTGTGCGGGATAAAAAAGGCATCGAGATTCCGCTGGATCAGCTCGATGATATTGAGCTTCGCATTATGGATGTCGCGCGCGCGAGGTTTCCAGGATGAGCGCCGAGCTGCTTGAGACGAGCTTCGGCAGTGAAACGATAAGATTCGGTGTCGAGCGTCGAGATCGCAAGACGCTATCGATTAGCGTCTTGCCCGATCAATCGGTCGAAGTAATTGCACCTATAGACGCTTGCGTTGAGCAAATCATTGATCGGGTGAAAAAGCGCGCACCCTGGATACAGAAGCAGCTTCGCTATTTTGATCAGTTCCAGCCGAGAACCCCTGAACGACGCTACATTGGGGGCGAAACTCACCTTTACCTTGGGCGACAATACAAACTGAAAGTTCAGCCCAGCATTCAGAATACAGTCAAAATGCAGCGAGGTCAGATCGTTGTAAGCAGCACTAGGCCACGACGCGAAGAACAAACTCGCGAGCTATTGCGCCTGTGGCTACTCAAGCGGGCAAAGATCAAGTTTGCTGAGCGCCTTGAGGTATCGAAGGAACGGTTCGCAAACAAAGAGAAAATGACACCGCAAAGCCTTATTATTCGCGATCTGTCCCATCGATGGGGATCGATGACTGGGCGAGGTAATCTTGTCCTCAATCGGTCATTGATAGGTGCGTCAACGGAAGCGATTGACTACGTAATCACCCACGAGCTTTGCCATATCGAGCATCCTCATCACGGGCGTGAGTTCTTTGATCTTTTGCGCCGTGTGATGCCAGATTGGGAGAAGAGAAAACTCAAACTTGAGCGCCAAATGGCATAGCTCATGGACGTATCCAATCAGCGCAAGGTTGGTCAGGGTTCCAAGGGGTTCAAAGGCTTCTTGGTCGATGGGATGGTTCCAAGGAAGGGTAGCGCGAATGCTCCCTTCATTCGGTCTCGATGAAATCGTCTCCATGAAATGGTCATGGGGGTATCGGGGGAGCAGGAACGCGCCCCTGATTGGTGATGCAACGGCCAGACGGTGCGAGTGGGTTTCAAGGAGCGCGATAGCCCATTGATCGATGGGTGCAGGGAGAGCGAAGTCTACCGCGAGTGATTGATCGGCGATACGATCTACTGGCTCTGAAACGGGTTCAACGCCCTGAAAGAGCCACAGCCTGGGGGATGCAACGGGGGTGCGCAGCGGCCCCCTTGCCAAGATGGTTTTGTACTACAAAACACATCTTGCGGGTGCGGATGAATGGCCAAAATCTGCTCTCTCTGGGTGTCGCAGTGCAGGTCCGTGGCCATGAGAGTTCAATACATTCTCTCTGGCTATCGCCTTGGGAAAACGGAAATGACGTCCACGTTTCCTTCCGGTCCATCCAAATCGTCGTGCATCGCTTCCAAGAGCATTTGGCGAAGTCGCTCATGCCCGATGGCTCGGGCATAATCGAGTGCCATCCATCCGTGATTATCGGCGATCCAAGGATCGGCACCTTTCTCAACCAAGAGATACCAAGCGGCAAGATAGTTACCGTCGGCTGCGGCGATGGTCAGAGCGGTCTTTCCCGTCAGTTCTTCGGGGCGGTCCAAGGCCATTGGATCGTTGATGAGCGCTCCATTGATCTCGGCAAGATCGTTCGCATCTGCGCCGTAGTAGATGTCGAACTCATGACTTTTCTTGTCAGGCTTCGCAACGATTGAAGTATCACTCACAGATCAATCCCCCACGAGAAACGGGTTTCGAAAAGTGAAGCTAGTGGACCAAAGTCATGCGGTTTCAGAGCACTGCGTTTCACAAAGACCTTACGGTCATCAGGCACCTCGTAGTCTGATGCATGATAACTGCGTTCGGTTCGGTCAATGATCTGCCTAGAGTTGACATCGGCCAAAATCAAATCGATCACTTGGCCGCTGTTGCTGTCCGCGAAATCGTCCGTGACGTAGTTGAAAATTGATCCGTAAATGGTGGGCCAATCCCATTTGAAGCTATTCAATAGCAAGATGCCTTCCTCAGCGGACCTCTTCGGTATGTAAAAACCGACTCGTGCGTCGAGGTCTCTGCTTTCTGAAACATACGTTCCATACTGCTTGATTTCTTCTTCCGACAGATCGCTTGTTGCCTTGTTCGGAGCAACATAGTCGAAGTCATAAGCCAACAAGAACGGCAAATCTTTTGGTGCTTTAAGCAAGAGGCACCTGAACTCAAAACCAGCCTTCCAACTTGGTGCTGCGATGTTCTCAGGTTCCATATAGGTGAAAAAGCCTGATGCTTTTTGGAGATTCAGGCTGTGTTCGTAAGGGCTCGCCCCTTTGGTGCTCGCAAAGAAATCGCACAACGTCAGTCCTGCGTTCCGAACGAAGTAGTCGTAGTTCCACTTCTCGCGATAAGGCCTATCCACCACCATCATGAATGCATGAAATGCCAGACGGCGCGGAGGCGATGGTGTACTCGGCGACCTGAGTTTCAAGAAATCATAGATGTTCTGGGATACAAGATCGCCACCGCTTGGAAATTGAGGAGCCCATTGCGCTACGGTCTTTGGAATGAGCCTGGCCATGGCATCAAAACTCAGCGACATTTTGATCCTTCGCATTTCATCTTGCAGGCGCTCGATATTGACGCGGTGCATGAGCCTCGTGCCGGCAACACTCGGGTCCTCATCATAGCGCTCGTAACTTCTTGGATCATCTACAGCCATGGTTCTTATGAACTTCTGATGGCAAAGAATCTTGGCAATCGCCAAATCTGAGAGCTGACGAACCTCCTAATCGAGCTTCCGCGAAACGCGTGATCATTGATGGTCAGGCAACAGATGAGGTGTACCTTCATGAACGATGAAAATCTAAATCTACACATCCGCACACCAAGAAAATCAGTCAAGTCGCTGGGCTCTCGCATGAAGACACTTTTCTTCATTGGATTGCTGCTGTCCACGCTGATGCTTGGTTTGTGGCTCATCAAGCTATTTGGCTTAGTCGGTCTGACAGGTGATTTTGGCTTGGCAGCGATCATCATAGCTGCCGCTGGACTCATCTATGTTGTCTACCGCTTGGTGCCAAAGCGAGCGGCTATTCCTGTTGAAGAAACCGAGCCAAAGCCCAAGCCTGCAGTGCAGCTTGCCGCAAAGCACGAAGTTCCCGCGTGGCAGCAAGTCTTGACGGCGTCTCTCAAGGCGAACGCGCTCGCCCCGTCGGAAGAGGTGATCCTGCATGCTTATGATCTCTACTGCGAAGAACTGAACGGGCCGTTCAACGAACGGCGTCGCCTGATGAGCGAGCGCTTCTCGAACATCGCTTCTGGCTTTGCCCGCATCCAGTCACTCGCGCCCGACATGGTCGAGCGCGCAGCCGCGAAGCATCGCCTCGAACTGAACCGCTTTGTCGATCATAAGGGGGATTTCTGATGCCCGCTTTTCGAACGGCAAGTGGTCTGGACAAGCTCATGATTGTCCTGAGCGGCCTTGAGTATGAAGTGCGCTTAGCGATCCACCGCAGGCGCGTGGCCGTGATCGTCGGCAGCTTCTTCGCTGCGATATTCGTCGCGCTACTGATCGGCGAAACGTTGTTTGCGACGCTGATGTTTTCGATCATTCAGGTCGAAGTCTTGGGCAAAGTCGTCTCGGGCGCTGCCTTTGCCCTGATGGTGCCCGTGGTGATTGCCACGGTGCATGTTAAGCTCCACCAAGAAAGCGATCACTTCACCAAGATGTGGCTGAAGAAGCTGAGCGGGATCGGCGTTCTCGTCTTCGCGCTCGGTATGTCACTTATGGTGGGCTACTCGGCATGGCAAGCGGCGCGCGATGCCGTCTCGTTCGTATCAACGGGTCCAACGGGCATGCTGGGTGCACGCGCCATTGAGGCGCAGCCTGCCGAGACGGCGGGCTTTGCGAGTTGGATTAGCGTGATCCCCAACGGTCTACTGTTCCTTGGTTTGTCCTTCGGGATGATCATCACGATCTACTTTGCCTCGTTCTGCCTTGGGCGGGCGCTTCAAGCCTTCAATCTCTTGACCCTCACGCCGCCGATCAGCGCAGAGCTCAAGTCAAACGTCGATGTCATCAAGCGCGAAATGAGCGTCTTCCGCGCGCTGCAAAGCGAAGACGAAGCGGCGCGCTGGAAGATGCCCCTCGATATGAAGCACAAGTTCGCCCGCGAAGCCTTCCATGTGAGTTGGGAGGTATTGCAGGCCAAGCTCGCAGCAGCGCAGCGCAAATTCGATCCGATCCGCATGGATGATCCGCTGGCGATGGCCTTCCACGACGCCGATGCGGCCAGCATTCCAAGCAGGTTCAAAACCGAAGAAGAGTTCTGTCGCCACATGGCGGATCAGATCGACCAGATGCGCATTCACAACGTGCTGCGCATCCTCACAGGCCTTCCAGAAAAAGGAGAAACACAATGACTTTCAAAGAGATTGCTGTTGCTGCCAGCCTGACGCTGGCAGCGAGCGCCGCCACGGCTCAAGACGATATCAGCGCAACTCTATTTGCGGTCGATATCTCGGGCTCGGTCGGTCATTTGTTTGATCAGATCGTGGCGGATGAAACGGCAGAATATGTCGAAGACTACATTGCCGGGCTTGATCATCCGCACAGGCTTTGGATGCTATCTTTCGGTGAGCCAGGTCTGGCTCACCGCATCATCAACATTAAAGCAGACATATCGGATCGACGTTCCTCGAGCGCCCGCACTTTGTCAGCGATGTTCGGTGGATATTTCCGTGCACTGCCTGGTCTGGTGCAAAGCGGTGATCTGAGCCCGCAAAACACAACATCGATAATCGAGTTTCTCGAAGCTGTCGAACCTGTCTGCGAACGGGGTGGCACACGCATTGTCATGTTCACCGATGGCATCGAGTGGAGTTCAACGGTCGATGGTCGCGCCCTGATGAGCGGCGCTGCGTCTCTCCCTGCGCCGCGCGATGAATATTTGCGTGGCTGTCATGTCGAAATGCTTGGCGTTGGCCAAGTTAAAGGCACGCTGAGCGCCGAAGGTTTGGCAGGCCGTCTTGTTCCTCAGTGGGAGGAGTTCCTCGAAGCGGCAGGCGCTGACTCAGTTCTCGTCACTGGCAGCTTCTTCAACTTTTAAGGAGGGTTTTCCGATGGAAATCAGCACGCCATCCAAAAGTGGCATCCTGAGCGTCAACGGCTATCTGCTCCAAGCCTTCCTGTTTGGTGCATGCGCCAGGTGGCTCTGGCCGTCTTCGCCTGAATGGTGGGGGCTTGGCGTGCTGAGCATCGTGCTCGGCGCAGCATCTTTGAACAAACTGCTGATGGCGCTGCGCGCAATGGTCAAACTCTATGGTCGTGAAAAAGAACTGGCGCGATTTGCGGCTACAAGCCGCGCCCCTGCGCCGTCTGACCTTGCCGATCAAAATGCCCTTATAGATGCGGGGATGATCGATGACTAAGCCCGTCAAACGACTGCTCGGCATCAACCCTGCGGACGGCAAGCCGATCTACGCGCCGCGTGACTCTCATAGCCTACTGCTTTCTGCAGCGGGCGGCGGTAAGACCACCTGCGGCGCGATGCCGTGGCTGTTTTCTTTGCTCCCCGATACAAACCGAGCAATCGTCATCAATGACTGTAAAGATGGTGAAGCGGCCATTCAGTCTGCAGAGATGTGCGCCCGATACGGTCGCAATGTCGCGATCCTTGATGAGACGGCAATCACGGGTGAGGACAATCCTTTTCGGGTAGATTTATCGCCCTATGGCAGCGTGCGTGATGCCTTTGAAAAAGAAAATGGCGAGTTGGTCTTTGCCATCGATAATGCCAACCACGCGCTGATCCCTGAGCCACCAAATGATGGCAAGAACCAATATTTCAGGGATGAGCCGCGCACGCTTTTGGAGTTTTGCAAGAACGAACTTTTGAGCGGTGATCCCCGCATGCTGAGCCCTGGCATGGTGTGGTCGATGCTGGCCAATCCTGACGTGCTATTGAGCGCTGCGCGCATTGCCGTCGAAGATGGCGATGAGGTGCGTAAAGCCCTCGGCGCGCATGTTCTCGACATGCATGAGAATAAAGAACATTGGGGGCAGCACCGCGCTGCCGCCCTGAAGTCCTTGCGAATTTACAGTGCAGGCAGTCCACTCCATCGGGCGGGGCGTCACGCAAAGCTGACGCATGAAGACTTAATACATGGCCGCTACGTGATATTCATCGTCGGGCCGCAGCGTCATATGGCGCGTCTCGGCCCGCATTATGCGTTGCACCTGCAATCCTTTATCGATGTTGTGTTGTCGGGCGCGGGCGTGCCTGTTGATTTCATCTTGGATGAGGCAACAAACGCCCCGCTCAAATCCCTGATCTCGGCGATGACGGTTCTTCGTGGCTATGGCGGCAATCTGCATTTCATCGCGCAGTCACGCTCTGAGATTCAGCGCGCTTACTCTGACAAGGAGACGGCCACGATTGAAGAGAATGCTGTTGTAAAACAGTATTTTGGCTTCTCTTCCTTCGAAGAGTGCGAGCGCGTCTCGCGCGCAATCGGAGAAACCTTGGTGCAGCAACACAGCCTTAGCCTGAGCAGCGCGGGGCTTGATTACAATGCGAGCATCGGCACCAGCAAGGATCGCCGCATTCCAGCCGAGCGGCTCATGCGGATGAAGCCGAACGAGCAACTAATCCATGTGAAAAATGTCGGCTGGATACTCTGCGAAAAAGTTGGCCAGCACCAAATTGCCCCGTTCTGTCACGGCGAGCTTGCCGCCAATCCTCTGGAGGGCGCGCAACGGCCAGCCGATCCGAAAGTCACCATTGACATTCAGAAGGTGGGCGGATCATGAAGCCGCGTTTCATCAAGCTCAGCTACTTCTTCTGGCTCATCGTACCTGTGAGCCTTTGGCTGACCCATCAGGCGTTCGGCCTACCACATGCGATCTGGTCCTACTCTTGGATCGATGAAGGCCAGGGTCACGATGTGTTTGCACACCGCACCTACACGAGCTGCCACTTCATCGGTCCTTACGGCGAATTCGAGCGGCCTGCCGAAAACGGCAAGTGCGGCTGGGTTCGGTTTTTCAAAAAGGAGGCGCGCTAATGCACAGCATGGGACGGCATGGGCTCTCGCCATTCGAGCTTCAGAATCGAACTCAGCTCGACGCGCACAAGGTTCTTCATGACGTAGAGAACGGTTTCTTCGTCAGTCGCTCCGCTCGCAATATCGCGGTCACACTTTTCGCGGGGGATAAGGATCAGACCGAAGGGTTTAATTTCCTTCCAGAAGGTCTCGTAATCCATCGGCTCAAGCCACGCTACAACATCATCGGCGTCTTTGAATTTCATCGCGTATTAATCCTACCAGATCGGATTCTTCCGACGCAAATTTCGCGGCCATGTGGTGGGCTTTTGTGATGGCCAGCTTGTCTCAGGAAGTCAGAGAGCTCTTTGAACCTCGATCCGAACTGAACAAGCTGCGTGTTCAAGCCGCCAAGCTTTTGAATGCGGACGAGTGGAAGTCATTGAAGAAAGCATCGGAAGAGTTCGAGCAAGAACGCCGCGCCGTGAAGCGCTCTTACGAGAAAGAATTTGAAGGTCGCGTTGCTAGGGTCAGTCAGAGACTGATCAACGAAGCGGGTTCGGTGAAACGCCACCTGACGCCGCGCGGACTTGGCGGTGACGGGTTCAATCGTGAGCGTATTCGTACTCAGGCAAAGCTTGCAGTGCGCGCAGCGCATAAATCCGAACTCGCCAAAATCGACAAACGAGAGACCGAAGCCACGCGCTTGTGCCTCGATAAGGCTCTGCTGCGAGGCAAGCGACGCGAGAAGCTGATCGGTGATTTTCAGACGGCAACTGATCGGCGGGTGGGCCAAGAACGGCGCACACGCTCATGGAGCCGTTGATGGGAAACCTAAGGCGCGAAACCCTCTGTAACCCGCAGAAATTAGGGGTTTTTCGAGAATTATGGTACAATGGGGCAAGGTGTAAAAACCTGCCTCCGAAAGGAGGAAGTAATGTATGATGATGACAAAAACAAATCAGGTAGTGAAGGCCTGAGCCCTACGTTTGATCTCTCCGCAAAGCCGACGATGACGGTTGATGTGGAGAGATACCAAAAATTTCTCGATGGATCGGATATGAACCAAGCGGAGAAGGAAGAGTTCCTTCAAGCGCTCTGGCAGATCATCGTGAGCTTTGTCGAACTCGGCTACGGCGTTCATCCCCTCCAAGAAGTCTGTGGAAAAGACGCTGGATCGGTTTCTGGCCGTGCCAAAGAGGCGATGAATGCGGTAAGCTCAGGGGAAGCTGAACAAGAAGAAAAACCGAAGAGGCCAACCCCATAGGGGCGGTCTGGAGATGCCATGAAGGATGAATACACAAGAAGCACTGAAATCAAACGCGCACTGATCTATTGCCGCGTTTCTTCCACCAAGCAACGGCTAGAAGGCAGCGGCCTTGAAAGCCAGGAACAGCGTTGCCGCGCCTATGCGGAAGAGAAAGGCTACACAGTCGAAGCCGTCTTTCCTGATGATGTCAGTGGTGGCGGAGACTTCATGCGCCGCCCCGGGATGGTAGCGCTGCTTAGCTACATCGATGCGCAGCCAGGAGTCTCATACAAAGTAATCTTTGATGATCTGAAACGCTTTGCGCGCGATACCGAATTTCACCTAAAACTGCGCCGAGAGTTCGCAACGCGCGGCGCGACAATCGAGTGCCTGAATTTCCGTATTGAGGACTCTCCTGAGGGTAAGTTCATCGAGACAGTGATTGCCGCGCAAGGCGAGCTTGAACGAGAACAAAACCGCCGTCAGGTCGTCCAGAAGATGAAGGCGCGCGTCGAGAATGGCTATTGGGTTTTCCGTGCGCCAGTCGGCTATCGCTATGTGAACGCGCCGTCAGGCGGTGGAAGAGTACTTGTTCCCGATGAAGTGCTTGGTCCAATCGTGCGCGAAGCGCTCGAAGGATACGCGAAAGGACACTTCGCCTCTCAGGCCGAAGTGCAACGCTTCCTCGAAAGCAAGCCAGAGTTTCCGAAGGACAAGTCAGACGGAACCATGCGTCCAATGACGGTGAACAGGCTTCTCAAGAAGGTCGTCTATGCAGGTTATGTCGAAGCGCCAAAATGGGGTGTGAGTGTGCGCAAAGGCTATCATGAAGGCCTGATCAGCTTTGAAACGCATCAGCGCATCATCGAGAACATCGAAGGCAAAAAAAGAAACGCTCCGGCGCGTAAAGACTACAACGAAGATTTTCCGCTGCGTGGGTTCGTTCGTTGCGACTGCTGCGGCAACAACATGACGGCAGCTTGGACGAAGGGCAAAACCAAGTACTTTGCATACTATCGGTGTGAGACACGCGGCTGCGAAGCTAAGAGCAAGTCGGTGCCACGCGCCAAGATGGAGGACGGCTTTGCCGAGATCATGAAGGCGCTCGCGCCTGCCGAGAGTTTCTTTGAACTCGCCAAGGCCATGATGCGCGATGCTTGGGACAAACGCTTTGCCATCGTGCAGGGTGAGAAGACGGCGCTCAAAAATCAGCTTGATGATCTGAACCGTCAGATCGAAAGCCTTTTGGATCGCATAGTTGAGGCGAACAACGCCTCGGTCGTCAGCGCCTATGAAGACAAGATCGAAAAGCTCGAACGAGACAAGATTCTGCTGAAGGAGAAGATTGAAAATTCCGTCCCTGAAAAGGGTCGGTTTGAGGATTGTATGGAACTCGCCTTGCGGTTCCTATCAAGTCCTTGGAAAATATACAAAAATGGTGACTACGCTATGCGCCAAACCGTGCTTCGGTTGGCGTTTGCTGAGCCACTTCGATACTGTCCAAATGGTATGTATGGAACTCCCGAATTATCGTTCCCTTTCAGATACTTAGGGGGATTTTCGGGACTGAAAAGCGAGATGGTGCTGCTGGAGAGAATTGAACTCTCGACCTCTCCCTTACCAAGGGAGTGCTCTACCTCTGAGCTACAGCAGCAGCCTGCGAAGTGGCCTTCGCGATGGGCGGCTGATTACGCCCAAACGCAGAGCGGCGCAAGCGCAATCTGGACCCTTTTTTCCGGCTGCGATAAGACGTCCCCCATGGGGCGAAAAAACTCTGGACATAGCTTGGGCGACAGGCCAACCGAAAAGGATGCGCGCGCGGCGCGTCTCAAGGATGCGCTGAAGGCGAACATGCAGCGGCGCAAGGCGCAGGCCAGGGCGCGCAGAGCGGCAGACCCCGAGGCAGATCAGACTCCGACCGACGAGAATGGCCGGGCATAAGGACAGGCACAGATGGACCAGATTATCATTCGCGGCGGCGCACCTCTGAGGGGCGCGATCCCGATTGCCGGGGCGAAGAACGCCTGTCTCACGCTGATGCCTGCCACGCTGCTCAGCGATGAGCCCCTGACGCTGACCAATGCCCCGCGGCTGAGCGATATCGCGACGATGACGGCGCTTTTGGGCTCGCTGGGGGCCGAAGTGAGCAGCCTGCAGGAGGGCAAGGTCCTCGCCCTGTCGAGCCATGACATCAACAACCACACCGCCGATTACGACATCGTCCGCAAGATGCGGGCCTCGATCCTCGTCCTCGGGCCCATGCTGGCGCGGGACGGGCATGCGGTCGTGTCCCTGCCCGGTGGCTGCGCGATCGGCGCGCGGCCCGTGGACCTTCATCTCAAGGGTCTTGAGGCGCTGGGGGCCGAGCTCGATCTGCGCGAGGGCTATGTCCATGCCAAGGCCCCCGGCGGGCTCAGGGGCGCGACCTTCGAGTTTCCTTTTGTCTCGGTCGGGGCCACCGAGAACATCCTGATGGCGGCGACCCTCGCCAAGGGCACCACGGTGCTCAAGAACGCGGCGCGCGAGCCCGAGATCGTCGATCTGGCGGCCTGCCTGACCAAGATGGGCGCGAAAATCGACGGGGCCGGAACATCGACCATCACCGTGGAAGGCGTCGACCGGCTGCATGGGGCGACCCATCCTGTGGTTACCGACCGGATCGAGCTGGGCACCTATATGCTGGCCCCGGCCATCACCGGCGGCGAGGTTGAATTGCTGGGCGGGCGCATGGACCTCGTGGCGTCCTTCGCCGAAAAGCTCGATGCGGCAGGCATCAGCGTGACCGAGACCGAGGGCGGATTGCGCGTGGCCCGTGCCAATGGTCGCGTGCGGGCCGTGGATGTGGTGACCGAGCCCTTCCCGGGCTTTCCCACGGATCTGCAGGCCCAGATGATGGCGTTGCTCTGCACCGCCGAGGGGGTCTCGGTGCTCGAGGAGAAGATCTTCGAGAACCGCTTCATGCACGCGCCGGAACTGATCCGCATGGGGGCGCAGATCGACGTCCATGGCGGTACGGCCACCGTGACCGGGGTCGAGCGTCTCAAGGGCGCGCCGGTCATGGCGACGGATCTGCGCGCCAGTGTCTCGCTGATCCTCGCGGCCCTGGCCGCCGAGGGGGAAACCGTTGTCAGCCGGGTTTATCATCTGGATCGCGGCTATGAACGGGTCGAGGAAAAGCTGAGCGCCTGCGGGGCGAGTATCGAGCGGGTGAAAGAGCAATGAGCCAAGACGCAACCTTCGAAGATGGCGGCGAGAGCCCCCTGCGCCTGATGGCGGAGGATGCCAAGGATCTGGAAGTGATCTCCGCGCTGGTGCAGGACGCCGTGTTTCCGGCCAGCGAGATGAGCTGGCGGAAATCTGAACGGCGCTTTGCCCTGCTGCTCAACCGCTTCCGCTGGGAGGATCGCGACCGCGCCGAGGCGCGGGGCCGCCCCGTCGAGCGGGTGCAATCCATGCTGGTTATCGATGATGCGCTGGCGGTGCGCAGTGCGGGTGTCGTGCGCGGTGATGCGGACACGATCCTGTCGCTGCTGTCACTGTCCTTTGCCGCCACTGAGGATGGCGCGGGCACGCTGGAGCTGACGCTGGCGGGGGATGGGGCGATTGCTCTGTCGGTCGAGTGCATCAACGTCACCCTGCAGGATGTGACCCGCCCCTATCTCGCGCCCTCGCGGAAATCCCCCTCGCACCCGTAACGCGCGCGCTTGAGGTGGCTGGCGGCGGCGGCTATGTCTCGCCCCACAAAGGAGAGCCCCATGCCGATGTTCCTGTCCAGCACCGATCCGCAATTCGAAACGCAGGTCGCACAGCTCCTGACGATGAAGCGCGAGGATGCCGTGGATGTGGACGACACGGTGGCCGCGATCATCGCCGATGTGCGCGCCCGGGGCGATGCCGCGGTGCTCGAGCTGACGGCGAAGTTCGACCGGCTGGAGCTGACGCCCGAGACGCTGGCCTTCTCGCCCGCCGAGATCGAGGCCGAGATTGCCAAGGTCCCCGCCGATGAACGCGCGGCTTTGGAACTCGCCGCCGAGCGCATCCGCGCCTACCACGCCCGCCAGATGCCCGAAGATGCCCGCTGGACCGAGCTGACCGGGGCTGAGCTGGGTTGGCGCTGGACCCCGGTTTCGGCGGCGGGGCTCTATGTGCCCGGGGGGCTGGCCTCCTACCCGTCTTCGGTGCTGATGAATGCGATCCCCGCTCAGGTGGCCGGGGTGGAACGGCTCGTGATCTGCGCGCCGACCCCGGACGGTGTGGTGAACCCGCTGGTCCTGCTGGCCGCCCGACTGTCGGGGGTCGACACCGTCTACCGGATCGGGGGGGCGCAGGCGATTGCGGCGCTGGCCTATGGCACTGAGACCATCGCGACCGTGGACAAGATCACCGGGCCGGGCAACGCTTATGTGGCCGCCGCCAAGCGCCGGGTCTTTGGCCGCGTCGGGATCGACATGATTGCCGGCCCGTCAGAGATCCTCGTGATCGCCGATCGCGACAATGACCCGGACTGGATCGCCGTGGACCTGCTGAGCCAGGCCGAGCATGACGAGAGCGCGCAGTCCATCCTGATCACCGATGACGCGGAGTTTGGACGCGCGGTCGCCGCCGCGGTCGAGACCCGGCTCGAAACCCTCGAGCGGCGCGCGATTGCGGGCCCGAGCTGGCGCGATTTCGGAGCTGTGGTCACGGTCCGCGATCTCGACGAGGCCGCCGCCCTGTCGAACCGTGTGGCGCCGGAACATCTTGAGCTTTGCGTGGCCGATCCCGATGCGCTGGCCGAGAAGATCACCCATGCCGGTGCGATCTTTCTCGGCGCCTGGACGCCCGAAGCGATCGGCGACTACATCGGTGGCCCGAACCACGTGTTGCCCACGGCACGCTCGGCGCGGTTCTCGTCCGGCCTTTCGGTGATGGATTTCGTCAAGCGCACGACGCTCGCCAAGATGACACCCGAGGCGCTGGCAGAGATCGGCCCCGCCGCCGAACGGCTGGCGATTTCCGAAAGCCTCGAGGCGCATGGCCTCAGCGTCCGCGCCCGCCTCGACCGCCTGAACCGCGGGGAGGCTGCGGAATGAGCTATCTGATCGACATCTCCATTGATGACAGCGCCCTGCCCCCGCCGACGCCCGAGATCGAGCAAGAGCGCAAGGTCGCGATCTTTGATCTTCTCGAGGACAATGCCTTCAAGCTGCCGCCGCGCGAGGATCGCGACGTGCCGCCCGGGCCTTTCCGCCTGCTTCTGGCGATCCGGGAACGGCGGCTGGTCTTTGACCTGTCGGATGCCGAAGCCAAGCAGGTTGCGGAATTCCACCTCTCGCTCGGGCCGTTCCGTCAGGTGGTGAAGGACTATTTCCAGATCTGCGAGAGCTATTTCGACGCGGTCAAACGCCTGCCTCCGAGCCAGATCGAGGCCATCGATATGGCCCGACGCGGCATTCATAACGAGGGCGCGCGGCTTCTGCTCGAACGGCTCGATGGCAAGGCGGAGGTGGATATCGACACTTCCCGACGCCTGTTCACCCTGATTTGCGTGTTGCATTTCGGGGGCTAGGCCATGCCCTTCCCCTCCTCGGTCCTGTTCTGCTGCGACCACAATGCGATCCGCTCGCCCATGGCGGAGGGGATGATGAAGAAGTTTTACGGCCAGCGCGCCTATATCCAGTCGGCGGGGGTGAAGAACGATCTCGATATCGACGGCTTTGCCGTGGCCGTGTGCAACGAGATCGGCGTGACGCTGGAGGCGCACCGCACGCGGTCCTTCGAGGATATGCACAATTGGGGCGATGACCTGTCCTCTTTCGATCTGATCGTGGCGCTCTCGCCTGCGAGCCAGCGGCAGGCCCTGGAGTTGACCCGGCTGTTTCACCTCGATGTGGAATACTGGCCGGTCATGGATCCAGCCGGGATGGCCGAGACCCGCGAGGCCAAGCTGCGCAGCTATCGCCAGACCCGTGACCAGATCCGCGAGCGGATGCTCGCCCGGTTCGGCCCACCGGGGCATGTGGCATGAGCCTGCGGTTTCGGACCTTGCGCGGGGCCGAGGTGGCCGAGGCGATCCCGGCATTGGCCGCCCTTCGGATCGCGGTGTTTCGTGACTGGCCCTATCTCTATGACGGGGATGTCGCCTATGAGGCGCGCTATCTGGAATGCTACCGCGATTGCCCGCAGTCCGTGGTGATTCTGACCGAGACCGCAGAGGGCGAGGTTGTCGGGGCGGCCACCGGCATGCCCGCACGGGACCACGCGGATGTGGCCGAGGCCTATGACCCCCTGTCCAAGCCGGGGATGGAGATTTTCTATTGCGCGGAATCGGTGCTGCACCCGGCCTATCGCGGGCAGGGGGCGGGGCACCGGTTTTTCGATGCGCGCGAGGCCCATGCGCGCGCGCTCGGCGCGACCCATGCCAGTTTCTGTGCGGTGACGCGACCTGCGGATCATCCCGCGCGCCCGGCTGAGGCGCGGGATCTGCAGCCGTTCTGGCGCAAGCGCGGCTATGCGCCGGTGGACGGGGCCGCGCTGCGGATGCGCTGGCTGGATGTCGGCGCATCAGAGGAAACCGAAAAACCGCTGCAGATCTGGATGCGGGCCCTGTGAGCCGGGGACGCACCAGAGGGTCCGGGGCGTGATCATGCGCATCGCCGCAGCCGCCTATCCGGTCGAGGTCCTGCCCGATTGGGACAGCCTGCACCGCAAGATCGCGCAGTGGGTGGCCGAGGCGGATGCAGAGCTTGTGGTCTTTCCGGAATATGCGGGGCTCGAGGCGGCGCTGATCGGGGCCACGACCCCGCTCGGCACTGCCGAGGAAACCGACCGCGCGGCTAAGGCCGCCCCGCGCTATTGGCAGATGGTCACCGCGATCGCCCGGGCGCACAAGATCACCTTGCTGGCCGGATCCCTGCCCGCGCGCAGCGAGACGGGTGATCTGGTCAACCGGGCCGCTCTGGTGACGCCGCAGGGCGGGGTCGCCTTTGTCGACAAGCGCCAGCTCACTCCGTGGGAGCAGGCCGAGACGCCCCTCTGCCCCGGCACGGCCCTGCCGGTATTCGATCCGCCCGGCCTGCCCCGGCTTGGTGTCCTGATCTGCTATGACGGGGAATTTCCGTCTCAGGCGCGTGCGATCCGGCAGACCGGCGCGCAGCTTCTCCTGATGCCCTCGGCGACGGAAGGGGCCACCGGGGCCAGCCGTGTCCGCATCGCTGCCCGGGCCCGAGCCCTCGAGAGCGGCGGACATGTGGCCCTCGCCCAGACCGTAGGCGATTGCGCCATGTCGTCCTATCTCGACCGTTCCGCCGGGCGGGCCGGGATTTATGTGGCCCCGGACAGCGGCGCGCCCCCCGACGGCATCCTCGCTGAAACCGCCCCCGACACCCTCGGTTGGGCCCGCGCCCCGGTCTCCCCGCGCCTCCCGGAGCAGGTTGACATCGCGTCGGCATGGGATGGGCAGCACAATATGGCACAGCTCACGCCCTTTGCGCAGAAACACGCTTGAAAACTTCGGGAAATCCGCGCATATGCTGGCGCGCCCGTCGTTGAGCGGGCAGTTTTAGTTGGAGACACCATGGCCAAGGAAGAATTGCTCGAATTTCCCGGCGTCGTGAAGGAACTCCTGCCGAACGCGACATTCCGGGTCGAGCTTGAGAACGGCCATGAGATTATCGCACATACGGCAGGCAAGATGCGCAAGAACCGCATCCGTGTTCTGGCGGGCGACAAGGTGCAGGTCGAGATGACCCCCTATGATCTGACCAAGGGTCGGATCAACTACCGCTTCAAGTAACGGTGACGCCCCGACCCCGCCTGATCCTGGGATCGGGATCGCCCCGGCGGCTGGAGCTGCTGGCTCAGATCGGGCTGGTGCCTGATGCCGTGCGCGCGGCGGATATCGACGAGACGCCCCATGCGGGCGAACGGCCCCTGCCCTATGTGCAGCGCATGGCGCGCGAGAAATCCGAAGCGCTCGAGATTGCGCCGGATGAGGTGCTGCTGACGGCCGACACCACGGTCAGTGTCGGGCTGCGGATCCTCGGCAAGCCCGAAGACCGCGCCGAGGCGGAGGCCTTTCTCACCCTGATGTCCGGACGCCGGCACGCGGTAATCACCGCGATCGCCCTGCGCCATGGCGACCGGCTGGTGAGCCGCGAGGTCAAGACGACCCTGCGCATGCGCCACCTGAGCCCAGCGGATATCGCCACCTATCTCGACAGCGAGGATTGGGTCGGCAAGGCGGGCGGCTACGGCATCCAGGGCGCTGCCGCTGCCTTCATCCCCTGGATCAGCGGCTCTTATACAGCGGTGGTGGGCCTGCCCCTGGCGGAAACCGCCGCGCTTCTCACACATGCCGGTATCGTCGCGCCGGGCCCCTCGGGACATGCGCCCCCAGAAGGACGCGGCACATGAAGGGCTGCATGATCATCCTCGACCACCTGAACGGCCGGCGCGCCGCCGCCCGCGTGGTGGAGGGGCGGCTCCACGATTTCACCCTCGACCCGGATGAGGGCGACCCGCCCCTGCCCGGCGCCATCTTCCGCGCGATTGTCGACCGTCCGGTCAAGGGTCAGGGCGGCGCCTTCGTCAAGCTCGGCGGGATGCAGGGCTTCTTGCGCGGCGGCGGGGGACGGCGACCGGGCCAGTCCCTGCTGGTGCAGGTCTCGGGCGTGGCCGAGCCGGGCAAGGCCGTGCCCGTGACGGACCGGGTGCTGTTCAAGAGCCGCTACGTGATCGTCAGCCCGGGCGCCCCCGGCCTCAACATCGCGCGCTCGATTCGCGACGAAGAGATCCGCGCCCGCCTGCGGATCCTGGCCGAGGACCTGGCCCCTGCGGATCAGACCGGCATGATCCTGCGTTCGGCCGCCGCAGACGCCCCAGAGGACGAACTGGCCGAGGATATCGCCGAAACCCTGGCGCTGGCCGAGGCGATCACGGCTGAGCGCACAGCTGACGCGCCTGCCCTGCTGATCGACGCGCCCGACGCACATCACCTGGCCTGGCGCGACTGGAGCGATCCCGCCCCGGACGAGATCATCACGCAGGCCGGCGGGTTCGAGGATCTGGGCGTGCTGGACGCGCTGGCGGATCTGGCGGATCCCGAGGCGGCCCTGCCCGGGGGCGGCAGCCTCGTGGTCGAGCCGACCCGCGCCCTGATCGCGGTGGATGTGAATACCGGCAATGACACCTCCCCCGCCGCGGGGATGAAGGCCAACATCGCTGCGGCGCGCGCCCTGCCCCGGCAGCTCCGCCTGCGCGGGCTCGGCGGACAGATCACCGTGGATTTCGCCCCGATGCCCAAGAAGGACCGCAAAGCGTTGGAACAGGCCCTGCGCACCGCCTTCCGGCAGGACGCTACCGAGACGTCGCTGGTGGGCTGGACCCCGCTTGGCCATTATGAGCTGCAGCGCAAACGCGACCGCATCCCGCTGCGCCGGAGAGACCTGCCATGAGCTGCCCGATCTGCCAGAAAGACGCCGCAGACCGCTACCGCCCCTTCTGTTCCAAACGTTGTGCAGATGTGGATCTGGGGCGCTGGATGACCGGCGGCTACGCCATCGCCTCGGAGCGGGATGAGGACGTTGAAGAGGCCGAACAGGCCATGGCGCGGCTCGCCGAAACCCCGTCCGACGATGCGGCAGACCCGGCGTTCCAAGACGCGCAAAAAACGCGACATTGAGACCAAGTTTTTTCCCCAAACCCCTATGGACACTTCCCGTTCTCACGTCTAGAACGCTCGCACCCTGAGACGGCCCAGCCGTCCCGTGCCCGGGTAGCTCAGGGGTAGAGCAGTGGATTGAAAATCCTCGTGTCGGTGGTTCGATTCCGCCCCCGGGCACCATTACAAAAACCATTTGCCCTAAATTCCCTCAATGCTTCCAGCAGCGATGAGGAACCGGGGTTTCTGTCACGCTTGTTTCGTATGTGTGACGGCGGTGTTGAGGGCGCACTATTGCGAGAGATGCAGCGCTTACATGGTGCCATTGCACGATGTTGATCGAGGACGCGCGAGGACTTCGTTCGAAAGATCAAAGGGCCGCCTATATTCGTTTTCTGCTGTTGGGCTTTTTCCCGTCTCATGTAGGGAGCGGTGGGAGACCAAGCAATGCTTTGAAAAGGTCTCGGCTGCTCGGCGATGACAGCTTTGACGGCTGTGACGTGGAGTGGCTCAGAACAACTTTGCGAACCATAGGGCTACGCGCATTTCTCCTAGATCGAGCGTGATGCTCGAAACCT
Source organism: Dinoroseobacter sp. S124A (assembly GCF_049801015.1). Taxonomy (NCBI): domain Bacteria; kingdom Pseudomonadati; phylum Pseudomonadota; class Alphaproteobacteria; order Rhodobacterales; family Roseobacteraceae; genus Dinoroseobacter; species Dinoroseobacter sp. S124A. The sequence continues at coordinate 414,895 of NZ_JBNAGD010000004.1, read as the reverse complement.
GCGACGAACAGGCACACTCCACATCTGCATGGACATCAAGCTCAGCGGGCTCAGAGACTGTTGGAGCATGGCACCGCGGTTCTGTAGGCGGCTGAAGGGCCTCCTTACCACGATCGCCCCACCGCGATGCTCCTCCCGTGGCAGTGAAACCCACCCTTCCATCCGAGTGATCGGCACTGTCTCCACGCCCCTCGGGGCGTGAGGTCCATGTCCTTTTTTGTTTGATTCTCTCGAATTCGTGATAGTGGTTAATAGCCCCGCGTGTAGTTGTATTTGGTGTTTGGGAGCTGATCATGAGGCAAAGCCTGCGTGGATTACGACCAGCCAACCGGATCGCGGCAGCATCTCCAGACGACGCGACAGGCCTTCGCGAGGCATCGGCGGACCGCGGCGACGCGCTGGATATTTTTATCGTCGATCTCAACAATTTCGCATCCTTCCCAACGCTCGCAATCGGCTTGTTGACGGCGAGCCTGCGCGAGAACGGGCACAGTGTGAGCGTGCTTTGCCCGCTCGCCTTTGATGCGCCGGCCACGCAACGGGAACGCCGGGAATGGCTGTTTGATCACGTTCGGCGCCGCATCCATCTCACCGATTGGCAGCCTGCTCTGACATTGCGTGACTACGCCCGCCGGAGCCGACAGCGCTATACGGAGCGCCCCCATGCGACGGTTCTGCGAGAAGTCACCAATGCGTTGAAGAAAAAGCCCGATGCCATTCTTCTGTCTGCCTATCTGCACCACCAGACCACCATCCGTGAGATCGGACGACGGGCCAAGGAGCATGGAGTTCCGGTGGTGCTTGGCGGGCCGATGTTCAATCTGCCCGACGTGGCGGCAGCGTGGCGAGACCTCCCGGGGTTGTCGGCAATTGTCGGGGCCGAGGTGGATCTGAACCTCCCCGAGATCGTTCGGGCGCTCCATGCTGGTGAAGACCTGCTGCAGTTTCCGGGGGTGCAATTGCCGGATGGGCGATCCTCGGCTCCGGCGCGCCCGCTGCGCCCGCTGGACCAGATCCCCCTTCCCGACTTTTCCGACTTTCCCTGGGACCGCTATCCGGTGCGCATCGTCCCAGTGATGACCGGACGGGGATGCCAATGGGACAAGTGTCTGTTCTGCTCTGATGTCATTTCCGCATCGGGCCGCACATTCCGGACGCGCAGCGTGGAAAACGTCCTCTACGAGATCGAAGAACAGGCACGGCGGCACGAGACCACCAACTTTCTCTTCCTGGATCTGAAGCTGAACTCCTGGCCCGGCATGTTGCGCGATATCGGTAAGAATATCAGGCGCTATGTCCGCGGCGCGGAATGGGTGGGCACCGTCCATGTCGACACGCGACGGGATAACGGGCTGTCCCGGGCCGATCTGCAATCGGCCGCGGATGGCGGGATGCGGCGCATTTCCTTCGGGCTCGAAAGTGGCAGCCAGACACTCTTGGACGCGATGCGCAAAGGCAGCTCGGTCGAGCGCAACTCCCAGTTCATCCGCGACGCGCATATGGCAGGCATCTCGGTGCGCTGCACCATGTTCAAGGGATTTCCCGGCGAGACGGCTCAGGACATGAAAGCCACGGCGGATTTTCTCGAGGAGCATGCGCCCTATCTCGGCCGGGTCCGGTTCAATGACTTCACGCTGCATACGGACACGCCGATCTGGCAGGCGATGCAGGACAAGGCCGGGGAAGAGGATCTGCCGCTGCATATTCGTGAGCATCGCCACGCACGGGCACGTTCGGAGTACCGCTACACGGTGCCGCGCGACCGGGCCTATCGTCGGGCGAAAGCCCGCGCGCTCTCGATCGTCTATGACATCAATCGCAAGGCTCTGAGCGATGCGGCGCGGCAGTTTGATGGGCTGATGTAAGACCATGCGCCGAAAGTTCTATGTCCGCTCCGACGCAAGCAGGGGCACATCCCTCCAGCGGCGCATCCGGACGCTGTCTGCGCTGGAACGCAAGGAGGAAGCAAAAGCGTTCCTTAACACGTTTCATGACGCATCCGGCCATGGACGCACCCTCCGGCAACGCAGGTGGGCCGAGGTTCGGAGCGACCTGCGCAGGCACGGATATTACGAACACACCCTGGAAGAATTGGCCTTCGGGGCACGGCTTGCCTGGCGCAACACGGGCAAATGCATCGGTCGCCTGCCATGGGAAAGCCTTGAGGTGAATGATTGCCGAAAGCTTACAAGCCCCGATGCCATGGCGGCGCGGATGGCCGATCACCTCAGGGAGGCTGATTCCGGCAAGGGCATTCGGTCGATCATCTCGGTGTTCGCACCAATCCAGGGCGACGCGATGCCGAGCTGGATCGAAAGCGGGCAGATTTCGCGCTATGCCTGCCACACGCTGGAGAACGGACGCACGTTGGGAGACCGGCAGAACGCGGAATCCACAAAGCTCGCGCGGTCAATGGGTTGGACACCTCCAGAGGAGCCTGGCGCCTTTGATCTGCTGCCCTATTTCATGCGCGACCCCAAGGATCGGCGCATCATGATTGATGCCCCTGTCGAGGCCATCCGGCAGGTCGACATCCGCCATCCGCAATACCCGGATTTCGATGCGTTGGGCTTGCGCTGGTATGCGGTTCCGCTTGTCAGCAACATGATCATGACCATTGGCGGCGTGGACTATCCCTGTGCGCCGTTCAACGGTCACTACATGTGCACAGAGATTGCCTCTCGCAATCTCGCGGATGCCCAACGCTATGACCTGCTGCCGCAAGTGGCGCGCGCGATCGGGGTCTCCGAAGGATCCTCCCTTTGGCAGGATGTGGCGCTGACCGAGCTGAACCGCGCGGTGCTGCAATCCTTCCAGACCGCCCGGGCGACGATCATCGATCACCACAAGGCGTCGGAGCAATTCATGACCTTCCACAGCCGTGAACAGGCGCGCGGACGCCGGGTCGCCGGGGACTGGCGTTGGATCGTGCCCCCGCAGGCCGGGTCCGCGCATGACGTCTTTCACCTCAAAATGCGCAACTTTCACCCGGTGCCGAATTTCTACCGGGAGCGGGGCACTGACGGGCTGCGCCTGATGCCCTGGTACGGCGATAGTTACCGCAACCGCGTCTCCGGATGGGTGGACCGGGTGCAACGCCGCTGGAAAATCTGGAAAAGGATGGCTTGGTAGACATGCAGGATGTTCCGGTTGAAATTCAGTCCCTGAGGCAGGAACTCAAGCAGAGAATCCTGTTTCAGAACATGCTGCTGCAAGCTCTCCTCGTCCTATTTTCGGCCTTTGCCATCGCAGTTGCGGTGGTGCCGGAGGCGTCCTCCCTGCTCCATTTCGCGTTTCAGTGCGTTGTGCTGAGTGGGGCCAGCCAATGGTGCCACCACGGTGTGCGCACGGCTCAGATCAAGGCGTATCTTCAGGAAATCAACGCCGATGAGACGCATGGAAACTGGGAGAGCTGGCTGCCCGCGCATCGCCCCAAAACCTTCCTCGGGTCGCGTTGGCAAATATCCACCAAAGGCGTGTTTCTCGGTCTCGGACTGGGCATGTTCCTGCTGGACGCTGTGTTCACGGGACCACCGGAGCTGCTGCCCCTGCTGTGCTCCGCCGCCGTCTGGAGCTTTGCGGCCTATCTCCTGATCTCCAACCCGAAGGAATAGGGATGTCCGCGTCGCCGCCCCCCTTCGGTGTCGTGATGCCGGTCCGAAACGAAACCGACGCTCTGCGCAGGACGTTGCCCCCGCTGCTGCGGCAACTGAGCGGACTGCCCGCCAAACTGGTCTGCGTTTGCAACGGGTGCCAGGACGACTCGGCCCGGACCATCCGAGAGCTGGGCGGGGATCGTGTCACCGTGATCGAGCTGCCGCGCCCGGGAAAGACGGGCGCGTTGCAGGCCGGCGATGTCGTCCTTGGCGATCTCTTTCCGCGCTTCTACCTCGACGCGGATGTCGTGCTGCAGGACGGAGCATTCCAAAAGCTTCTGCGCCCGCTATGCGATGGGGAAATGGACCTTGTGGGCGCGCGGCGTGTGCACCGCACCGAAGGGGTCTCCTGGCTCTCAGCTGCGATGGCGCAGACATGGGATGCGTTGCCCCATGCACATCATACGGGGTTTTTGGGGGCTGTCGGTCTCTCTGCGGCAGGGCGCGGCCAGTGGGGCGCGTGGCCCAAGGTTTCCGGCGACGATATCTTCGCTGCGTCTCACATCCCCGCAGACCGGCGCCTGATCCTCTCGGAGGTGACGGCAAGCACATGTCCTCCGTCTGATTTTGCCGGATGGGTTCGAATGCGCGCCCGTTGGAAACGCGGCGAACGGGAGTTGCTCGCCATGGGGCTGGAGCTCCCACGCCCGCCCGGCCAGCGCGAGGCGCTCCTGCAGCGTATGACGACCCCCGCCCACGCGGTCGGGGCCTGGGCCTTTGCGGCGGCACGCCTGTGCGCGTCGCTGGTGCCCGATGACAACCAGACCTCTTGGATCCCCGAACGGCAGGGTTGGCGTGAAAGGCAATGACGAGACGCCCAAACGAGGCCGCATGACTTCCGCTTGATCGACAGGTGAGAGGCACGTTCATCAGCCGGTGTGTTCGTCCAGAACCGTCAAAATCCCAATTCGGACCCTGCCCCGCTTGTCACCCCAGAGATCCCAACCGCATTTTGCCCCCCCTCGCCTCGAAGGCGATAGATCACGGCGTGTGGACTTTGACCCTGCGCCGCATGCCCTCATCTGCTCCGCGGGCACGGGGCCAAACCACAGAGAGTATACAGCAGCCTTGCGACAGGCTTGCGGCTCTAGTTTTGTCAAAGACTTCGGCAATCATGCTGCCACACTAGGGTCAGGACCCATTGATTTCTCTGGCGTGTGTCACGGTCCGAAAAACGAGCGGTGAGCATGTCTGATCTGTTCTGGCTGACCGACGCCCAGATCGCGCGTCTTGAGCCCTTCTTTCCCAAGGCACACGGCAAGCCGCGGGTCGATGACCGACGTTTGCTAGGTGGGATTATCTTCGTCAATCGCAATAGCTTGCGGTGGCCGGATGCCCCCACCACCTACGGGCCATATAAGACGCTCTATAACCGTTGGAAACGATGGAGCGACAACGGTATCTTCGCGCGAATGATGGCCGGTCTGGCTGCCGAGTACGGTGATACGAAGACCGTGAAGATCGACGCAACGTATCTCAAGTCCCACCGAACAGCGACCGGCTTGGGCATGGAAAAGGGGGGCGTGGGCGCCTGCTTGGTCGAACGAAGGGCGGCATGAACCCTTGATCGGCAGGTGATTGGAACAATCACCGAGAGGGGCCAAACTGCACGCCATCTGCGACAGCCAGGGTCGATCGCTCAACCTCTTCGTCACCGCCGGACAAGTCAGTGGCTACATCGGCGCACGGGCACTTTTCGGTAGCTAGCTGGATGTCGATTGGTTGCTCGGGAACCGCGGTTATGATGCCGACTGGTTCAGAGAAGCATTGGAAGACAAGGACATACGCGCCTGCATCCCCGGACGTAAGCAGTGCAAGAAGCCGGTGAAATACAACACGCGCCGATACAAACGCCGGAACCGGATCGCGATCATATTCGGCCGGCTAAAGGATTGGTGACGCGTTGCGACACGATACGACAAGCGTCCGAAGGTCTTCCTTTCTGCCATCGCCTTCGCAGTTACCGCCATCTATTGGCTGTGTGTCCTGACCCTAGCACGCAAAACCTTCGCGTATTTCTTCTTTGGATGTTTTCGCGTCTTGGTGGCGGCCAACGCCACTGGCTTTGCGATAGATGAGATGAGCCTCTATCAGGGTCTGCCGCAAATTTGGATCTTCCTGCCATTAATCGCAATGGTTGGGGCGGCATGAGCATGCCGCCAGATCACGTGGATTGGGATGAAGAGACGGAGGAAACCCGGTCGTTTTCGCGCCCCGCGCCCCTGCCCCGGCGCGACAGAACTGCGCCCTTAGCGAAGATCAGTTGCGCGGAAACGGCGACGCAACCTCCGCTCTGGCGGCCGCGACCGGATACGGGCCACCGGTGTTTGGAAAGCTTCGCGCGATATCACGCCCAGACCTCACTTCGGGTCTTTCGGCCACGCGCGCAAAAGACCAGGAGCTTTGCCGAACCGTTCCTCTTCGGTTGGATCGCACGGTACGGACCAGATACGATTTCGGGATCTGATCCGTTTCTGAAGGCACCTTGTCGGTAACCGGCTCCGGACGACGACGTAAGATGCCGATTTTCACGGTGCTTCTTCAAACACCAACTCGGGAACAATCACCTCCCATACGTCTCACTTCAGAAGGTGCAGGAACGCCTCCTCGTTGTCGTATCGGTATCGCCGCAGGATGGCGGCGACTTCGCCATGCGCGAAGACGGCCCTCTCCGGGGGCGCGGAGCTCTTCTTTGCCATGCGCCCGAGAATGCGCCCCTTGATATCCGCCAGAACCCAGACACCGCTTTCCTGTCGCTCCAACGTGACGGGATCCCCAATCCGCGCCTCGCGAATTGCCGCAAGCGACGGGTTGGTGTTCGCAAGGCGACCGGCAAAGGACAGGTCGACCATACGCGCCTCGGCGGATTGAAAGAAATGTCTTGGTTTCGGGAATGCATTGATGTCCGTGGCAACGGCCCGGCTCACAATGGCAGGTGACCGCGCCGGCAGGTATTCGTGATTGTCGTTGCTCATCACGATCAGGTTGCGGCGAGCGCGCGTCATGGCGAAATAAAACAGGCGTCGCGGGGCATCTTGATCCTCGTTTTTGCCCGGGCGCTCCCAGCCGCCGTCAAGAATGATCACGTCGTCAAATTCGAGACCTTTGGCACTGTGCGCTGTCACGAGCTTGAGCCCGCGCTGTTCCCCCCATGTCTCGTCCGCCCATTCCGCCAGCTACTCGATGATGTCCTCCGCCGGCAAGGCCGAGTGTTAATCTCCCTTGCGAGAAGTCCAAGGCCTTCTCCAATCCGGTCGGTCCATCGTGAAGACGGGATCTGGTTGAGCCGATCTGTCAGATCGCCAATGCCGAGAAGCTCACCACGGGAGGCGCGCACCGCCGCGACGAAGTCTTGCATCTCTCGCATCCGCCACAGGCGAGGGAGCCGCTCGCTGGCCAGTTCCACCGGAATGCCCAGAGCCTCTGCATAGTCCCGCACGGGTGCAAGTTTGCACCAATCGCGTGAGATGATCGCGGTCCGCGCCCAGTTCCAATCCGGAACAAGGGTCGAGAGCCGCCGCAACTCGTCTATGGCCGCCATCGCTTGCGCGTCATTGCCGGGCGGGCATTCCAGGATTTGCACGCGCCCCTGGGCCACGGGGTCGCGCCCGGTCATCTCGCCCCCATGCGGCGCTTGTTGGCGCGCATCATTGATGACGATGGGATGATCCACCTTCATGCGGTCAGAGCACTGTCCGATGACGGCATTCGCCGCCGTGATGATGTGTTGCGAAGACCGATAGTTGCTCGTGAGGTAGACCGGTTTCGCGGCGTAATCCTCCTCAAACTGGCGAATGTGGCGGACGGATGCACCTGAGAAGGAATAGATGTTCTGATCATCATCCCCGACGGCGAAAAGACTGATCCTGAGGTCGGGATCGTCCAAGCTGCGCCCGGCCACTGCGGAGATGAGGGCATATTCCTCGGGACCGACATCCTGATACTCGTCGACCAATAGCCAGCGATATCCCTGCACGAGCGTTTCGCGCAGGGCTTCTGCCGTGCTGCGGTCTGGTCCATCGCCTCGGACGAGCTTGACCGCATCCAGAAGAAGCGTGTCGAAGTCTTGCCGATCGCCGCTGGCGCGACCGGCGAAGCTGGCGCCGACAGGGCGCATGGCAAGGGTATGGATGGTCGATACAGCGACAAAGCGCGCTTCATCGCCAATCAGCTGACGGAGCCGCTCCCGGATTTCCGCAACAGCATGTCGGTTATAGGCCAGAACCAAGATGCCCCTGGGATCCTCCCGCTTGATCTTTACAGGATACGCGATGCGGTGGACGAGAACGCGGGTTTTCCCGGACCCCGGCCCCGCCAGACCAAGGACGTTTGTCTGTTCGCGGTTGTCTCTTACGATCTGCCCTTGCGTGGCGTTGTTCAGCGCCGCAACGATCCGGTTCCAGGTTTCGCCCGTCGCCTGCCGACGGAACTCGGTTCCGCGCCCGCGCACCCACCTGCGCATGAAGCGATCGCGGTCCAGATCGAAGTAGTCCAGTGCCAGCCGTTCTGCGTCCGGCATGTTCTCCAAGCCCTTTTCCGCATAGGTGGCCATGACGTGGGTCCGTATGGTCTGTTCCGCGTAGTGCTCTTCAAGGGGCGCGAAATCGTCGACCGTGAAGACACCACCGTTCGGGTTGAGATGCAGCGTGATTGCAGGGCGGAACACCGACAATCCTTTGCCAAGCGTTGCGACATGCTGCTCGTGAAGCCACAACAGGGCTCGGTCCATCAGCTTGTTGGGGTCATTGACCGAAGCGCGCAGGATCGCGTCGCCGCTGATACCGGCCAGTAGATCCCCCAGAGTGGTCTCGACCGAGACATCCTTTCCACGAACGCCTTTCGGCACCTTGTCGGTCAAATGCGCCAGCGGTCGAGACGCCGTCTGACGCCTCAGCTCCGCAGATTTCTCGACAACATCCCAGGTCCGCTGAAGGCGAACGAAGAGACTGCCACGCGAAGCGCGACGCACATGGATATTGCCCCGTTCGCCATCCAGATCGCGCCCATCCTGCGTCATCCCATAAAGCAAACCTGACACGATGTCGGGGCGCACTGCTGTGTACCCCTTTTCGCGGAGCGCTTGACAGGTTGCTGCCAGATTAAAGGGGTAAAGCGTGCCGCTATCCGCGTCCGGTGCCTCCTCCCGCAGGAGTGCGATCAACTCAGCTTCGAGACGCGCCGCGGCTTCCAAACGCACGCTCGAGCGGTCCTCGACGCCCACATGCACGAACACCGTGATATTGGTGTCATCGGTTGCAAGGCCAAGCGCTTCGAGATCGGTGAGCGCCTTGCGCAAAGCCGGGAGTGATAGCCCGCTCGCTCCGCCGAGCTCTTCGGTCGAGATGCCCTCTTCCTTTGGCGCATTGATGATGTGGCTGACGACCCGGAGAAGGTCTGCGCGTCGCGTCTCGGATATCTCTGCGCGGGCCAAAACAGCTTGTGCATCCTCGAGCCCCCGAACCGTCAGGGAGGCCGGAAAGACCTGAACCCGGTTTTCCTCCCGCCGAAGAAGCTTTGCCTCTTCAAGCCAGGCAACGGCCGTTTTCATCCGCGTGTCATCGGTCGCGTCATCCCGCTGAAACTCGTGGTCTCGCTCTTCCTTGACGATCTCGCCGGGTGTCGCCACGACCTCTCCGCTGCGGCGGGTGCGGCTATCCAATCGGCGCACCGCCTTCAGAATGGCGCCGATCTCGTGGCGCGCCAGCCGGGAACGCGCGCTGAGACTGAATTGACGGTCCACATCCTCGGCGTTGAACAACAGGACGCAATGGGCGGGTGCTCTGTCACGTCCGGCTCGCCCCGCTTCTTGCAGGTAATGCTCAAGGGATCCGGGCACATCGCCATGAACGACAAGCCGAATATCCGGCTTATCGATCCCCATGCCGAAGGCATTCGTCGCAGCAATAACGCGAAGCTCGCCGACCCGAAACTCTTCTTGAATGTCGGTCTTCTCTTCGGCTGTGCGCTTTGCATGGTAGTAGTCAGCCGCAAGACCATAGGTCTTCAGGAACGCGGCCACGTTCTCTGCATTGCTCCGTGTGGCGCAGTAGACCACGGCACCGGAAGCACCAGCTTCGGGGAGATGGGCCTCGATGGCCTCCAGAATGTCCGCGTTCTTGGAGCTGCGGCCCGTAGGGGACACTTCGAAACTCAGGTTGGACCGGGCTGCACCGCCATCAATGCGCAGAAGCTCAAGCCCCAGGCGCGCATTGAAATGCTCGCAGATATCCGCGACGACATCGGGCTTAGCGGTTGCGGTAAGGCAGAGAACAGGCGCGATCTCGTCGCCCGAGCTTTCCTTGATGAACCGGCCGATATAGCGATAGTCCGGTCGGAAATCATGCCCCCATTTCGAAACGCAATGCGCCTCGTCGAGGACCCATAGACCGATCTCGCGTTGGGCCAGTACTGACCGGACGGAGACACTCCGAAGTTGCTCCGGCGAGATGATGAGAATGGCGGCATCGCCCAGTCGGACCTTGTCGAGGGCAACGCTTCGTTCCGGGAGAGAGAGCATGCCGTTGATGGTCACGGCCGAGGCGATGCCGGCCCGTGCCATTCCCTGGACCTGATCGGCCATCAGCGCCACCAACGGAGAGATCACGACCGTCAGCGCCCCGGTCTTGTCAAACCGCGAGAGCGCCGGAAGCTGTGGGGATATCCGCGCGCGCGACCAGTTTGGGACCGTTCGCGTCAAACGCGACCGCCGCAAGCGCAAAGATTTGCGCCTCCTCCGGGGTCACCTCGAGATCGATCGACACAGATCGACGCAAGAGGTTTGACACTGTGATACTCGCAACCGTGTTCATCGCGAGGAGTATGATGGGGTCAGCCTTAACCTCGCAAGAACAGAGGTTCTTTTGACTTTAACTTGGCGCATGCAGAAACGCTGGATCAAGCGAAGGACGCGCGCCGGACCTAGTTGCTTTGGCTCAGCTGAACCAGCCCAAAGAAAAAGCTCCGGGTGCGGGTCTGTTTGGTCCTGTGCGGCGCCTCGCGGCGGCAACATTCCGGACGGGCCCCGGGATCCGTCCGCAACGGCGACGCGCCTGCCCTCGGCTGCGAAGGCCGACCGAGGCGAAAGATCATCATCGGTTGGGGCGGGCATAGGAGACGCGGCGTTGCGGCTATTTAGGGGCGGGGCCCGTGCACTCGGGCACCTCGGCCCCTCCCGCTAGTGCGAGAGCAGGATGGGGATCGGCGCGTCCACAAGGATCCGTGCGGTCACACCGCCAAAGAAATCCTCGCGGAACTTCGAATGCTCGTAGGCACCCATCACAAGGGTCCCCGGCTTATGCTTCCGGCAGTACTTGAGGATCGTCTCAGCGATGCTCTTTTCCACGGCGCGCTCTGCGTGGCTGGCCTCGATCCCGTGGCGCGTCAGATGCTGCAGGACCTCATCGATCGGGCGCGCGAGGCTCGGGTTTCCCACCGTGAGCACGTCGATGCGCGTTTGCCCCGTCAGCATGTCGAGCGCATCGGCCATGGCCCGTGCCGCCGCGCGGCCACCATCCCAGGCGAGCACCGAGTGGCCCGATTGCCGCTCGACGCAGCCCTTGGGGATGACGAGCACCGGTCGTCCGCTCATCAGCGCGATGCGGTCATTATGGATCGACACATGGCTGTCCGTCTCGGCGGATTGATCCTGTCCGACGACCAGCACATCGTGAACCTGCGCGCAGTCCGACAGCACCGTATCGACCCTGCCCGGCACCCTGCGAAACTGCAGCCTGTCACCCAGCTCGAGGCTCGGGCGCAGCGCCTCGAACTGCGCCTCGAACTGCGCCTCGATCCCGTCGAGGAACTCGGCGCTGGCATCGGCGATGATGCGGGTGGCCTCGCGGGGCGCCCAGGCCGCATGGCTGTTGAGGGCGTCATGGGTGGCATAGGCCAAAAGCGCCGTCACATGGGCCCCGTGGCCGCGCGCCATTCCCGCGGCATATTGCATCGCCGAGACGGCGCTTTCGGTGCCGTTGAAGGCGGCGAGGATGTTCCTGAGGCTCATGGTTCAACTCCCAAATCCGGGCCAGATCGCGGCGGGGACATAGACATGGCCCTCCGCGAGTTTGCGGGCCGTGCGCACAAGCCCAGCCGCCTGCAGGTCAAAGCCGTCCTCGGCAGAGAATTCCACCAGCACGTCAATCGTGCCCGAGGGATGCTCAAGGACAAGCTGCGCCGGACTGGTCTCTGGCGGGGCCATCATGCCGTCGGCGATGGTGCCGGGTGTCAGCGCGCAAGAGGCCAGACATTGCGCGCCCGTGACGGCCATGGTCGGGTGGGTCTTTTATGGCATGAAATAGCGCGCGGCGATGGATCCGGACCCGGAGGGCGGTGCCAGCAGGCCGAATTTCGGCGTCACCGAGCTGGAAACATCACCCATCCCCATGCGGGCCCCAGCCGCGATCCGGATCGCCTCCATCCGGGCGAAGAACGCGGTGTGGTCGTCGAGCTCTTGGCAGCTCTCATAGCCGCTGAGCCCGAAATCCTCCGCCCGGGCGAGAACCATGGGCACGGCCACATCCATGCAGGTCACCTCGATCCCGTCGATCCGGTCACGCAGCTGCCCCGTAGGCAGGAAGGCCCCCGTGGCGGCCCCCACAACCCCCATGAAGGTCAGCTCGATCGGCGCGGCCTGCCCCGGCACCCCGGCAATCTCGGTCTCGCCCGCATAGGTCAGCCGGCCCTCGGGGGTCTGGATCCGCGCCTCGATCCGGGCACCGGTATTGACCGCGTTGATCCGGATCCGCGTGACATCCGTGTCCGGCTCCAAGAGCCCCATCTCGATGGCCGCCGGCCCGACGCCCGAGAGGATGTTCCCGCAGGTCGGCTTGAAGTCCACCAGCTGATCCTCGACCGAGACCTGCGCGAAGAAGTAGTCGATATCCGCCCAGTTATCCTTGGATTTCGACAGCATCGCCACCTTGGTGGTCACGGCGGTCCCCCCGCCGATCCCGTCGATGTTGAGCGCATGTCCCGACCCCAAGGCACTGACCAGCACCTGCGCGAGGGTCTCACGATCCTCGGGCAAATCCTCGCGCCGGAAATAAGGCCCGCGCGACGTGCCGCCGCGCATGAAGACGAAAGGGATTCCCGTCTGTGTCATGTCAGCGGCCAGGGCAGATCGACGAGGCTCTGCAACAGTCCCGGCGGGAAGTCGCGGTTCAGCGCGCCGGCCATGACCAGCATGAACCCGATCCCGCACGCCGCCAGCAAGACCGCCTTGGTCCAGGACACCTGCGCCCGCACCCGAAAGAACGAGACCAGGAACAGCGCCAGCGCGATGATGAACCCAAAGAGCGCCGAGAGCGCGAGCAACCCCGCGAACCATGCCAGCGTCGACCAGAGGCCATGGGGCGCATCCGCATCCTCGCCCTGCGCTTCCTTGTCCGCAAAGATCACATCGGCCTCGGGCTTCATCATCATCTGGAACACCAGGATCAGGCAGCAGACCAGCGCGACCGACCCGACAAAGAGCGGAAAGACCTTGTCGGTAAAGGCGTAGTTCGGAATGAACGACGCGTTGATTACGGCCACGGCCAGATAGGCGGTCACGACCAGCAGAAAGGTGACCGGCGCCCGCTTGGAGCCCGATTTCACATCACCCTCCGCCTGCAGCATCTTGGCCTGACGCAGACCGAAAAACACCGAGAGCACGGTCACGATCAGCAGCACGATGACGATCGGGCTAAAGATGTAGTCGATGCCCTCCTCAAAGCTCTTGCGGAAGCGGCTGGCGGCGATTTGGTAGGCCTGGTTGGTGAAGGTCTCGGCCGGGTTGGACAGCACGAAGCCGATCAGGAAGGCCGGGCGCGACCAGTCGAACCGGCGCAGGAAGATCCCGATCAGCCCGATCACGAAGAGCGCCACCAGATCCGCGAGGTTCTGCCCCGACTGGAAGGCCGCAAAGGCAATCAGCATGAAGAGGAACGGTGCCACGAGGGTGAAACGGATCGTGGTCAGCCTGGCGATCATCCCCGAAGAGGCGATGCACAGGACCGTCCCCACCACATTAGCCAGCGCCAGCAGCCAGACGATGGAATAGGTGATGTCGAGATTGTTCTTGAGCATGGCCGGGCCGACCTCGATATCGCCCGAACCGAGCAGGGCGATGGCCCCAATGAAGATCGCCATGGAGCCCGATCCCGGGATCCCGAAGAGGAGCGTCGGCACGAGGCCCCCGCCCTCCTTGGCGTTGTTGGAGCTTTCCGGACCGACAATCCCCCGGATCTCGCCCTTGCCGAACTGGCTCTTGTCCTTGGTGGTCTGCACCGCGTGGCCATAAGAGATCCAGTCGACCACGGATCCGCCCAGGCCGGGGATCACACCGACCATCACCCCGATGATCGAACACCGCATGCTGAGCCAGATATTCCTGAACCAGTCGCGCACGCCCTCCATCCAGCCGCTGCCCAAGGTGGCGCTTTTCGAAATCGAGCTGTCCTGCCGCAGGAGCGAGACGATCTCGGGTACCGCGAAGATGCCGAGACCGACGATGACCAGCTTCAGCCCGTCCGTCAGATAGGGCAGGTCATAGGTGGCCATGCGCAGGCTGCCGCCCGCATCTGCCTCGCCGATGGTGCCCACCATCAGGCCCAGCCCGGCCGCCGCAAGCCCTTTCCAGACCACCCGCCCGGCGAGGATCGCCACCATGGACAGACCCAGAATGGTCACCATCAGCATCTCGGGCAGGCCAAAAGCCAGCACCAGTGGCCGCGCAATCAGGATGAAGACCGTCAGAAAGGTCGCGCCCACAAGCCCGCCAAAGAGTGACGAGGCGAAGGCCGCCGAGAGCGCCCGCGCCGCCTCGCCCTTCTTGGCCATGGGAAAGCCGTCCAGCACTGTCGCTTGCGAGGCCGACGAGCCCGGGATCCCCATCAGGACCGAGGCAAATGTATCCGAAGTGGGCACGACGGCCACCATTCCGATCATCAGCGCAAGGCCCAGAACCGGGTCCATCCCGAACATGAACGGCAGCAGCAGCGACAGCCCGGCAATCCCGCCAAGCCCCGGAAAGACCCCGATGGACAGCCCCATCACCACCCCCAGAACGAGGTAGCCGAGCACAATCGGTTGCGAGATCAGTCCGATGGCCTCGCTCAATGCCGGCAACGCGATACTCAACGTCTCCATCCTGCCCCTCCCCTAGAGCTCAAGGAACGAACCCGGCGCGCGTGCGCCGGGCATAAGGATTTTCAAAGGGTTACTTGAGGCGGACGCCGTATTCCTCTTGCAACCAGTTGGTCACAAAGGTCTTCGCGCTGTCCGGGACACCCGTGGCGGTGGCCAGTGCATCCTGGGCCCCGCCCCCGACAAAGACCGGGTACTTGCCCACGCGCTTGGTCGAAATCTCGGCGAAATCGGCGCGCTCGGTGACCGCCTCGAAGGCGGCGGTGTAGGTGTCGATCACCTCCTGGGGCGTGCCCGCGGGCAGGAAGGCGAGCTTCTGCACCGGGAACCCGGCAATGAAGAAGGCTTTCCACGCATCCCAGGAATCCCCCGAGGTCTCGCAGCCCTCCGTCGCTTCGCAGACCTCCTTGAAGGTCGGGAGATCCGGGAAGGTCGGATCGCGGACGATATTGCCCTCGGCATCCAGTGCGCCCCAGGACATCATCGGCACGGCGCTGCCATCCTCGACCAGTGGCGCCGATCCCGAGAGATAGCCCGACGAGGTCTGGTAATCGATATTGGCCTCGCCCCGCTCGAACATCAGCCGCCCGTCGCCGCGCCCCTTGATGCCAAAGACCGGCTCCACGGTCATGCCCAGCATCTGCCAGGCCAGCAGCGGCACCAGATCAAGGCGTGTCGCGCCCTGGCTGCCATAGACGAAATCGATCTCCTTGAGCTTGTTGGCCGAGCCATCGAACATCGCGCCGGCCTCGGCGTTCAGATAGGCCACGCCGCCCGTGCCCGAGGCCATCACAGCATGCCAGTCGCCATATTCATAGCGCACCCGCGGGTCCCCCAGCAGATAGGGGAACTGGGTCGAGCCGGATGTCCCGAACAGCAGCGTGCCATCCTCGTGCTCTTCGCGCTGGAACCAGTTC
Source organism: Dinoroseobacter sp. S124A (assembly GCF_049801015.1). Lineage (NCBI taxonomy): Bacteria > Pseudomonadati > Pseudomonadota > Alphaproteobacteria > Rhodobacterales > Roseobacteraceae > Dinoroseobacter > Dinoroseobacter sp. S124A. The sequence goes on along the minus strand of NZ_JBNAGD010000004.1, from coordinate 399,195 downwards.
GCCCCCTTGGTCGACCCCGCACCCGGCATGAATTTCACCACCACGGTCGGCGCGCCCGGCAGGGCCTCGGACAAAAGTGGCGCAAAGAAATTCGCCCATTTGGCGGAGCCGCCCGTTTCGGAAAAGGGGATCACCCATTCCACTGTCTTGCCGGATAAATCGACCTCTGCCAGCGCGCTGGCCGCGGTCATTCCGGTCACACAAGAGGCGGCCGCAAAAAGGCGCACCGCTTTCGCGATTGAATTCATGTTATCCTCCCAGGTCACGGCTTTTGCCGCTTGTTCGTAAATCTGTCGCAGTGCTCGGAGCCCGCGCATGGCGAGCTTACACCAAGTTCCTTTCATCAACTTTTCATGGAACGAACTTGTTGCCGGTTCAGCTTCCGGGCGAATTGCGCAGGGGCAGAGTGATGGCGAACCCGGCCCCGGTGTCGCTCAACCCCCCGGTGGCGCGGATCTCGCCGCCATGGGCGCGCAGGATCTCGCGCGCGATGGCAAGTCCGAGCCCACTGCCCCGGCCGAAATCGAGCTGGGTGAACCGCTCGAAGATGATCTCGCGATCGGCCTCCGGGATCCCGCGGCCATCATCGCGCACGGTGATCCGCGCCTCGCCCTCGGCACTGCCAAGGATCAGGGCAATCCCGCGCAGCCCGGGACCCGCATGGGCCAGCGCATTGTCCAGAAGGTTCTCGATGGCCTCGCCAAAAAGCTCCGGATCCCCCACGAGCGGGGCGGGCTGGTCATCCTGGTCGAACCCGAACTCCACATTGCGGTCCAATGCCCGGTCGCTGAACCGCTGCGCCACGTAGAGAAGGCTGTCCGCCGCATCGAAGGGCTCGCGCTTGAAGCTTTCGGGGGAATGACGCAACCGTTCGAGCATCAAAAGCTGCTCGGCCAGTTGCGAGGTATGGCGCGCCTCCGTCAGGGTCTTGCCGACGCGGCGGGTCATCTCGTCGGTGGTCTTCGCGTTGAGCGCGGATTCCGCCAAGGCCTGCACCGCAGCGATGGGATTGCGCAGCTGATGGGCGGCGTTGCTGATGAACCGGTCCCGCGCATCGATGGAGTTCTGCACCTCCTGAAACAGATCATTGAGCGTACCCACGAGGGGCTGCACCTCCTCCGGGACGGCCTGGGCAATCGGGCGCAACTCCTGCGGATTGCGTCGGCCCACTGCGCTGCGCATCTGGTTGAGCGGGGCGAGCCCGGAACTGACCCCGAACCAGACAAAGGCGATCACCGCCCCCACCAGCAGCACGATGATCACCGCCGAGGAGACCGCCTGTCAGATCGCGAATTGCTGACGGACGGCCTGCTCCTGCCAGACGGTGATCGTGGCGATCCCCTCCAGCCCGGCGGAATTGACCAGCTGCCCGAGGGCAACCGCGCGCACGGGCCGCCCGAGATGGGTCGAGTCGAACAGCTCCGGCGCCGTCGCCCCCGAGAGCGGGGTGACCGCGCTGCGGGGCGGATAGCCAAACCCCGCCACATAGGCGCCGTCCGGGCCGTGGACATGATAGAATATCTTGCCGCCGCTGGCATTGGTCAGCAAAAGCAGCGTCTCCTGTGACAGAAGCTCCACCCCGGAGGAGGCCAGATCCCGCGCCACAGCCAGGGACACGGCCGTCAGGTTGCGGTCGAAGATTTCCTTGGCGGTCTCGAACACATACCAGGTCCGCCACCCGCCCAGCGCCAGCGCAACCGCAGAGAGCGGCAGCACGATCCGGATCAGCAGGCGCAGCTTGAGCGAGCGCACAGAGTTGCGCGGCGTCAGCACTCCAGTCGGTATCCGATGCCACGCGCGGCCTTGATCGAGACCCCATGGGGTCCGATCCGGCTGCGCAGGCGCGAGACATAGACCTCGATCGCCGAGGCGCTGACATCCGCGCCCGAGCCATAGACGAAGCTCAACAGCGCCTCCTTGGACACGAGGCGGCCCTTGCTGTTGGCGAGGCATTCGAACACGGCAAGCTCCTTGCGCGGCAGATCCAGAGGCGTGCCCGCCACGCTGAGCGAGCGGCTCTCGCGCTCGAAATCGATGGCGCCAAAGCGCTCGGTCTCGGTGAATTTCACACTCCGGCGCAACATCGCCGCCACTCGCGCGACCAGCTCGGCGATCTCGACCGGCTTGCCGATATAGTCGTCGGCCCCGGCATTCAGCCCGGCAATCGCGTCCTTCGTATCGCTCTGGGCCGTCAGGATGATCACCGGCGTGGAATCCCCCGCGCGCGCATGCGGGTCAGAACCTCGAGCCCGGCAATGCCCGGCAGACCGAGATCAAGGATCACCAGATTGACATCCTCGCGGCTCAGGAACTGGTCCGCATCGTGCCCGTTATGGATCACGTCCACCCCGTGCCCGCCATCGGTGAGAACATCGGCAATCGCCTGCGCCAGCCCTTCATTGTCTTCGACGACCGCGATCAGCATGCCGTGGCCTCCCCCAGAGCACCCCTCTCTCACAGGATAGAGCCTTTCGCTTTCATAATCCTTTCAGGTCTCGCAACCCCGCAGCGCCCCACGCGGACGGGCCAGATGAAACGCAGACGCTTTGGCCATGGCGCGCGGGTGCAAGGGGACGTGGTCGTCAGAGCGCGCGCGCGGGCAGGACGCGCCCGCGACAGGGGCCGAATCCGATCTGATAGCCCGCGCCCCGGGCCGCCCCCCGCAGGGTCAGCGTATCACCATCCTCGAGAAAGCGCCGGCATTGGCCATCGGCCAAGGTGATCGGCTCCGCCCCGCCCCAGCTCATCTCAAGCAGCGATCCCCGCGCCTCCGGTCCCGCCCCAGAGATCGTGCCCGATCCCAGAAGGTCCCCGACCCGCATGGGACAGCCCGAGCTCGCATGATGGGCCAATTGCTGTGCGGCGGAATAGTAAAGCTCGCGCGCATTGGTCCGTGCGAGGATCGTTTCGACGCCGTCCTCGGGTGTCAGACCGACCTCCAGCGCGATGTCGTAGAGCATCGGCCCCGGCTCTTCGAGATAGGGCAAGAGCGGCACCTCGCGCGGCGGGGCTGCGACGCGAAACGGTGCGAGCGCGGCGACGGTGACGATCCAGGGGCTGATCGTGGTCGCGGTTGCCTTGCCCTGAAACGGGCCGAGCGGCTGGTATTCCCAAGCCTGAATATCCCGCGCCGACCAATCATTCAGCAAGACGTAGCCAAAGATCGCCGCAAACCCCTCGGCCACGCTGAGGGGTCCCGATGAAGGCTGACCGACAATCGCGCCCAGCTCCAGCTCCAGATCGAACCGGGCCGAGGGCGCAAAGCGCGGCAGCACATCGTCCGGCCCCTTGATCTGACCATGGGGCCGGATCACATCCGTGCCCGAGACCACCACGGAGGAGGCCCGACCGTTATAGCCGATAGGAATATGCAGCCAGTTCGGCGGCAAGGCCTTGTCGGCGCCGCGAAACATAGTGCCGACATTGGTGGCATGGTGCCGGCTGGCATAGAAATCCGTGTATTCGCGCACCTCGAAGGGCAAATGCAGCTTGGCGGTGTCCATGGGGACCAGATGGGGGGCAAGCGCCGCGCGCTGGTCCGATCCCTCGGCCAGGGCTGCGGTCAGCGCGGCGCGCAACCGCGCCCAGTCGGCCTGTCCCCGCGCCATGAACCGGTTCCAGCTTGCCTCCGCGAACACGCCGCCAAAGGCCAGCGCCCCCGCAGCCTCCAACCCGGCGAGATCCAGGATCCGGTCGCCGATGGCCACCCCGCAGCGCGGCGGCGTGGGTCCGGTCGAGAAGACCCCGTAGGGCAGATTGTTCAACGGAAAGGGCGTCGCCGCGCTATTCGCGCTCTCGACCCAGCTCCGGCGTAGCTCGCTCATGACATGGCCCCCTCTCCTGTCCCGCGGGGTCTGCCCCCGGGCCGAGCATCCCCCCTGCGCCGGGCTGTTGCAATGGGGGCGTGGATCTCGCGCGGATGCGGCTGCCGCTACGTCACCAGACGCATAGCGGCCTTGCCACGCCCCCTCTAACCGGGCCCGGCACACGTCCCCACGTCTGTGGGGAAAGGAGTAGACCGATGCTCGACACTTATGACATGCGCAAAACCGATATGCCCGACGAGATGCGGGTCCTGCTGGACCAATACCCGCGCGACAGCTGGGCGGCCCATCCCGGCTTTGCAGAGAAAACCCGCCACTGGCTGGGGGCGCATCAGATGTTCCGCCAGCTGGCCGAACGGGTCCGGCTGGATGCCGAGGCCTGTCTCGACCGCGACCTGTCCCCCGAGACCCATGCCGAGCGGCTCATGCAGTATGGCGGTGCGCTCGTGGGCAATCTGCATGGTCATCACGGCTGGGAAGATCGCAGCTACTTCCCCGAGCTCTCGGCGGCTGATCCCCGGTTTGATGCCGGGCTCGCAGTGCTGGAACAGGATCATGTGGATCTCGACAAGGTGCTGGCGGAGTTTACCCGACATGCCAACCGGGTCCTGCAACTGAGCCATCTCGACCCGCCGCAAGCCCGCGAGGAGGTCGCGCAGGTGCAGGGCACCAGCGCCGTGATCGAGGCCTTTCTGCAGCGCCATCTCGGCGATGAGGAGGATCTGGCCGTGCCGATCATCCTGCACCACCGCCTGCGCGGCTAAGCCCGCAGCCACAGCACAGGGCCCACCCGGACACCCTTCGGGCGGGCCATTGCCGTTCAGGCCGTCTCGGCCTTCTCGGTTGTCATATCGGGGTCGATCCGACGCGATACGGCCAGCAGAGCCCGCAATGCAAAGGCAGTCGTGACCGTATCACTTTGCCATGTGATCCGGCGCCGGACCCGACCCAGGGCGCGCCCAACCTCCATCTGGATCCACTGGGTGCCGGGCCAGCTACCATCGGGGTTCTGATAGCTCAGCAACAGCTCGACCGCGCGGGTCACGGCCTCTGGCGGCAAACCGTCCGCCAACAGGGCCAGTGCCATGGCGGTATCCAGCGGGACCGCCTCCCACATCCCCCAACCGCCCGCCGGATGCACGGCCTTCGCGAGGGCTGCGCACCCTGCCTCTGCGGCGCGGGTATGGCCCGTGGCCACCATCAACTCGGCACACAGCGCGGTGCCATAGACCGGTCCGGCATACCACGTGGCCGGCCAAAGCCCGCCGGGCGCTTGCGCCGCGGCTATGGCTGCGGCCCCGCGGGCAATCTCGGGCGCGAAGCGCGCCGCATCCATCGCATGCAGGCCGAGAAAGAACCGCGCGCAAACCTCCGGATCCACCGTATCGCCCCAATGCCAGCGCACTCCACGCCTCATCCGCTTGCGCGCCTTGAGCGGCGCGTCAGGGGCGATGATCCAGGTGCGCGGCAGCCCGTTCGCCTCGGTCCCCGCAAGCGCTATTCTGATCGGGTCCCCGACCAGAGGCAGGTGCTCCGGCGCGGCCCGGGCAAAGAGGCGGATCGCCGCCCCGAGGCTGTCGAGGTCCGGTGGCAGGTCTGGCAGGTCCGGGAAATAGCTCCAGCCGCCGGGCCGGTCGCTCAGCCGCGCCTGGGCCACCCGGTCTGCCTGCCTCCGGGCCACCGCGCGCCAGCGCACCGCCGCCTCCCCCTCGCAGAGATCCGCCGCGTCAACCAGCAGATCGGCGATCACCGCCGGGGCAAAGACTTCGGCCACATGCTCCACAGACCCGCCCCCGACCCCGGCCCAGCGCGGGAACCTCATGCGGTGATGCGCCTCGGGAAACCCCGCCGCCCCTTCGGCCTCGAGAAACGCCCCGGCCCGGTCAATCGCCGGGCCGAGGGCCGCGCGCAGGCTCACCCGGTCACGGTCAGCGCGTTGACGAGCGTGTGGGACGTGGTGCCGTTGACCACGGTCACATCCCGCTGCCCGGTCGGCGCGGCATTGCCCACGTCGAAATTCGCCTGGATCTGGGTGTCGTTCAGGATCACCACCGAGTTGGTCGATACCCCGATGCCCGAGACATTGACCTGCAGGATGGCCGCACTTGGGTCAAAGCAGCTGCCGTCGATGTTCAGCACCCCGCTTTCCCCCCGGGCCACCGAATTCGGTGTGACGGCGGTGACCTCGAAACGGCGCACCTCGATGGCGTTGCCAAAGACCTCGTCCGAGGCGAGTGGCCGCGACAGGATCAGATCGCCCGGCCCGAGATCCGAGGTGCCGAGAATATCCACCGAAAGCTTGAGCTCCGTATCCGTGCTCGTCGGCTGGATCGAGATGCTGACCCCGCCGAGCGTGGTGCTTACCGCCGTCACCTGAGCCAGGTTCTGGCCAAACAGGCTGACCGAGACATTGTTCGCCGGGCTTGCAAAACCCCGGCAGAGCACGGTGGGCTCGACCATGTTGACCACCGGCTTCAGTGCCAGCCCATCGAGACAACCCGGATCGACCAGCGTCTCGAAGGTTAGCGAGCCCGCCGCCCCTGCCGCGCCGATCCCGCCTTCATTGGCATTCGAGCCAGCGCCGAGACCCGAGGGCGGGAAGCCGGGATTGCCCGTCTCGCCATTGGAGGCCGCGTCGCATTGGTTGGTCTTGAACCCCGCCTGACCGCCGCCACCCGGCAGGCCGCCAAAGCCCCCCAGACCCCCGCTGCCCTCGTTGCCGCCGTCATTCACATAGGTGAACTTGCCGCCGACGAAGATGCCCGAGGCGATCACATCCGCGCCGGAGGCGATGGTGATGTTGCCCGCATTTCCGCCATCGCCGCCCTGACCGCCCTTGCCGCCATCGCCGCCGCTGCCACCGTCGCCGCCATGGCCGGGCTGCCGGTCGCAGCCCTCGCCGGGCCAGCTGTTGTCGGACTGGCCCTGTCGGCCATTCATGCCCTTGCCGCCCTTGCCGCCATTCTGGCCGCGCTGGCCGCGGCCGCCGACCTGTCCGTCAAAGTCGATGATCAGGTGACCGTCCAGCCCCTCGAACACGACCTCCAGCGCGATCAGCGCGAAATTCGGCGCGAACCGGCCATTGTCCCCTTTGTTCCCAGGATTGCCGTTGGTGCCCGCGCCGCCGGTGACGCCGCTATTGCCCTGACCCTGATCCTGCCAATTGCCGAAATCCTGGCCGTCCGGCGCCTTGAGAGGGTTGGGAATGGGCTGGTCATTCACGATCAGGCGCTGCCGCCATGTGATGACATTCTTGTTGGTGTACTGGTTGCCCGGATCCTCGGGGCCGCAAGGGTTGAGGGTGATCGGCGCCCCGCCCCCCACCACGACCAGCCGACGGCACACGACCGTGTAATCCCGGCAGTAATCCCCTTCGTTATCGTCGCGCTTCTGGGGTTCGAAGATCAGCCGCCCGTTGTTCAGAAAGCGGATCTCGTCGCGGATGAAGCAGCATTCATGGACCGGGAAGTCCCCGGTGATGACCTCTGACTGCCGTGGATCCGAACCGATCAGGGTCTCGATCTCCTGGCGACAGCGGTCGCAGACCAAATCAAGAATGGGCATTATGTGTCTCCTCCTTGTAATTCTTGGGCGTGTTGTGGGGGGATGGGGGTGCCACGAAGGGCGCCCATGGGGGCAGCTCCGGCAGGCGCAGGCCGCGCGCGGCGAGCGCGCCAAGGGTGCGGGCGCGAAACCCCTGCAGATGATCCAGCGCGGCATCGAGCTCGGGCCGCCCGACATCCGGCCCGGCAAGGAGCAGGGCCATGTCCTCGGCCAGATCCGGGCAGAGCCGCGCGAATTCCGGACCGACCCGTTCGGAGGGCCGCAGGAAGTTCTCGTCACCGCCCGCCTCGGCCCGCGCCGCCACCAGCGGCAAACGGGTCAACGCATATGCGTGAAACCGCAGGTAAAACATCGCCCCCATCAGGTCGCCCCCGGCGGCGAGTTCGCGCGCGATGGCGATGCGCCAGTCGAGCTCGTCGGGGGCCGCGAAATAGCGGTACTCCCATCGGGTCATCTGTCGCATCGCCTCGGGCCAGTCGGGTTCGGGGAAACGGGCATGAAGCTGACCGTGGAAGCGCCGCAGGCGCGCGATCATCCCCTCGAGATCGCCCTCAAGCCGCAACGCCCGGCCAATGCCCGCGCGTTCGTCGCGCCCCAGCACAACATCGACCCGGCGGAGTGTCTCGGTGGGCCGCGTATAGACATTCGGACAGAGCATGCCGAGCCCATCCGCCAGCGCCGCGAGACAGGCCGAGTGGGCCATGTGCAACCAGAACAAGGCCACCGCCGGGCTGTCCCAGCTCACCCCGATCTCGCGCACCGTGGCGAAGCCCATCTCCAGCAGCCCCGCGACCCGCCGGGCGCGCAGCTCCGGGGTCTCGAACAACCTGCCGAGCTCTGCAAGGGCCGGGGCGCAGGTTCCGTCCCGGTCATGCACGAGCCGCGAGCTCAGGATCCGGTGCGGGATCAGGCCCCGCACCGCCAGCGCCGGAAGGTCCTGCAGATCGCGTTGCGGCACCCACATCACATCGATGCGGCGTTCCCCCGGCAGCGTCAGCCGCTCGGGCAGAAAGTCTTCCGCAGCGCCGATTGCCAGAAAATCGAGATCCGAGTTCTCGGGGACATCCCGGTCAATGGGCGGGTCCCGCAGAAGGAGTGCATCAGCACGATGGGAGAGACGGTCTTTTGCGGCCGCGACACAGGCACTTATTTGCCCAAACTCCGTGGACATTCCAATAAACATTCAAACCTCAAATCGCCGATCAAATAAGGCACCGTGACAAACACACAGCGTTCAGCAAATAGAAACAATAATTGGATTTATACCATGTTGGCCCTAATCCGACAAGGATCGGCCCGGCCCCATCGGCGCATCTTCGCCAATCTGCACCCAGTGCCGGGCCCTGCCCTTTGGGACATGCGCGCCGGGCCTGCCCCCCCTTCTCCGGCCATCTGCGGCTGCCCGGAACGCCCGTCTGCACTGGGTGGTCTAAGCGTTTGAGACAACCTCATCAGGCTCGAATGTCTCTGGCATTGTCCCGAAACACAGAACAATACGGCGCCCTGCGCGCGGCCGCGTCCCGAGCTCGCGACGCCTTCAGAGCGCTGTCGTTCGCCCGGCTTGCCGCACACGCGCATAAATGTGGCACCTGCGGCATTTTCTCAATCCTGCCATGGGGTTTTCCCGAGCCTGTCCGGAACAAAACCATTTAACTACAGCGCTATATCCCGCAAGTCCCCGAATTAAACGAAGTGGGAAAAAGCCTTAATGATCCCTAAAGACCCGAATAAACATCTGCCCGGCTATAGCCAGCCTCCGGGGCCTGTGAATATACTGAAAGGGCAATGGAGAATTGCGTAACGATCAAATCATTCCAAAGGTATTGTTGAGTAGATGCGTGTGTTGGTGACCGGTGGTGCGGGATTTTTGGGCAGCCATTTATGTCGTGCCCTGCTGGGGCGGGGCCATCAGGTTCTCGCGATGGACAACCTGCTGACCGGGCGCATGGAAACGCTCCATGATCTGCTCGAGCACAAGGGGTTTTCCTTCCGCAAATGGGATGTCTCGCTGCCCTACGAGGCGGAAGTGGACGTCATTTTCAACATGGCATCGGCGGCCTCCCCCCCGAAATATCAGATCGACCCGGTCCACACATTGCGCACAAATGTGCTGGGCGCGGATCACGCGCTGCGCGTGGCGCAGACTTGCGGTGCGGTGATGATCCAGGCCTCCACCTCGGAGATCTACGGCGACCCAGACTGCCACCCGCAGCCCGAGAGCTATGTTGGTCAGATCGATCCGCTCAGTCCGCGGGCCTGCTACAACGAGGGCAAGCGCGCGGCCGAGACCTTGTGTTTCGACTATCACCGACGCCACGGGGTGCGCGTCAAGATCATGCGCCTGTTCAACACCTATGGCCCGGCCATGGACATCGAGGATGGCCGGGTCGTCACCAATTTCCTGGCGGCTGCCCTGCGCGATGCGCCGCTTCAGCTCCATGGCGACGGGAGCCAGACGCGCAGTTTCTGCTATGTCAGCGATACGATCGCGGGCATGCTGGCGCTAATGGACAGCGACGACACCCAGACCGGACCCTACAATATCGGCAATCCCGGTGAGATCACCGTGCGCGCGCTGGCCGAGCAGATCAAAGCTCTGACCGGCTCGGACAGTCCGGTCGTGTCCGGTCCAGCGGCGACCGACGATCCGAGGCGGCGCTGCCCGGATATCACGCGCGCCAAGGCGGAGCTCAACTGGGCGCCGTCCGTCCCGCTCGCAGACGGATTGCGGCATACGCTGGACGACATCCGCGCCCGGCTCGCTGCCCGCGCCGCACAAGGAACGGCCGGATGATCTCGCTCATCATCCCCTGCCATAACGAGGAACTCGTGCTCGGGGCGCTCCTGAGCTCGCTCGCCGCCCAGACGGACCTCGCGGAGGATCACCGGATCGAAATTCTGGTGGTGGCCAATGCCTGCAAGGACCGGACTTGCGCCGTGGCCGAAGAGGCCCGCGCGGCGCTCGAGGCGGCCGGCTTCTCCCTTGGGGTCATCGACCTTCCCGAGCCCGGCAAGGCGGGCGCGCTCAACACGGCCGATGCGCGGGCGCAGTTTGCGCCGCGGCTCTACGTGGATGCCGATGTCACGCTCGCGCCCGAGGTCCTCGCGCAGCTCCTCCCCCTGCTTCTGAGCGACGAGGAGATCTATTGCAGTGCCACGATCCAGGTCGCCCCGGCCCGGAGCTGGGTCAGCCGGGCCTATGGCCGCTTCATGCTCGCCATGCCCTTCGTGCGCGACGGCGTGCCCGGCATGGGGCTCTACGGTGTCACGGCCGCCGCGCGCAGCCGCTGGGGAAGCTTTCCGCTGATCCATTCCGATGACCGCTTCGTGCGCCTGCAATTCGCCCCCGAAGAGCGTCGCAAGGTCCCCGCCCCCTATGTCTGGCCCGTGCCGGACGGTCTGGGCAACCTGATCAGGGTGCGCCTGCGCTGGAATGAGGGCAATCGCGAGTTCGCGGGTCTCTATCCCGAGCTGCTGGTCAATGACGGGGCGCGCAATGATCTGCGCGCCTCGCTGCGCACGCTGCTGGCCCATCCGCTGGACGGGATCGCCTATGTGACGGTCTTTGTCTCGACAGCACTCTGGGCGCGGCTGAAACGCAAGGATAGCGCCGTGGTCTGGCGGCGGGGGCGTCCCACCGCCTGAGCCGCCCGCCCCCAGCGCCTAGCCCTTGTCGCGCCGGGCCGAGGCATAGCGCTCGGAGGCGTCGTAATAGGCGTCAAACCCGATCCGGTCGCGCAGTTCGACGAAATCCATCAGGTCCGGCCGCGCATCGGAGCGCATGGATTTCAGCGTCGTGACCATGGCCTGCATCGCCGCCGCCATCAGGGACAGGGGATAGGCGGCAATGGCATAGCCGATCTCGTGCAGCTCGGCATTCGACAGGTCCGGCGTGTCCCCGCCCTCGACTATATTCGCCATCTTGGGGCCCGGCAGGTTGCGACAGACCTCGCGCATCTCCGCCGCGCTGCGCGGCGCCTCGACAAAGAGGATATCGGCACCGAGCTCGGCGAACCTGCCCGCCCGGTCGATGGCCTCGGCCAGCCCGTGTTCGTGGCGCGCATCGGTACGTGCAAGGATCAGGATGTCACCGCCCGCCGCACGCAGGGCCTCGCGCTCATCCACCGCCGCCCGGATCCGGTCAAAGGCCTCGTCGCGCCCGACCACCGCCTTGCCCGGCGTATGGCCGCAGCGTTTGGGCGCAAGCTGATCCTCGATCATCACCGCCGCGCAACCCGCCTTGGCAAAGCCCGCAACCGTGCGGCGCACATTCATCGCGTTGCCATAGCCCGTATCGCCATCCCCAATGAGCGGGATCGAGATCGCATCGGTGATATTGCGCGCCTGATCCACCACCTCGCCATAGCTCATCAGCCCCAGATCCGGCGCGCCGATCCGGCTGGCCGAGGCGGCAAAGCCCGACATGAAGGTCAGGTCATACCCTTCCTGCGCGATCAGCTTGGCCGAGAGCGCGTCGTAACAGCAGGGCATTACATGGCAGCGGTCCTGCGCCAGCAGGCTTCGCAAGGTCTGGGCGGGGGTCGTCATCGGGTCACCATTGGAAAGGGATGTAAAGGGCGAGGCCCGGGAACGCATAGAGGATCGCCACCGTCACCAGCATCAGGGCAAGGAAAGGCCAGACCCCGCGCGCCACATTGGACAAGGTGGTGCGCGCGACGGACTGGATCACATAGAGGTTGAGCCCCACGGGCGGCGTGATCAGGGCGCATTCCACCATGATCACCATGTAGATCCCGAACCAGATCGGATCGAAACCCAGCCCCATGGCCGCCGGCAAGAGCACCGGCGTCATGATCAGGATCATCGAGAGCGCCTCGAAGACGAGCCCCATCAGCAAGAGCACCAGGGACACCACGATGATGAACATGATCGGCCCATCGATCACCTGCGCGAGGAATGCAGAGATATCCTGCGGGATCCGGTACAGCGCGATGGCCTTGCCGAACACCTTCGCCCCCGCGACGATCAGCAGGATCGCGGCGGTGGTGATCGCGCTTTCGCGGATCGCCTCCCAGAAGGTTGCCCAGGTGAGCGTGCGCAGCCAGAGCGTCGTGATCAGCAGGGCTGCGGCAAAGCCCACTGCGGCGGCCTCGGTCGGGGTGAAGGCCCCGGAATAGAGGCCAATGATCACCAGCGCGGCGAGCGCCACCGAGGGCAGCGCCCGTTTCGACGCCGCGATCCGCTCGGCCGTGGTGGCTTTGGGCACCGGCGTGTAATGCCCCGAGAGCCGGGCATGGAGCATCGCGAAGAGGACAAAGAGCGTGACCAGCACAAGGCCCGGTCCGATCCCCGCGAGAAAGAGCGCAATCACCGACTGCTCGGTGACGAACCCGTAGACGATCATCGGGATCGAGGGCGGGATCAGGATCCCGAGGGTCCCCCCCGCCGCCAGTAGCCCGTAGACGAATTTCTTTTCATAGCCGCGATTGATCATCTCGGGGATGGCTACGGTCCCGATCGTGGCCGCCGTCGCGACCGACGAGCCCGAGATCGCCGCAAACAGCGCGCAGCTCAGGATTGTCGCCACCGCGAGCCCGCCGGGCCAATGCCCGACCCAGGCCTGCACGGCGGCAAAGAGATCGCGCCCCACGCCCCCTTTCAAGAGCAGGTTCGACATCAGCAGGAACAGCGGCACCGCCAGCAGGATGAACCCGTCCAGCGTCGACAGGATCGATTGCGGCGCCATCAGGGGCGAGAAGCCTCCAAGGATCAGCATGGCCAGCCCCATGCCCCCCAGGGCAAAGGCCACCGGCACGCCCAGCAGCAAGAGCACAAAGAGCGCCACGAGGATCAGGATGATGGTCATTCGTGGGTCGCTCCGAGACTGGCCGCATCCCCGTGGCGCATCCGGATCAGCTCCACCACCGCCTGGATGGTCAGCAGGCCAAAGCCCACGGGCACCGAGGCCTCCGCGATCCAGACCGGCAAGTTCAGGAGGGACCCGGTCGTCCGCCCGCGTTCAAAACTGTCATAAAAGATGTCAAACCCGTAGATCGCGACGATGGCCGAGAACAGGATCACCACCACCAGCGCCACCATCGCGCAGATCTTCTGCGCGCCGGGCGGCAGCAGGCCGGTGACCGCGTTCACGGTGATATGGCGCCGCAAGGTCAGCAGATGGGCCATGGCCAAGAGACAGCCCCAGATCAGGCAGAGCTGGCTGAGCTCCGCCGCCCAGATCGTTGGTTTGACAAAGAAATAGCGCGCCACGACCTCATAGGTCAGCATCACGCCGGTGGCGGCCATCAGCACCGCGCCCAAGAGGCAGGCGAGACGGGAAACAGAGCTTATCAGGGACATGGAGACACCGTTCGGACGGCCCCGAAGGACCGCCCGAGTTCAGGTTTGGCTGACGATCGGCGTCAGGAACCGGAGCCGACGCCCAGCGCGTCGAGGATCTTCTGCCCCGCATCGCCGGTTGCCGCCAGATAGCCGTCATAGACCGGCTGGGCCACGGATTGCCACTTGGCAAGCTCCTCGTCGGTGAGCTCGACAATGGTCATGCCATTGGCCTCGGCGGCGGCATAGGCCTCGGCCTCGATGGCGGCCATCCGGTCGCGCACGTCATCCTGAGCCACCTTGGCAGCGGCGTTGATATGGCCCTGGGTCTCGGCATCGAGCCCGTCCCACCACTCGCTGTTCACCACAACGACGAATTCGATATTGGCGTGGTTGGTCTTGGTGATCGTGTCCATCACCTCCCAGAGCTTGCGGGATTTCACACCCGACACGCCCGTCATGCCCACATCGACCGTGCCGCGCTGATAGGCGAGGTACTGCTCGGAGCCCGAGATCAGCGTCGGGGCCCCACCGGCGGCGGAGACGAAATCGCCCAGCGTCTTGCCGAAGACGCGGGCCTTCTTGCCCTCCATATCCGCAGGTGTGCGGATCGGATCATCCTGGCTGAGCAGGATCGCCCCGCCATAGGCCTGCCAGTAGAGAACCTCGCCGCCGGTCTTGGCGATCTCGGTTTCCAGCACCTCGCGCACGGGCGAGCCCTCGGCCACCGCCGCGCGGACCTTGTCCTCGGTGTTGAACAGGAAGGGCATGTAGAACACATCCACCACCGGCGCGTCGCCCACATAGCGGGTCAGCGATGCAACCCCGGCCTCGATCGCGCCGGAGCCCACCGCGGCGGGCACTTCCTTATCCTTGTAGAGCGTCGCACTGTCATAGATCTCGACATCGATCTTGCCGCCAGTGCGCTCCTCCACCTCTTTTTCAAACAGGGTCAGGTTCTCGCCCAGATGGCTGGTCAGCGGCAGCTGGAGCGAGATCCGCATCTTCTCGGCAGAGATCGCCGCCGAACCCAGTACGGACGCGCACGCGGCCAAGATCAGGGTATTCCTCAACATGACATTCCTCCCAGTCGTCATTTATGTGGGGCTACCCATGACATTACGTCGCGGCAGGGAATTAGCAACCGCCCGTTTGCCCTAAAGCCACAGCCCCGCGAAACAGAGCGATCCTCCCAGCCCGCCCAGGGCGAGCCGACGCCACCAGGGTCCGCGCCCGATCAGCCCGCGCGAGATCCCGCCAAGCCCCAGTCCGACCATCGCCATGGCCAGCAAGGCCGCGACGGGCTCGGTCGAGACCCGGATCAGCGCGTCATTGGCAATCATCGCCAGCGGAATGATGTAAAGCCCGACGCCGAGCGCCATCGCCGTCAGCGCCACGCGCAGCCAGTTCTCCTGCACCATGCCCGAGGCGATGAAGACCGCCCCGCAGACCGGCGGGGTGATGGTCGACAAAAGCGCGAACCAGAAAACGAAGAGATGCGCCTGCAAGGGCTCCAGCCCCAGTTCGATCAGGGCGGGCCCGGCCACCGAGACGCAGATGACGTAGGCCGCCGTCGTCGGCACCTCCATCCCCAAAAGCAGGCAGGCCAGAGCGGTCAGCATGAGCGCAGGCCAGAGCTCCCCGCCCGAGCCCGACAGGATGACGGAGGTGATCTTGACCCCCAGCCCGGTGATCCCCAGCACCCCGATGATGATCGAGGCGCAGATGATGATCGAGGCGATCATCGCCACCTGCCGCCCGGCATTGAGCATCGCATCCCCCAGCCGCGCGAGCCCTTGACCCGGGTTCGGGCGCAGGGACACGTCGATGAACAAGAGCGCGAGCCCGGTGAAGATCGCCAGAGCGGCGGCGTATTGCGGCGTGTAGCCCAGCGCAAACATTGCGATCAGCAGGGTCGAGAATGGCACCATGAAGAACGCCGAGGTGATCAGGACCTGACGGCGCGCGGGGCGGTCCTCTTCGGGGATAGGCTGCAGGTCAAAGCGCGAGGCGAACGCGTTCAACCCCTGCCAGACCGTCGCGAAATAGAGGATCGCGGGCAGAAGCGCCGCGAGCATGATCTCGGAATAGGGCACGCCGGTCAGCTCGACCATCACGAAGGCCCCGGCCCCCATCAGGGGCGGCATGATCTGCCCGCCCGAGGAGGCCACCGCCTCCGTTGCTGCCGCCAACCGCTTGGGATAGCCGAGCTTGGTCATGGCCGGCAGGGTGATCGCCCCGGTGGAGGCGACATTGGCCGAGGCAGAGCCCGAGATCGACCCGAAGAGCGCCGAGGACAGGACCGAGACCTTGGCCGCCCCGCCCGTTAAGCGCCCGGCGGCAGCGGCGGCGACATTCATGAAGCCCTGCCCCGCCTCGCCCGCATTCAGCACCGCGCCGAAAATCACGAAGATCGCCACGACCCCCACCGAGACCCCGGTGAGACTGCCCCAGAGCCCGCCTTCGGCCACGATCAGCGTGCCGAGAAAGCTCTGCAGCGGGGTTCCCGCATGGCCGAACTCGCCGGGAATATGCTGGCCGTAGAGGCCATAGAGCAGCGCGGCCAACGCCACCAGCGGCAAGGGCCAGCCAATGGCGCGCCGCGCGCCTTCCATGGCGACGCCGAGCAGCAGGATGGCGAGACCCACCTGAAACTGGTTTTCGAGAAAGCCGTACTGGTTGCGCAGCATCTGGTGGTTCAGCGCGATCCAGAGGCAGCCCGCGATCCCTAGCCCGGCGAGGATCGCCCCGCTGGCCCGGGACACCGGTCCCGTGGCCGCGAACAGGAAGACCCAAGGCAGGGTCAGCGCCATATGCAACGGGCGGGCCACCAGATTGGGGACCAGCCCGTAGAAAATCAGCCCGAGATGAAAGACCGCCGTCAGCGTGCCCAGCGCGATCCAGATCCGTCGCGCCGGGATCTCCCCGTCAGTGCCGATCATCCCGGTGCGCGCTTACATATGCGCGTCGCTGAGGGCTGCGCCGATTTCCTTGTAATAGCGCAGGGCACCCGGGTGGATCTGGCTGGTGATATTGGCCAGCATGTCCACCGAGACCCCGTCCCACCATTTGGCGTCGCCCGCCATGTCGGCCTTGGTCTCCCAATAGGTCTTGGTCAGGGCATAGGCCGTGTCCTCATCCATCTTGGAGGTGGTATAGGCCACCACCGGCAGGGAGGTTGTGGTGATATCCGCGTCCTGACCCGCATAGGTGCCCGCCGGGATCGTCAGCTCGGTCCGCTTGGATGCTGCCACCTGATCCGGCGTCAGCGAGAGCACCTTGACGCCTGTGGAGGCCGCCGCCTCGATCACATTCGGGGCCGGATAGGACCCGGCGGTGACAAAGCCGTCGATCTGGCCGTTCTTGAGCGCGTTGACGGCGTTGGACAGCTCGCTATCGGCGATCTTCACCTGATCCTTGACGCCGAAAAGGTCGAGATACTTCGCCCCCTCGCGCGCGCCGAAGGACCCGCTGCCGAGCAGGATGGTCTTGCCAGCCATATCCTCGAAACTGTCGACACCGCTGTCAGCGGACATCACGAAATGCATGGTCAAAGACGGGATCGGGAACAGCGCGCGGATCTCGTCGAAGGCCGGGTTGCCCTTGCCCTCGAACATGGCGCGCCCGCCCTGAGCCAGCCCCACGAGGGCCGGCGGCGTGGTGAAGACGTAATCGCCGCCCCGCGCGCGCACCTCCATCACGTTCTGGACCGAGCCCTGGCTTTCCTCGACCGTGACCGAGATCTCGCCGCCCGAGCCTTCTTTCATGGCCTCGGCGATCTGCACCGCCATCTGGAAATAGGATGAGCCCGCCTTGGCGGATTTGTAGGTGACCCGGGTCTCGGCCCAGGCCGCGCTGCTGAGCACGCAGGCCGCCGCGGCGGTCACGGTCAGTGTCTTCAGAAATGTCATGACGATCCTCCCAAACGCATTTGCCAGACTGTTGCGCGCCGCCGGGGGGAGTGCAAGTCGATCTGCGCCCACGGGCTCGTGATCCTGTCCCGAGACATGGGGGCTGGGAGGGCGCGGCGCGCGGCCTATCTGGTCGGCGGGCGGCCCGTCGCGCCCGTTCGAGGAGACCGCGCCATGCAGATAACCGTCCCCGGCCAGACCCGTCGTCGCCCCGTTTGGGCCCTGCTGGGGGTTGTCGCACTGATGCTCGGGGCCGCGCCGGAGGCCGTCGCGGCGGACCCGAAGATCCAGGTCGTGGGCGACAGTGTCATGACCTGGAATGGGCGCAACGCCATTCCCGAGGTGATCGCCCGGGCTCTGGGCGAGCCGGTGGACAACAACGCGCGCGCCGGTGCCCGTCTGACCCGCAGCAGCCTGATCGCCCGCTCGGTCGAGGCGCAATTCCGGCGTGGGAGCTGGGATTGGGTGATCGTGAATGGCGGGGCCAATGACCTGAACCGCAATTGCGGCTGCAACCGCTGTGACGCCGAGATCGCGGCCATGATCTCGGCCGATGGGCAGCGCGGCACTTGGCCGGACCTGGTGGCGGGCCTGCGGGCGGGCGGCGCGGAACGGGTGATGATCGTCGGATATTATGGCCCCACCGGACGCGGCGGGCGCACGGACCGCTGTGCCGATGAGTTGGCCATCGTGGATGCGCGCCTGTCCCAGCTGGCCGCCGCGCGGGAGGGGGTGTTCTTCGTCGATGCGGATCCGGTGATGGGGCCGCGCACGCCGGAGCTCTTTTCCTCGGACCTGATCCACCCCAATGCGCGGGGCTCGGCGGTGATCGGGGCGCATGTGGCCGAGGCCCTCTCGCGGATCGATCCGGCGCGCTAGACCGCTCAGGTAAACTTCCGAAAGAGCTTGGTCTGATCGAAGATCTCTTCGAGCTCCTGCATCCGGTCCTTGGTGTCTTCCCAGTTCAGGGTCTGCACCGCGGCGATCATGCTTTCGACGAGTAACATGCAGGTGGCCAGCGAATCCCAGGCCGAAGGCACGATGATCCGGCTCGACAGGCAGATATCCGAGAGCCGGTGCACCGGCGAGCGCCACTGATCCGTGAACAGGATGATCTGCGCTCCGCGATCCCGGGCGATCTCGGCCAGTTTGAGCGTGTTGTTCTCATACCGGCGCATGTCGAAGATCACGAAGACATCCCCCTCCCCCGCGTTGAGCAGGTCATGGGGCCAGGTGTTCGAGGTCGATTGCACATGGATCACATCCGGGCGGATCACCTGCATGTGCAGGAAGAGATACTCGGCCAGGGTATGGGTGATCCGCCCGCCGACGATATAGAGTGCACGGTCGCGATCCGCGACCAGCGCGCAGGCCCGGTCGAACTCCGCCGGGTCGATCTGGGCCAGCGAGTTGCGGATATTGTCGATCACGGCTTCGGTGAAGCGGTTCAGGATATGGCCCGAGGGCGCGGCCCCCGCCCAGGTCTCATGCTTGGCGATGGGGCCCTTGCCGATGGCGCCCAGTTCTTCGCGCAGCTCGGCCTGAAACTCCGGATAGCCCTTGTAGCCGAGCTTTTGCACCATGCGCGCGACGGTCGGGACCGAGACCCCGGCCCCCTTGGCCAAAGCCGCGAGCGGGCCAAGGCCCGAGGCCGGATAATTCTCAAGCACCGACAGGGCGAGCTGGCGTTCGGCGCGGGTCAGCGTGTCGAGCTGGGCCTGAATGCGGTCCGCGATGGTCTGGGCCGGAGGGGTCATGCTGCCTCTTTCTTGTACAGAAATATCAGAGCGCGTCATCGAGTGATAATTATTTCACAATTCTGTTGACAGAACGCGACGCTGGCAAGACTTTTGTGACGCAGGAGCACAGATGAATCAGCAAGACCACACCAAGCCCGATCACCCGATCGCCGTGCGCAACGCGCCGGGCGACAGTGCCATCGTGGTGGTCTGCGAACATGCCAGCGCCCATATTCCGGCGCGGTTTGCCGATCTCGGCCTCGCGCCCGAGGTCCGGCAGAGCCATGCGGTCTGGGATCCGGGGGCTCTGGCCGTGGCAGAAGGTCTGGCCGAGCGCCTTGGCGCGACGCTGGTGGCCGCGACGGTGTCGCGGCTGGTCTATGATTGCAACCGTCCGCCCGACGCCCCCGATGCCATGCCCGCCCGGAGCGAAGTGATCCGGGTGCCCGGCAATGAGGGCCTGAGTGACGCGGAGCGCGCCGAGCGCGCGCACCGCTATTACACCCCGTTCCGCGAAACCCTTCGGGAGGTTCTGGCAGGCAAACCCGCGCCGATCCTCGTTACCATGCACAGTTTCACCCCGATCTATCACGGCCAGACCCGCGCGGTGCAGATCGGAATCCTCCATGACACGGATACGCGGCTGGCCGATGCCCTGCTGGAGGCGGCGGAGGGCACCACCGCCCTGCAGGTCGCGCGGAATGAACCTTACGGTCCCGAGCATGGCGTCACCCACACCCTGCGCGATCAGGCCCTGCCCCAAGGCCATCCGAATGTGATGATCGAGATCCGCAACGACCTGCTGACCACCCCCGAGGATCAGGACAAGATCGCCGAGCTGCTGGCAGGCTGGCTGCGCGTGGCCTGCGCCCGGATCGGAGAGAGCCCATGCACGGCGTGATGCGCGGCTATATCCGCGGCGTCGATGCCGTGAACTACCGGCTCGGCCGGGTGGTGATGTACGGGATCTTCGTGCTGATGGGGATCCTGCTGTGGTCTTCGGTGTCCAAGACCTTCTTTCTGCCCTCGCTCTGGACCCTGGAAATGGCCCAGTTCGTGATGGTGGGCTATTACATCCTTGGCGGGCCTTACTCGCTGCAGCTCGGCTCGAATGTGCGGATGGATCTGCTCTATGGCGGCTGGTCGATGCGGCGCAAAGCGTGGTTCGACGCGATCACGGTCCTCTTCCTGATCTTCTATCTCTGCGTGATGATCTATGGCGCGGTGGGCTCGACGGCCTATTCGCTCGGGTATTGGAAAACCGAGCCGTTTTCCTATTTCCTTGGCCTCGTGACCGGCACCGAGGAGGTCGGGCGGCTCGAACGCTCTTCCTCCGCGTGGCGGCCTTATATGTGGCCGGTCAAGGCGGTGATGATCCTCGGCTTCACGCTCATGCTGCTGCAATGCGTCTCGGAGCTCTGCAAGGATATCCTGCGGATCCGGGGTGAGGAGATCTGATGCCCTATGAGCTGATCGCCACCCTGATGTTCTCGACCATGATGCTGATGCTGTTGACCGGCCAGCGCGTGTTCGGGGCCATCGGCTTTGTGGCCGTGATCGCCGCGCTTCTGCTCTGGGGGGACCGCGGCGGCTATGACCTGGGCTTCGCGGCGGCGATGAAGCTGATGAAATGGTATCCGCTGCTGACCCTGCCGATGTTCATTTTCATGGGTTACGTGCTGAGCGAGAGCAAGATCGCCGATGACCTCTACCGGATGTTCCATGTCTGGATGGGCGGGCTGCGCGGCGGGCTGGCGATCGGGACGATCGGGCTGATGGTGCTGATCTCGGCCATGAACGGGTTGTCGGTGGCGGGCATGGCCATCGGGGCCACCATCGCCCTGCCGGAACTGCTGAAGCGCGGTTACGACAAGCGCATGGTCACGGGCGTGATCCAGGCGGGCTCGTCCCTGGGCATCCTCGTGCCGCCCTCGGTGGTACTGGTGCTCTATGCGATGATCGCACGGCAACCGGTGGGCCAGCTTTGGCTCGCGGGCGTGGTGCCGGGGCTGATGATGGCGGCGATGTTCGTGGCCTATATCGTGATCCGCTGCCGGATGAACCCGAGCCTCGGCCCGGTGCTCGACGACGCGGATCGCGACATCCCGCGCGCCGAGAAGCTGCGTCTGCTGCGCGCGGGACTGCTGCCGCTGGTGATCTTCGCGGTGATGATGGTGCCCTTCGTCAATGGCTGGACCTCGCTGGTCGAAAGCTCGGCCATCGGCGCGCTTGCGGCCTTCGCGGCGGCGGTCCTGAAGGGGCGCATGACGAAAGAGGTCTTCGAGAACTCGGTGCGCAACACGCTCGGGATCACCTGCATGTTCATGTGGATCATCCTCGCCGCACTGGCCTTTGGCGCGGTGTTTGACGGGCTGGGCGCGGTGAAGGCCATCGAGAGCCTGTTCACCGAAAAGCTGAACCTGAATCCCTGGATGATCCTGATCCTGATGCAGCTGAGCTTCATCCTGATGGGGACCTTCCTCGACGACACGGCCATGCTCGTGATCGTCGCCCCGCTCTATGTGCCGCTGGTGGGGGCGCTCGGCTTTGACTTGATCTGGTACGGGATCCTCTACACGATCACGACGCAGATCGCCTATATGACGCCGCCCTTCGGCTATAACCTCTTCCTGATGCGCGCCATGGCCCCGAAAGAGATCAGCCTGCGCGATATCTACAGCTCGATCACCCCCTTTGTTCTGGTGATGGTGCTGGCCCTCGCGCTTGTCATGGTCTTCCCGGGCCTGGCGACATGGCTGCCCGATTATGTTTACGGAAAATGAAATCACGAAACCGGACCAACCGGTTCACTGCTTTGAAAACAAGGAGAAATGGGATGACCACAAGACGTAAGTTTATCGCCGGGGCCGCAACTGCCCCCGCCGCCCTCGCCGCGCCCGCGCTCGCCCAGAGCACGATCAAGTGGCGGATGCAGACCTATGCGGGGGCCGCTCTGGCCGCCGAGGTGGTGGATCCGGCCATTGCCATGTTCAACAAGATCGCCGGCGACCGGATGCAGATCGAGCTCTTTTACGCCGATCAGCTGGTGCCCACGGGCGAGCTGTTCCAGGCGATGCAGCGCGGCACGATCGATGCGGTGCAATCGGACGACGATTCCATGGCCTCGCCGACCGAGGTGACCGTGTTCGGCGGCTACTTCCCCTTCGGCTCGCGCTATTCGCTGGATGTGCCGGTGCTCTTTAATCGTTATGGCCTGAAAGAGATCTGGGACGAAGAATACAGCGCCGTGGGCGTCAAGCACGTCTCTGCCGGTGCCTGGGATCCATGCCACTTCGCGACCAAGGACCCGATCCGCTCGCTCGAGGACCTCAAGGGCAAGCGCGTCTTCACCTTCCCCACTGCCGGGCGCTTCCTGAGCCAGTTCGGCGTTGTGCCGGTAAACCTGCCCTGGGAGGATATCGAGGTCGCGGTGCAGACCGGCGAGCTCGACGGCATCGCATGGTCCGGCATCACCGAGGATTACACCGTCGGCTGGGCGGATGTGACCAACTACTTCCTGACCAACAACATCTCGGGCGCGTGGATCGGCCATTTCTTTGCGAATATGGACCGCTGGAACGAGCTGCCGGATGACCTCAAGACGCTGTTCGAAGTGTGCTGCGAGCAGTCGCATTACTATCGCCAGCACTGGTATTGGGGCGGCGAGGCCGACCTGCGCGTCAACGGCACCAAGATGGAGCTGACCTCCATCCCGGACGAGGAATGGGCCACGGTCGAGGCCGCCGGGCGCGAGTTCTGGGAAGAGATCGCCGCCGAGAGCGAGACCAAGCGCAAGGTGGTCGAGATCTTCAAGAAGTATAACGCGGATATGGAAAAGGCCGGACGGCCCTACCGGTATACCTGATCCAACCGGAACGGGGCGCAGTCACGCGCCCCGTCCACATTTTGAGCGGGGACCGACATGGCGCAGTACAAAACACCAGGCGTCTATATCACCGAAAGAAACGCCTTCCCGAGCGCTGTGGTCGAAGTGCCCATGGCGTTCCCTGCCTTTCTTGGTTACACGGCTCAGGCCTCGCGCTGGTCCGAGGATGTCACCGGTGTTCCGGAGCGGATCGCAAGCTATGCCGAGTATCTCGAGGTCTTTGGCGAGGCGCCGGCGCGGCGTTTCGCGATGTCCCGAACAGAGGACGGGGACGTGTTCTTCACCCCCGTCGGGCAGCGCTTTTACCTCGATCTGGCCATGCGGATGTTCTTCGACAACGGCGGTAACGCCTGCTGGGTTATCTCCCTTGGCGGGTTTGAGGCCGAGAGCTATGGCGCGGCGGATGCAAGCGATGCGATCTGGGACGCACTGGCCAAAGAGCCCGAGCCCACCGCCTATGTCATGCCCGATGCCGTGGCCCTGAGCCGTGACGATCATCGCAAGATCACCGAACGGATGATGCAGGAATGCCAGAAACTGCAAGACCGCATGGCGATCCTCGACATCTATGACGGGCGCGTGCCCGCGGGCATGTCCCCCGCCGAGTTCGACTGGCATGCCGAGGCGATCAACGGTCCCACCGGGTTCCGCGCGATCGATTTGGGCGACAAAGCGAGCTTTGGCGCGGCCTATTTCCCCTGGCTCAATTCAAGCCTGATCTCAGAGCACGAGGTCAGCTTTGCGATGCTCGATGCAGACAGCCGCGCCTCCCTCGCAGCTCAGATCACAGCGGAGCTGACCCCCAAGACAGGCCCCTTGCCCTCCGACACCGAGGCGCTCCTGACGCTCTTGACCAAGTCCGAGATCAGCGCGGAGGACTGCACCAGATGCCACAAAGATCTGTCTGTCGTCTCCACAACCTACTGGTCGGTGATGTCCGCCCTTGCGGATGAGATCAATATCATTCCGCCGAGCGGCGCAATGGCCGGTGTCTGGAGCAGGACAGACGTGGACATCGGCGTTTGGAAAGCCCCGGCCAATACCGCAGTCGCAGGCACGGTCGGCCCCGCGATTACGATCAACGACACCGAGCAGGAAGATCTGAACGTGCCGCTGGACGGGAAGGCCATCAACGCGATCCGCAGTTTCAGGGGCCGGGGAAATGTGGTCTGGGGCGCGCGCACACTCGACGGAAATTCCCAGGACTGGCGCTACGTGAACGTGCGTCGCACGATGATCATGCTGGAGCAGTCCATCGCGAACGCCGCGCAGGCCTGTGTATTCGAGCCCAATACGGCGGACACATGGGGGCTCGTGAGAACGGTGATCGAGAACTTTCTGACCAACCAATGGAAGGCCGGTGCGCTGGCCGGGGCCACCGCGGAGGAAGCCTATCGGGTCAGCGTCGGTCTGGGATCGACCATGACAGGCAACGATATCCTCGATGGCTATATGCGCATCGTGGTCCAGGTCGCGATCACCCGCCCTGCCGAGTTCATCGAGATCCCCTTCCAACTGAAAATGCAGACCTCCTGACATGTCCGGTGAAATCCAAGACACCAATTGGCCCCTGCCGAAATTCTACTTCTCGGTGAAAATCGGCGCGCGCGACGCGATCGCGTTCCAGGAGGTCTCGGGCCTCGACATCGAGACCCAGATCATCGAGTACCGCGCGGGCAACTCAAAGGTGTTTTCCACCATCAAGACGCCGGGCCTGAGCCAGACGCGCAACGTCACGCTCAAGAAGGGCGTCTGTGTGAAGGACAACCGGTTCTGGGACTGGTTCCAGCAGATCAAGATGAACACGATCAAGCGCGAGCCCGTCGAGATCTCTTTGTTGGACGAAGAGGGGAAGCCCACGATGGTGTGGAGATTGACCAATGCCTTTCCTACGAAAATCACCGGCACAGACCTGAAATCCGACGGCAATGAAGTGGCCATCGAGACACTGGAAATCGCCCATGAGGGCCTGACGATAGAGAATGGATAAGGGACACCGATGACCTTTGAAGAGCTGAAAGAGGCCGTCGCCGCGGGCGAGATCGACACCGTGCTGACCTGCTTTCCCGACATGCAGGGGCGGTTGATGGGCAAGCGCTTCCACGCGGTGAATTTCGTGGAAACGTCGTTCAAGGAGACCCATTGCTGCAACTACCTGCTGGCCACGGATCTCGAGATGGCGACGCCCGATGGCTATGCCTCCAGCAGCTGGTCGCAAGGCTATGGCGATTACATCATGGCCCCGGATTTGAGCACGATCCGCGTGCTCCCCTGGCTGGAGGGGACAGCGATGGTGCTCTGCGATATTCTCGACCACCACACCCATGCGCCCGTGCCCCATGCCCCGCGGCAGGTCCTGAAGGCGCAGATCGCCCGGCTCGAGGCGATGGGTCTGACGGCAATGATGGCCACCGAGCTGGAGTTCTTTCTCTTCGAGAAATCCTTTGACGAGATCCGCAAGGGCGGCTTCCGCGAGCTGACGCCGATCTCGGGCTATAATGAGGATTACCACATCCTCCAGACCACCAAGGAAGAGGGCGTGATGCGCCCGATCCGCAACCAGCTTTACGGTGCGGGCCTGCCGATCGAGAACTCCAAGGGCGAGGCCGAGACCGGTCAGGAAGAGCTGAACATTCGTTACGCCGAGGCGCTGGCCTGCGCCGATCACCACACCATCGCCAAGAACGGCATCAAGGAGATCGCCTGGCAGCATGGCCATGCGGCGAGCTTCCTGCCGAAATGGCATCACACCAAGGTGGGCTCGTCCTCCCATGTACACCAGTCGCTCTGGCGCGATGGGGAGCCTGCGTTTTACGACGCGGACCGGCCCCTGGGCATGTCCGAGCTGATGGAGCATTACATGGCGGGCGTGATCGCCTATGCGCCCGATTACACCGCTTTCCTTGCGCCCTACATCAACAGCTACAAACGCTTCGCCAAGGGGACCTTTGCGCCGACCAAGACCGTCTGGTCCGTGGATAACCGCACGGCGGGCTTCCGGCTCTGCGGCGACGGAACCAAGGGCGTGCGGGTTGAGTGCCGGATCGGCGGCTCGGACCTGAACCCCTATCTCGCCCAGGCCGCCATGCTCGCCGCCGGGATCAAGGGCATCGAGGACAAGATGCAACTCGCCCCAGCCACCACCGGCGATGTCTATGACGCCGCCGAGGCGCAGGACATCCCCCAGACCCTGCGCGCGGCCACCGAGACCCTGCGCGGCTCGGCCATGCTCCGCGCGGCCATGGGGGACGGTGTGATCGACCACTACACCCGCGCCTGCGAATGGGAACAGGAAGAGTTCGACCGCGTCGTCACCGACTGGGAAATCGCCCGCGGCTTTGAAAGGGCCTGACATGATCCGCTGTATCTCTCCAATCGATGGCTCGGTTTATGCCGAGCGCACGCCTCTGACCGCCGAGGCCGCCCATGCGCAGGTCGCGCAGGCCCGCGCGGCGCAGGCTGACTGGGCCGCCCGTCCGCTTGCTGAACGGATCGCGCTGGTGCGTGCGGGTGTCGCCAATGTGGGCGCGATGAATGACGAGATCGTACCGGAGCTCGCCCATCAGATGGGCCGCCCCATCCGCTATGGCGGCGAGTTCGGCGGGTTTGACGAGCGGGCAAGCTACATGGCCGAGATCGCCGAAGAGGCGCTGGCCGATATCATCGTCGAGGACAGCGACGCGTTTCGCCGGGTGATCAAGCGCGTGCCCCACGGCGTCGTGCTGGTCGTGGCGCCGTGGAACTACCCTTACATGACCGCGATCAACACGGTCGCGCCCGCGCTCATCGCCGGGAATGCGGTGGTGCTGAAACATGCGAGCCAGACACCGCTTGTGGGCGAACGCATGGAGCAGGCGTTTCATGCGGCGGGCGTGCCGGAGGCTGTGTTCCAGAACGTCTTTCTCGACCACCAGACCACGTCCGAGCTGATCGCGGCGCGGAGCTTCGGCTTTGTAAACTTCACCGGCTCCGTCCCCGGCGGACAGGCGATGGAACGCGCGGCGGCGGGCACCTTCACCGGTGTCGGGCTGGAGCTGGGCGGCAAGGATCCGGGCTATGTCTGCGACGATGCGGATCTGGATGCGGCGGCCGAGACCCTGATCGACGGGGCGATGTTCAACTCGGGCCAGTGCTGCTGCGGGATCGAGCGGATCTATGTGGCCGAAGCGCTGTTTGAGGCCTTTGTCGAGAAGGCCGTGGCGATTGTCTCGGGCTACAAGCTGGGCAACCCGCTGGATCCGGAAACGACGCTGGGTCCCATGGCCCATGCCCGCTTTGCCGAGACCGTGCGCGGTCAGGTCGCCGAGGCGGTGGCCGCCGGAGCCACGGCCCATATCCCGACCTTTGCCGAGGATGATGGCGGCGCCTATCTGACCCCGCAAATCCTCACCGGGGTGACCCATGAGATGCGCGTGATGCGCGAGGAAAGCTTCGGCCCCGTGGTCGGGATCATGCCCGTCAAGGACGATGCCGAGGCGATTGCCATGATGAATGACAGCGATTTCGGGCTGACCGCCTCGGTCTGGACCCAGGATGCCGCCCGCGCCGAGACCATCGCCGATCAGATCGAGACCGGCACCGTCTTCATGAACCGCGCCGACTATCTGGATCCGGGCCTGTGCTGGACCGGCTGCAAGGATACCGGGCGCGGCGGGGGCCTGTCGCTCATCGGCTATCACAACCTGACCCGACCGAAATCCTACCACCTGAAGAAGGCCTGACGCCCATGTCGCTCACTGCCAACTGGTCCTACCCCACCGCCATCCGGTTCGGGGCGGGCCGTATTTCCGAGATTGCCGAAGCCTGCGCGGCGGCTGGCATCACCAAGCCACTGCTGATCACGGATCGCGGGCTCGCGGAGATGGAGATCACCACCCGCACGCTCGATCTGCTGGAGGCCGCAGGGCTGGGGCGCGCGCTCTTTTCGGATGTGGATCCGAACCCCAACGAGAAGAACGCCGAGGCCGGCGTGCGTGCCTTCAAGGAGGGCGGCCATGACGGGGTGGTGGCCTTTGGCGGCGGGTCCGGGCTCGATCTCGGCAAGCTGGTGGCGTTCTATGCGGGCCAGACGCGGCCTCTCTGGGATTTCGAGGATATCGGCGACTGGTGGACCCGCGCGGATCCCGACGCCATCGCGCCCATCGTGGCCGTGCCCACCACCGCCGGGACCGGATCGGAAGTGGGGCGCGCCTCGGTCATCACCAATTCCGAGACCGAAGAGAAAAAGATCATCTTCCATCCGAAATTCCTGCCCGCGCAGGTGATCTGCGATCCGGAGCTGACAGTCGGCATGCCGAAGACGATCACAGCGGGCACGGGGCTCGATGCCTTCGCCCATTGTGTCGAGGCGTTCAGCTCGCCCCATTACCACCCCATGTCCCAGGGCATGGCGCTGGAGGGGATGCGGCTGGTCAAGGACTACCTGCCCCGCGCCTATGCGGATGGCACGGATCTGGAGGCGCGGGCGCATATGATGTCGGCGGCGGCCATGGGGGCGACGGCCTTTCAAAAGGGGCTGGGGGCGATCCATGCCCTGTCCCATCCCATCGGCGCGATCTATCACACCCATCATGGCACCACGAATGCGGTCTGCATGCCCGCGGTCCTGCAGTTCAACCGGCCCGCGATCGCGGCGCGGTTCGACAATGCGGCGGCCTATCTCGGCATCGAGGGCGGGTTTGACGGATTCTGCGCCTTTGTGGATGCGCTGAATGGCAGCCTCGGGATTCCGACCAGCCTGTCCGGGCTGGGGGTGCAAGATCTGGACATGGACCGGGTCGTGGCCGGGGCCCTCGCCGATCCGAGCACGGGCGGCAACCCGATCGAGATGACCGAAGAGAACACGCGCGCTCTGCTGGCGCAGATCCTCTAACGCGCGCTGCCCCGGTTTTCGGTGGCGCGGCCTCTGGCCGCGCGACCCGCACCGCGTATGGCGTCGTGCGGGTCTTTTCACGTCCTGCCCGAACCTCCGTCCCCCCGTGACGGGCCATGTCTGGCCCGTCTCTGTGTCTGTGCAGAGAGGCACCGGTGCGGAGCGATGCGACAGAAAATCTATTTCCGACAAAACTTGTCGGATTGACATTCCCTATCGTTTCACTCAAGTTTACGCCAAGTCCAGCCACCCCGGTTGCAGATCAGGGAAGCCCGACACGCCCTGTTTGTGAGGACTTCCGCCATGTCTGCTGCCCCGACCCCGCCACCGCCGCCAGATCCGGACGACCTGCCCGCCTTTGACCGGGCCGAGGCGTTTGATCTGATCGAAGAGATCGCCAGCACAGAAGGCCTCCCCATGGAGTGGATGCTGGCCTATCGCGACACGCGCAAGGATCGGGACCAGTGAACCGCGTCCTGCAGAACCAGCCCGTTGCGGGCCCGCTCGGAGACGCGCAATGAGGCGGCAGCCCCAGTATGTTCCCGGCGGCGCGCCGATCGGGCTTGTGGCCGATCTCGACCGCCCGGCAGCGACCGCCGTGTGCTATCTGCGGCTCTGGCGCGATGGCCCCGAGGCCCGCGCCCGGCTCTGGAATGCCCTGGCCAGCGGCCTCGGTCTCGAGGACGGGCGCCGGGTCATGTCCACTTTCGAGGATCTGGTCAATCTCTGCGCGCGCCATGGCCGCCGCCCGCTGGCCTGCCACGGCGTGAATTGCCGCTGTCTGGGCGCGGACGAGGCCTGTTTCGCCCAGTTCATCACCACCGCCACCGAGGGCGACCGCGAGGACGCGATGCTGATCGCGATCCTCATGGTGCGCCCGGATGTTGCCCCTCTCATCGCCGCCCTTGCGGCCGATTTCGGCCATGCGCTCAAGCGGATGCATCTCTGCGAGACGCCGGTCGACCCACGACGCCCCGCCGTCTCTCCGACACTTCACTAACCCAAAGGACACCAGACCAGTGAAACGCCAGGCTCTTCTTTCAACGACTCTCATGTTCGGGCTCACCGCCCCGGCCCTCGCCGTCGAACCCGGCGCAGTGGTTGCCAACTACGCCGATATTGCCGCTGCCAAATACGAAGACAGCCTGACCACCGCCCAGCGCCTGCTGACGGCCGTGGACGCGCTGGTCGAGACCCCCTCTGCGGAGGCGCTGGAAGCCGCCAAGGCCGCATGGATCGCCGCGCGCGTGCCCTATCAGCAGACCGAGGTCTATCGCTTCGGCAACGCCATCGTCGATGACTGGGAAGGCAAGGTGAATGCCTGGCCCCTCGACGAAGGCCTGATCGATTATGTGGATGCGGGCTATGGCGGCCCGACCGACGAGAACGAGCTCGCAGTGCTCAACGTGGTGGCAACCCCGATGTTCTCGGTCGCCGGAAGCGACGTGGATGCCACCGACATCACGCCCGCCCTCCTGTCGGAGACCCTGCACGAGGCGGACGGGGTCGAGGCGAACGTGGCCACCGGCTATCATGCCATCGAATTTCTCCTTTGGGGTCAGGACCTGAATGGTCACGGCCCCGGTGCAGGTGACCGTCCTTGGACGGATTACGCGGGGGGTGACACCTGCACGGGCGGGAACTGCGCCCGTCGCGCGGCTTATCTCCAAGCAGCAACGGCGTTGCTTGTTTCGGATCTCGAGTGGATGACCGCGCAATGGCAGGAAGGCGGAGCAGCCCGCAACCAACTCATCGCAGACGAAACCGCAGCGCTTTCGGCCATGCTGACGGGGATGGGCTCGCTCTCCTACGGGGAACAGGCGGGCGAACGGATGCGGCTCGGGCTGATGCTGAACGATCCCGAGGAAGAGCATGACTGCTTCTCCGACAACACCCATAACAGCCACTATTATGACGGGCTGGGCGTGCAGAACGTCTATCTGGGCGAGTATGTCCGCGTGGACGGCTCGCTGGTGGCAGGCCCCTCCCTGCAGGATCTCGTCGCCGCGGCGGATCCGGCGCTCGACACCGAGATGAGCCAGAAGCTGTCGACCACGATGATGGCGCTGGCGCGGATCAAGACCGCCGCCGAAGCCGGGTTCAGCTATGACATGATGCTGGAGCAGGGCAATGCCGCCGGCGAAGCGCTGGTCATGGGCGGTGTGAACGGGCTGGTGGACCAAACCCGTTCCATCGAACGTGTGGTCGCCGCCCTCGGTGTCAGCTCGATCGCGTTCGAAGGCTCCGACAGCCTCGACAATCCCGGCGCTGTCTTCGAGTAAACCGGCCCGCACCGGGGTCCCCGGCCCCGCGCGCCCGTGATATCCGGACCGCCCCAAACGGGGCGGTTCTCCCCACATCCGGCTGCCCCATACGCGCACGCCCTGTCGATCCGGAGCCTATTTGATGCCACGTTTCGTTCTGATCGCGACCGCGCTGCTCGGCTTGCCGTGCAGCGCCACCGGTCTCGAAACCACCCCGCTGCCCGCCCTTGCGGATCTGCATCTGAACCCCGCGCCCCGCAGCGCGGCAGAAACCGCGCGGATCAAGGCCGTGCTCGCCCCGCCGACCCAGTTCGACACCCCGCACCGGTTCGAGGCGATGCCCGCAGGGGCCGCCACCGTGCCCCGCACCCCCGGGGACGCGGCCTTCTCGCAGCCCTCGGCAAATCTTGCCCATGACGCCAAGATGACCTTCCATCTGGGCGACGCGATGTTTGCCAAGCTCTGGGTCTCTTCGCCCTCTTCGACCCTGGCCTCGGACGGGCTTGGCCCGCTCTACAATGCGCGCTCCTGCCAACGCTGCCATGTGAATGACGGGCGCGGACATGCGCCCGAGGGCCCGGAGGATGATGCCACCTCCATGCTGCTGCGCCTATCGGTCCCGGCCGCGCAGGACGACGCCCTGCCCCCGATCCCCGGGTTTCACGGGGACCAGCCGCACCCGGTCTATGGCGGGCAGCTGCAGGATCTCGGCACGCCCGGCCAGGCGGGCGAGTACCGGCTCGAAGTCACCTATACCGAGCAGAGCGTGACCCTGCCCGATGGTGAGGTCGTGCAGCTGCGCCGCCCGGATTACGGCCTTGCGGACCTGCGCTACGGCCCTCTCGGACCCGAGGCGAAGATCAGCGCCCGGGTCGCGCCACAGATGATCGGCCTCGGCCTGCTGGAGGCGATCCCGGCTGCGGATATCCTTGCCCTTGCCGACCCGCAGGATGCCGATGGGGACGGCATCTCAGGGCGTCCGAACATCGTCTGGTCCACAGAGTTCAACCAACCCATGCTGGGCCGCTTCGGTCTGAAAGCGGGCATGCCCAGCTTGCGCGCGCAGGTCGCGGACGCGTTCTCTGGCGATATCGGCATCTCGAGCCCCCTGCGCCCGGCCCCTTGGGGGGACTGCACCGCCGCACAGGCGGCCTGCCGTGACGCGCCGCATGGCGACAAGGATGTCCGCAGCTTCGAAATCGCCGCGGATGCGATGGATCTCGTGGTGTTCTACAGCCGCAATCTCGGGGTGCCCGCCCGCCCGGATGCCGGTGACCCGCAGGTGCTGCGCGGCAAGGCCGTGTTCCACGCCGCAGGATGCGCCGCCTGCCACCGCCCGAGTTTCGTCACCCACCGCCTGCCTGACCAACCGGCGCAAAGCTTCCAGCTGATCTGGCCCTATACGGACCTTTTGCTCCATGACATGGGTCCCGGTCTGGCCGACAACCGTCCCGAGGCCCGTGCGACAGGGCGCGAGTGGCGCACGCCGCCGCTTTGGGGTATCGGACTGACATGGAAGGTCAGCGGGCACAGCCAGTTCCTCCATGACGGACGGGCGCGCTCCATTCTGGAGGCCATCCTTTGGCATGGTGGCGAGGCCGAGCGCGCCCGCGACAGGGTCGCCCGACTGCCCACCGAAGACCGTAACGCACTCATCGCGTTTCTGGAGAGTTTATGACACAGGCCCTGATCGCCGCCGCCCTGCTTGGCGCCACCTTTGCCCTGACCGGCCCCGCCCTGCACGCCGATACGCCCTCGGCCCCACCCGAAGCGCCCATGGCCTCGGTGATGATCGAGGACATCCTGACCGGGCATATCCTGCCCCGGGTCGAAAGCCTCGCAGCCACCGGCGCGGCTCTTTCCGAGACCGCATCGACCCACTGCGCGCCCGAGGATGCGGAGCTGCGCGCGGCATTTGCCAGCGCCTTCGACGCCTGGATCGCCATGAGCCATCTGCGCTTTGGCCCCTCCGAGGCCGAGCAGCGCGCCTTTGCCCTGGCCTTCTGGCCCGATCCGCGCAGCACCGGGCCGCGCGTTTTGGCCGGGCTGCTCGCCGAGGCGGACCCGATCGCCGAGACGGTTACGGACTACGCGCAGGTCTCCATCGCGGCGCGTGGCTTTTATGCGCTGGAACTGTTGCTCTACGACCCGACGCTGATGACCGCCGGGGATCCGGCCTATCATTGCCAGCTGGTCCAGACCATTGCCGCCGATATCGCCGCGACCAGCGCCGCGATGGCCGCCGATTGGCGCGAGCGCTATGCGCAGGCCTTCACCCAGCCCGGCCCGGACGCGATCTATCGCAGCGAGACCGAAGTGCTGCAAGAGGGGTTCAAGGCCCTCTCGACCGGGTTGCAATTCACCTCCGAGACGCGGCTCGGGCGGCCCATGGGCACCTTTGAACGCCCCCGCCCCGCGCGCGCCGAGGCGCGGCGCTCGGGCCGCTCAGGCCACCATGTGGCGGTCAGCCTGACCGCGCTTGCGGATCTGGCGGACCGGCTCTCGCGGAACGACCCAAAGCTCAATGCCGATCTCGCGGCCCATTTCGACCGCAGTCTCGCGCGGCTCGCGGCGCTGGAGGATCCGGTCTTTGCGACGGTGGCCGAGCCCGCTGGCCGATTCCGGGTCGAGGCCCTGCAATACAGCATCGAGGAAATCCGCGCCCTCGTCAGCGGATCGCTCGGCCCGACCCTCGGCGTGGCGGCCGGGTTCAACGCGCTGGACGGGGACTGATGCCCGGGACGGGCCCGGGTCGCCGCGCCTTTCTGGGCGGGTTGCTCGCCGCAGGGGTGATGCCCGCGCCGAGCTGGTCTGACGCCGGAGCGCCAGCCTATCTCAGCGCAGCGGGCCGGTCCGATGGCCGCTCGGTGCTGTGCGGGCTGAGTGCCGAGCTCGAGATCCTGTTCGAGCTGCCCCTTCCCGCCCGGGGCCACGCAGCAGCGGCACATCCGATGCGCCCCGAGGCCGTGGCCTTTGCCCGGCGGCCCGGGACCTTTGCCGAGGTGATCGATTGCCGCTCCGGCCGGGCCATCGCTCGGCTGGATGCGCCCGCGGGGCGGCATTTCTACGGGCACGGGGTGTTCTCCGGCGCAGGGGAGTGGCTTTTCACCACCGAGAATGACTTTGAGGCCGGAACCGGCGCCGTCGGCATCTGGGACGTGGCGGCGGGCTATCGCCGGGCTGGCAGTGTCGCCAGCGGCGGCGTCGGCCCCCATGACATCCGCCGTCTGCCCGGGACCGAGACGCTGGTGGTGGCCAATGGCGGGATCGAGACGCATCCCGACACCGGGCGCACCAAGTTGAACCTGCCGACCATGGCACCGAACCTCAGCTACCTGCGCGCGGGCGAAATCGTCGAAACAGTGGCCCTGCCCCAGGAGATGCACCTGAACTCCATCCGCCACATGGCGGTTGCGCAGGACGGGACCGTGGCCTTCGGCATGCAATGGCAAGGGGATGGGCCGAGCCCGGCCCTCGTGGGGCTGCACCGGAGGGGCGCGCAGATCCGGCTCTGCCAGGCGGAGCGGGACGCCCTGCGTGACCTGCGCGGCTATATCGGCAGCATCGCGATCACACCGGACGCTGCGCGCATCGCGGCCACCTCACCGCGCGGGGGGCTGGTGCATATCTATGATGGGGCCACGGGCCAGTTGGCGGACACGCGCGCGCTTGCGGATGTCAGCGGGATCGACACCCACCCTGATGGCTTTGCCGTAACGTCGGGCACCGGCGCGTTGCGCACCCTGTCAGAGAGGGCCGTTGCCCAGAGCGCCAATGCCCAGGGCCTCGCCTGGGACAATCATCTTGTGAGGGTGTAGATCCGCGCGGGGACTAGTGAGTCCAGACCGTCCGGCGGTTGGTTGCGAAGTTGTCGCCATAGCCGCCCGGGCGGATATTCACCTTGCGCTTCTTGGGCTCGGTCACCGTGACCTCGATCCCCTTCTCACGGGCGTAGTCCAGCGCGGCTTCCTTGGTGTCGAACCGCAGCTTCACCTGGCTCTGCGTGTCGTCGGAGCTCGTCCAGCCCATCAGAGGATCGATCTCGCGCGCGCTGTTCGGCGCATGCTCCAGCACCCATCCCTTGGTCTTCGCCTGACCCGAGGACATGGCGGTTTTGGCTGGCTGGTAAACTCGCGCGCGCATAGCGACCCTTTCTCTGCTTGGCGGCACTATCACCATTGGCCCGCTGCGATGCAAGCCACGCGTTCTGCGACGCAGAGCCGCGACGGCGACACTCGGATCCGGATCTGAGGGGGATTACAAGCGACTGCCGATCAGCCTCGAGGGAGCGAGGGGTGGGGTGGGTGGTGCGAGACCGACCGACAGCCATTTGCTGCTTGCAGTAGAAAGTTAGGCGCTCGGTACACTCAATACAATTGAATTTTCTCGCCTTGGTTGAGAGCCCAAACAAAGCTTCGCTCAGGAGTCACCTTTAATTATTTGATTTTTTTATTAAATTTGTTCAGTTGCGGCATTATGGCCCAAGACCTTGGTCTTAGAGGTTTTTTTTGATGCACGCCGCGCAGGGGCGATATTATTGATCGCGGTCAACAACTCAACCCATAATCTTCGCATCTTGCAACGCGTTGACGCGTCGCGCCCCCTTGCAAGAGAACAAAAACAGATCACCTTAGAGGTCCAGAAAGGAATCGACCCATGGACCAGCCCGTTCTGAATGCCATTGCCGAAGACGTCCGCAGTCGCCCGAAACTCGAGGGCGGCCAGACCTTTCGCATGGAGACCAGCTTTTCCCCCGCAGGCGACCAGCCGACGGCGATTGTCGAGCTGAGCCAGGGCGTACGCGATGGCGAGCGCGATCAGGTTCTGCTGGGCGCCACGGGGACAGGCAAGACCTTCACCATGGCCAAGGTGATCGAAGAGACCCAGCGCCCGGCGATTATCCTTGCACCCAACAAGACCTTGGCGGCGCAGCTCTATGGGGAGTTCAAGGGCTTCTTTCCCGACAATGCGGTCGAGTATTTCGTCAGCTATTACGACTACTACCAGCCCGAGGCCTATGTCGCCCGTTCGGACACCTATATCGAGAAGGAATCCCAGATCAACGAGCAGATCGACCGCATGCGCCACTCGGCGACGCGGGCGCTTCTGGAACGGGATGACGTGATCATCGTGGCGTCCGTCTCTTGCATCTATGGTATCGGCTCGGTGGAAACCTATGGCGCGATGACACAGGACCTGATCGCCGGGAACGAATACGACCAGCGCCAGATCATGGCCGATCTCGTGGCCCAGCAATACCGCCGCAACGATGCCGCCTTCCAGCGGGGGTCCTTCCGGGTGCGCGGCGACAGTCTCGAGGTCTGGCCTGCCCACCTGGAGGACCGCGCGCTGAAGTTTTCCTTCTTCGGCGAAGAGCTCGAGAGCATCACCGAATTCGACCCGCTCACCGGGGCCAAGGCCGACACGGTGGACCGGATCCGGATCTACGCCAACTCGCATTACGTGACCCCCCGCCCCACCATGCAGCAGGCGATCGTGTCGATCAAAAAGGAGCTGCGGATACGGCTCGACCAACTGGTCGCCGAGGGAAAGCTGCTGGAGGCGCAACGGCTGGAGCAACGCACGAATTTCGATATCGAGATGCTGGAGGCCACGGGCGTCTGCAATGGCATCGAGAACTACTCGCGTTACCTGACGGGCCGCGCCCCGGGCGAGCCGCCCCCCACCCTGTTCGAATACATCCCCGACAACGCGATCGTCTTCGCCGATGAAAGCCATGTCTCGGTTCCGCAGATCGGCGGCATGTACAAGGGCGACTTCCGCCGCAAGATGACGCTGGCCGAGCACGGCTTCCGCCTGCCCTCCTGCATGGACAACCGCCCGCTGAAATTCGAGGAATGGGACGCCATGCGCCCGCAATCGGTCTTCGTCTCGGCCACCCCCGCAGCATGGGAGCTGGAACAGACCGGCGGCATCTTCACCGAACAGGTGATCCGCCCCACCGGCCTGCTGGATCC
Organism: Dinoroseobacter sp. S124A; assembly: GCF_049801015.1. NCBI lineage: Bacteria > Pseudomonadati > Pseudomonadota > Alphaproteobacteria > Rhodobacterales > Roseobacteraceae > Dinoroseobacter > Dinoroseobacter sp. S124A. The sequence continues at coordinate 361,857 of NZ_JBNAGD010000004.1, read as the reverse complement.
GCAGGTCGAGATCCGCCCGGTCGAGATGCAGGTGGATGACCTGCTGGACGAGGTGCGCAAGGTCTCCGCCGACGGGTTCCGCACGCTGGTGACGACTCTGACGAAACGCATGGCCGAGGACCTGACAGAGTACATGCATGAACAGGGGATCCGCGTCCGCTACATGCATTCCGACATCGACACGCTGGAGCGGATCGAGATCCTGCGCGACCTGCGGCTCGGGGCCTTCGACGTACTGATCGGGATCAACCTGCTGCGCGAGGGGCTCGACATCCCGGAATGCGGGCTGGTGGCGATCCTGGATGCGGATAAGGAAGGCTTCCTGCGCTCGGAAACCTCGCTGGTGCAGACCATCGGTCGTGCCGCGCGGAACGCCGAGGGCCGCGTGATCATGTATGCCGACCGGATCACCGGGTCCATGGAGCGTGCGCTGGCCGAAACCAACCGCCGCCGCGCGAAGCAGATCGCCTATAACAAGGAACACGGCATCACCCCGGAGACGGTGAAGAAGAACGTCGAAGACGTGCTCGCCGGGCTCTACGAGGGCGATGTGGACATGAACCGCGTGACCGCCAAGGTCGACAAGCCGCTCCATGGCGGCAACCTCGAAGCCGTGCTGGACGGGCTGCGCACGGATATGCGCAAGGCCGCCGAGAACCTGGAATTCGAAGAAGCCGCCCGCCTGCGCGACGAGGTCAAACGGCTCGAAGCCGTCGATCTGGCCATCGCCGACGACCCGCTGGCGCGCCAGTCAGCCGTTGAGGCCGCCGTCGAAGAAAGCGCCAAGGCCTCGGGCCGAAGCACCGCCGGAAGGCCGGGGCAAAGGGGTGGGAATGTGAAGCGGCGGAAACGACCCTGAAGACAGTCACGGTTCAAAAATGGACGCTCGGCTTAAAGAAATTGGACACTCAAAGGCATGCATACTGAGATGATAACGGGCTTGGGAGTTTTCCTAGGAATTGTGGCAGGAGTTTTTGTGCAACTAATGGCACATTTTATCATGTTTCACTTCCAGACAAAAAACGCAATTGAAATCTTGAGAAGTGAAGTAGAACTTAACACTAGCGAACTGGAAAACCTCAGAACCCAGCTCCGATTGCTGCGTGGAAGAATTTCAGCTGGTCAAGTTCAAGATTCGGAGCTTTTCATCTCAATGGATTCGTTCAATTACTCGGCGATGGATCCACTCATTCAATCGGGTCATTTCCACAAGTTATTGAAATCTGATGGCGTTCGCCAGTACTTCGGCGCAGTGAGATTCCTTAATACTGAGAACGCTATGCGCCTCGTAACCATGCTCAGGGACGAACACCAAGCAAATAAATCTCTGAACTTTTTGGACTGGCTAGACCATAAGATAGATTTGCATGAAGAAGCATTTAGGAAAACATTGGGCGATTGTATATTTGACAAACCAGTCGTGTAGCGACAGGCTCGGACTCCACTGGTTACGGGGATTCGAGAAATGTCAGAAGACGTCTGCATCAACGTTGAGGGAGTTAGTCAGCCGATCCTTTGCGGCCTCTGCAAGCAGAAGGTAGCCTTCATCGGAGAAGCCGATGCGGATGGCGGCGATGTCGGTTGTGTTGAGTGCGGGAACATCGCGGACGTCGAGAAGGTCGCTTCTATGGCTGTCGATTATGCCAAGGACGAGCTCCAGTTGATGCTCAACAGAATGGCTCGCGATACCGCAAGAAATAGCAAAATCATGACATTCTCGGGCCAGACTGAGCACAACAAGCCTTACAGATTCATCGTTAATTCGAGTGACGAAGCGTTCATGGGTATAAGATACCACACAATGGACGGTATTATAATACCTTAGTCGTCCTTCTTCTCGACTGACTTCTGTTTCACCAGCTTGCCCAGCTTTTCGTTGAACTTCGCTTCGTCGTCGTCCGTCTCTAGCTGGCGGGCGGCTTCGCGGAACTTGTCGGCTTGGGATTTGTCTTCGGCAGCTTGCATGAAGGATGCTCCGGCTTGGTGATTTTGAGTGACAGCACCCGCTGTATTTCTTCATCGTTTTTGTTGTTGCGGCACCAGTTATGAAAACCAACCATCGGGACAGTTTTCTTTCCTATTTGCCCGTCTTTCGTCTTACCTTCGTCAAAGGAGTGAACTGTCAGGTTTTGAACCCCAAACTCCTCCTGCAACGCGATGCCAGTCGCTAAGTGTATCGCGTCTCCTAAACTAAGTTCTCTGGTGCTGGCTTTGTCTTCGGGCCCGTTTATGTACGTGTACTCTTGGTCTCGCAGGTGCCCGGCCAGCGACATAATGTCTGGCGATGGAGGAATGTACTTAAACGCCGCGCTGACGGCCTGAACGATTTGCAATGGTGTTTGCCCCGGCTTGAAAACCTTCGAAGGGCGAATTTCAGCAAGAATAGTAGTTGAAACAAAGATATCGGATTTGCCCGACTGGACATCAGACAAGTGGGCCTCAATATGATCCAGCCACTCCTCCGGTTCCCCGTTTAGAAATCTGTACAGAACGCAGGTGTCCCAGAGAAACGATGAAGAAGCCATCAGCCAATCCCCTCGATTGCTGAGGGATCGGCATTTTTGAGGCTACCGCGAAACTCTAGAATGTTATGACCGTCGCCTACAATTCTGATGTTGCTCACGTCAATTCGAGAGGGAACCATGCTGTGGCCGTCATATTGGGATTGGCCCGATACAAGGACGCGTCGGTTCAGCGCGTTTCGCAGCATTTCGACGTCTGACCGAGGCACAACGCAACTAACCTCTTTGCCACCAGCGGACAGAACTAGCTTGGCCTCAGGGAACAGGCCGCGAAGGTCTACCAGCTTCATCGTGCCGTCATAGGTGTCGAAAGACACGCCACGAAAGTACTTAGGTTCTGCGCCTTGAGCGATTTCAAGAGCGTTGGAGATAATACCCTCTACTCGTGCCTTGAGAAGATCATCAATCCTGACGGCAGATATTTCTGGTGCGCTCACGACGCCGTATGAAAAGGTTTTGCCCGCTCCCGTCGAGAGGCTCTTGTATATACCTAGCGCATACTCGTCTGCCGCATTTTGAACAGCGAAAGGTGTCGCGGAATTTGCCGCTGCGCCTATTTCGGCAAACCTTTGCGATGGCGACTTTCTGACCGCTCTGGGCTTTAGGCTCTTTTCGCGAAGGACCACGGTGGCGCTAGCAAACTCAAGATCACTTATCATAAAGCGATGCTGTCCCCGAGTATTGTAGTCGCTATCGAGGCGTTTGAGACCAGCAATCAGTTTCTTCAGCTTTGCCGCAAATATCTCACCGTCAACCTCGCCATCTCCATGGTGCTCAAGGCCGTACAGTGTGAATTTAAGATCAGTTCCGCCGGGCGGTGCCATAGGTTTCTCAGTGAGGCAATTTATATGTCAGACGCTTGCCAGTGGCCGATGATAGCACGTTCTCGGCGCGCTGAGAATCGTCTACACCATTTGCCTTTCGATTGTTGTAACGGAAATCGAACTCCGCCGCGTAGCGGTGCAGGTGTTGCTTGCCGCAGTGCTGGTACACGCCCTTCATGCCGCGCTTGAAGATGCTGTAGAACCCTTCAACCGTATTGGTGTGGACCTCGGGGGCCTCGTAGCGGACGTACTCACCAGCGCTATGATTGGTCCAGTCATGGGCCTCAAACACGCGGCCAGCGCCGATGCCTTGGTACTGGCTGGCCTCGTCGGTCAGAACGAACGCTTCCTTTGCAATATTGTCTTGTAGGATCGGGATCAGCGTAGACTTTCTTAGGTCGTCTACTACGATGCTCTTTGCCTGCTTGGTGTCGCGATCCACCAATGTCAGAACCTTCATCTTGTGAGAGCCGCCGCGCGCGTTCTTGGCTTTGACGACGCCCGGCTCTTTGCCAATAAACGTCTCGTCAACCTCAACCGCGCCGCCGTTGCTGCCAAACGGGGCCAGAGTGTCAGAGCGCATGCACTCGCGGATGCGGTGGGTCAGGAACCACGCGGACTTGTAGGTGATGCCCAGAACGCGGTGAAGCTGGTGGCTGCTGATGCCCTTCTTGCTGGAAACCATCAGGTGAATGGCTTGCAGCCACAGGTGCAGCGGCAGGTGGCTTTCCTCAAAAATGGTGCCTTTGCGAACGGTGAACTGCTTGCGGCACTCGCGGCACTTCCACAGGCCGTGACGCTCCTTGCCTTCAGGGTTCTTCTTGCTCGGCTTGGTGCGGACGCCCGTCAGGCGGTAGGCGCAATCCACAACGCCACAGTGCGGGCACGCCGGACCGTCAGCCCACAGCATAGACTCCACGTGCTCGAACGCAGCGGCTTCGTCATACATGTACTTGGCGGACAGAACGGACATAGCGGAGACCTCTAACTTGTTGAGTTAAAGATAGTCACTCCGCTTGGGTTTGTCAAATATACAATCGCCAAACATTGCAACGGATTTAAACTAGTTCCGGTATGGTATCTGACACAAACGCCGAAGCGATCACTCCGGGAAATTTTGGCCCACCTAGCCGAGAGATTTTTCCAGTTTCATTTTAGAAATTCGCGTTCGGGTTGAGGTTATTCACTGGTATGGAGATAGCCTCGCAGTACTCTAAGCGACGGTGCTGCTCCCGAAGTCTCTTCGGCAGCCTTTGCTCAATGCACATTCGTTTCTTAAGTCTCCAAATATCCCGGGGAGAGCGCGAGAGGGGCTGGCCCCTCTCGCCGGGGCGACGGGCGCAGCCCGGCGCAAAACCACCTCTCAGAAATCAAACAGCTCCATCAGGAAGCTCTCTTTCTTCTTCCGCCGGGGCGCGCGGCCTCCCGGGTAATCGTCGTCGAAATCCCGCGTCGGTTTCGGGGCTGACGCCGGGACCGAGCGCTCGATGATCTTGTCGAGCTCGCCGCGATCCAGCCAGACACCTCGGCAGCTCGGGCAGTAGTCGATCTCGACCCCGCTGCGGTCGGTCATCACAAGCTCGGTTCCGTCGATCGGGCATTTCATGGGCGTTTCTCCGTGTTGCTCCCTCTACAGATGGGGATCAAACGGCGGGTCGCAAGTTCAGGTGAACATCCCCATGATCTCGGCATAGAGCGCGTCGACCTCGGCCACCGCCGCGCCCTTGCGGGCGGCCTCCGGCGCGCCGAGCCCTTGGCCCAGCGTCTCGGCATAGACGATCCGGTTGGCGAGCTGCGCCTCCGCCAGATCCGCGCTGGTCTCGGCGGCGGCCTCCGCCACCTCGGCCCCGAGACGCGTCCCCGCCCGCGTCCGGTTCAGAACCAGAAGCGTCGGCTTGCCCACCCGGTCCGCCAGATCGAGCACGCCCTCAGTCGCCCAGAGATCCACATGAGAGGTCGCCACGGGCACCACCACCAGATCCGCCGCGCGCAGCGCCGGTTTCAGGTCGCTATCCACCTTGGGCGGCGTGTCGATGATCACCAGATCGCAGGCCTTGGCGAGCTTGCCCACCTCGTAGCCGACCCCCCAGGCCGACGCGGTGGAAAACTCCATATCGGGCTCCCCGTCCAGCCGTTCGAGCCGGGTCATGAACCAGCGTCCCAGCGAGCCCTGCGGGTCGGTATCGATCACCGCGACGCTCTGCCCCGCGCGCAGACCGGCCACCGCCAGGTTGACCGCCAGCGTGGTCTTGCCCGATCCTCCCTTTTGTTGAGCAATCGTTAAGATTTTACCGGTCATTCTGCCCCCCATGCGCTCTTGCGGTCACAACTTGCGGTGATTCTGAGGGGGGTGCACGCGAAATATGGGGGCAGGCTGGACAGATGCGCTCAATTGTCGGGAATTTAGGCAAGAGATGATCCGACCGCTCCTTCGCCTTCTTGCACGATCCGGTTGCGCCGCGTTTTGCGCGTCTGCAGCCCTTGCGGGTCCGTGGCCGCAGGAGGACGGGCGCCTTTTCGTCACCGCCGCGCAGGAAACCGCCGGGGAAGAGGAAGACTGGGTCGCCACGCTTTATGCGGAATACGGTCTGACCGAGAATCTGACCCTCGGCTTTGACGGCAGCGCCAACGCCTTCGTGGCCGAGGGATACGCCTTTGCCCGCTATCCGGTGTTTCAAAACGACGGCCCGCACCGCTTTGCGATTCTGGGCGGCGTGGGCGCCTCGGGCAATCTGGTGCGCCCGCCGAAGCCGCTCTGGGTGATCGGGGCGAGTTGGGGGCGCGGGCTGAGCTACCCTTTCGGCAATGGCTGGACGGCGGTGGATGCCAGCGCGCGATTTCGGCACAAGGACAGTTTCGGCAGCAGGCGGTTGATCAAGGTCGATGCCACCATCGGCTGGCAGCGCGAGAACAAGCATCTGGTCTATCTGCAACTCCAGACCTCGCAGGAATACGATCAGGACCCGCTCGCCAAGCTCGTACCGACCTATGTCTGGCACTTCTCGGACCTGTTTCAGGTGGAGACCGCCGTGACCCTACCAATCCTCGGGGATGAGGATCCGCGGGTCAAATTCGGGGTCTGGTCGCGCTTCTAGTGCTCAGTCGAACACCGCGGCCACGTCGTAAAGCACCGGCTCAAAACTCCGGCACAATGCGCTGATCTGGCGATTGCGGTCGCGCATCTCATCCGTGCGCAACATGGCCTGGAAGTCTTCGCGCCGGTTCCACTGGCTGTAATTGGCGATCCGGGTCTGGGCGTCATTCACATGCAACCCGGCAGAGATGAAGCCGGGCTGTTGCGAGATGAAACTGGCATAGGCATCGGTCAGCGCCTCGAGCAGGTCCTGACAGGTGCCCGGCGTGACCTCGAACGTGGTCACGACGGTTTGCAGATCGGCGGATTTGGTAATTTGTGGCATGGCGGGGTCTCCTCCCCCGCCATTCTAGCACAGATCCGCCGATCAGGCCCGGCTATCGGATCACATGGACCGAGCACGGCGCATGACGCACCACGCGACCGGCAGTGGATCCCAGGAAGTAGTCCTGGATCCCCGGTTTATGCGAGGTGAGCACGATGCAATCGATCTCCTTGGAAATCGCGTAATCCACCAGTGTCGCGCCGGAATGGCCCGTGACCACCTTGACGGTGATGTCCTCGGGCATGCCCAGTTCGCCGGCCAGAGCGGTTTCGTATTCCTTGATCTGCGCCTTGCCATGATCATCCGGCAGGTATTGCGTCGCATAGCTCGGCAAGGCTTCCAGCACGTAGAGCGCCGTGATCTCCGCCCCTTCGGCGCAGAGCGCCCGCGCCAAGGCCAGCGCGTCGCGTCCGGTTTCTGCGTGATCCACGTCGACGGCCACTAAAACGTTCTTGTACATGGGATCGCTCCTTGTCTCATCCTTGGGCTTTCGAGACTGTTCTAGCAAAGCTGACTCGTTCGCACCTTGATTGAAATCATGATCCGGAGACGCCCATGCCCGACAAGATCAATCCGATCCGACCGACCGATGACGACGCGCGCGCGCTTGCCCGCGGGCTGGTCTGCAACGCACGGTTTGGCGCGCTGGGGACCGTGGATCCCGAGACCGGCGGCCCCATGGTGACCCGGGTCGCCGTGGGGACCGCGCCGGACGGGCGACCCCTCACCCTGATCTCGGAGCTCTCCCTGCACACCAAGGCGCTGAGCGCGGACCCCCGGTGCTCGCTGCTCTTGGGGGAGCCGGGGGAGAAAGGCGACCCGCTCACCCATCCCCGTATCACGCTGCAGATGCGCGCGGGCTTCGTGGCCAATGGCACCGCCGATTACGCCGCCCTGCGGGGTCACTACCTGACCACGCATCCCAAGGCGCAGCTCTATATCGATTTCACGGATTTCCACTTCGCCCTGTTCGATGTGCAGGCGGCCGCGCTCAATGGCGGGTTCGGCAAGGCCTTTACGCTGACACCCGGCGATTTGGGCCTCGGCTAGGCGCTACCAGCCGCGGGTGCCGGGCGCGCCCTTGACCGTGCCGCGCAGGTTCGGCGTCACCCAGCCGCCATAGAAGGCACCGGGCTGCTCCGTCACCAGCAAATCGCCAACGAAACAGGCCTCCATCCGCTCGGGGTAGAAGGCCACGTAATCCTTGAGCTCGGCAAAGCGCGCGGTCGGGTCGGCATAGGCCCAAGCGGCCTTGTGGCTCACCATGCCATTCGCCGCGACGTCGAAATACTGCGCGGTCCCCTTCCATTCGCAGAACGAGCGTCCCGGCGCGGGCTGAAGGACACCGGGGCGAATATCCGTCGGCGGGAAATAATAGGTTGGCGCGTGATGGGTCTCAAGCACCCTCAACCCGGCCCGGGTCTCGGCCACCACCGTCCCCGACAGGATCACGCGCAGCCGAACGCCCACCGGCTCAAGAGCAGGCGGGCGCGGGTAGTCCTGAACGTTCTCGACCGGGAGGACCGTCATGAACACAATCTCAATGGAGGGGCGCCGTCGAACAGGGCGCAGTGGCAGGGAGCCGACCACAAAACGATATCAGACCCCCCGCCTCCGAACCAGCCCTCTCGCGGTGGCTCAGACCGGACGATCCGCGCGCACAGTCACATGGACCGTACCCTTGCATTCGTCGGGCCAGTTGAGCCGCACCTGATCCTTGTCCGGACCATGGTTGAAGTTCATCGTCGGCATCGCATAGACCAGCTGCCCGGTCGCTGTGGTGATGTTGCCCTCAGCAATCACCCCGGTGACAAAGCGCGCCCGCCCCTCGAAAGGCAGGTAGCCATCCGTGGACAGAACCCATTGCCGCGCCTCGGTATTCTGCTCCAGCGGCAGGGTCACCGGGTTCACCGTGATCCGATCCACGGCGTTATAGGCATTGGCATCGAAGGTCACGTTGCGCGTCCGGCTTACATCCAGCGGCGCGATGGAACTGTCGACCCCGTCCACCCGCTCGATCGTGCCGTTGATCGACTTGAACACATTGTCTGAGACGCTGAGCCCCTGGATGAAATGTCCCGCGCCATAGGGCTTGATCTGGATGAACCGGAACCACGCGCCCGCATCATTCACGGTGAAGATATTGCCCGTCACCGTCAGCCCGCCAAACGACAGCTCGACACCGAAATCCGGCTCCGCGTCATGCTCGTTGGTCCATTCCAGCGTGCTGTTGTCCAGATAGTTGCCCGTGAAGGTCGTCTTGACGTTGAGATTGGTCAGAACCACCCCCGCCGTGCGCGGCCCATCCGAGGTGCCATCGCCCTGGAACCAATGGTTCCCGGTGAAGATATGGCCCGCCCCGTGGACCACCATGAAGTGCTTGAACCGCACCGCCCGGTTGTCGCGGATCTTGGCATCATTGGCATTGATGTTGATCCCGATGGAGTTGCGCTCGGACACGTCCAGATCGATCTCCGGCGACAGGAACTGGCAGCGATCCACATGCAGGTTCTGACAGCCGACCCCGTGCGAGGTGATGCCACGATCCTTGGGCTTGGTGAAATCGCATTCCTCGACCGCGAAGACATCCCCATCCGGGGCCAGCAGAATACCCGAGGCATGCTCGTTCAGCCGCAGATCGATGTTCTGCAGGGTGAATTTCGCCAACCGCGAGAAGCCGCTGAAATCCAGCGCATACTGGAACTTGCGGAAGGTGAAGGTCTGCGTGCCCTCGGCATCGTACAAGGGCTGGCTCAGGGTCACCCGGGCCGCTCCGACATTGACTTCGCGCACATAGACCTCACGCCCGACACCATTGCCCTCCACGAGGCTGCCCGGCACGATCTGGGCGACATTGACCACACCGCTCAGCTCCAGCGGGTTCGAAGTGGCATAGGTCGCCTTCGAGGTGGTCACCACCGTGTCCCAGGCCGGGCTGGCCGAGCAGTTGAACTGCCCATTGCGGATCACGCGGCGGATGGTGAACGTATCCTGATTGCCCACAGCCGCATGGATGTCGATTGGCTCGGTCAGCTCGATCGAGCGCCCGCAGAGATCCAGCGCGTCATGGTCCGAAAAGTTGAGGTAGCACTGCACAGCCTTCTTGAAGGCCAGAACCTCATCGCCAAACGCGTCGTAATAAGCGTTCAGGTCGAAATTGCGCGTCAGCGACAGCCGCTTGTCATCGGGCATCGACACCGTGCCTTCGAACCGCGTCTCGGCGGTCATGGTGACGTTGCTCGTGAGGCGATAGATCCCCTCGGGCACCAGCACGCGGCGGCCATTTGCCGCCGCATCGGCGGCGCGGAAGGCCAGGGTGTCATCGGTGACGCCATCGCCTTTGGCGCCGTAATCCTTCACATCGACCCAATCCATCATCTTGCGCAGATAGACCGTGGTCACATCCTCGATCGTGATGTCATCAATGCGGATCAGACCCCCATTCGCGCCGGTGAAATCCACCCCGAAATGGCCATAGATCGGCGTGGTGCCCCAAACGAGGTCAACCCCGCCCCGGCTGCCACTGCCGACGATGGCGCTGATTTCGAACACCTCGCCATAGGCGTCGAGAGCGACCAGGGGGCCCTCCTCGACGATGCCGCCGACGCTCGAGCCGCCCGCGCCCCCGGCCCAGGAGCCGATCCGCGCATTCGGCAGCGCGCCCGACAGGACCTTCACCCGCGCGGTGATGCGCAGGTAGCACCCCGGCAGGATCGGCGTCTCGCCCTTGTAGCGCACGCGCGTCAGGTCATTCTGCTTCTGGATTTCGAGACAGCTGCCGAAATCCGCATCCGCGGGAACAAGGGTGGCGTTGGAGGCACCCTCCCAGGTTGCGGTCGCCGGTGTGCCATTGCCCTGGGACCAGACCTCGAGCCCATCCGCAAATTGCGGCGGCATCAGGTCCAATCCATCCGTGATCGCCTTGTTCATCCGAACCCCTTTCACATGGCAGACAGGCGCAGCGGCCCAGCGCGCCCACGCGCCGGGATCATCAGGGCTGTGCTCTGTCGGAAAATTGCGCCGGATGAGACCGGCATTGCGCGCAGATTACGGGGCGCGTCTTAACGAGTTCGAAACCCTGCGCGCGCTCAGGCCCGGCGCAACACCAGCGATCCGAAGCCCGCCGAGATCAACAATCCGAGACCCAGAAGGGCCAGACCATCGGGCAGATCGCCGAAAAACAGCCAGCCCAGCGCGGTGGCCGCGATCAGCTGAAAATAGACAAAGGGCGCGAGCTGCCCGGCCTCGGCGCGCTGGAACGCCACCACCAGCAGCAGGTTGCCCAGCATCGAGCCTCCGGCGCTCCAGATTACCAGACCCGCCACGGGCGCGCTCAGCTCCGGGATCGTCGCAAGGCCCAGCGGCGCGAGCAAAAGCGCCGCGATCACAAGCTGCGACAGGAGCAGCACGGGGGACGAGGCCACCCCCGCCACCCATCGGCTCGCCACCAGAAACAGCCCGTAAAAGACGCCCGCCGCCACCGCAAAGGCAAGCCCCGGCGTCATCCCGAAGCCGGGCTTGACGACCAGCAGAACACCAAGAAAACCAATCAATAACAAAACGGTACGCGATGCGCTCAACCGCTCTCCAAGCAATAGCCCGGACAGAAAGTAAGACAAGATCGGCCCGACAAAGAACGCGCCAAAGACATTGGCCAAAGGCTCCGTGCGCAGGGCCGACAGGATGCAGGCAACCCCGCCCGCGATCAGCGCGCCGCGCAGCCAGATCTTCGGGTTGCGGTAGAGCTGCAGGTCCAAAGAGCCCGCCAGAAACGGCAGCACCATCAGCGCGCCGAGGGCAAACCGGCTCCAGCCGACGAAGAAGGGCGAGACCCCAGAGGCCACAAGGATCTTTCCCGCCGTGTCCCCGAACGGGATCAGGCTCATGGCCAGAAGCATGATGGCGACCGTGCGGGCCATGGCGAATCCAATCTGTCTGAGAGGGGGCGTCCGGGGTGAACCTGCCTTAGGACACAAAGAGTTAACGCATTCAAGCGGACGTCATGTCGCTTGCCCGAACGGGCAGGTTGCGCTTTAGTTGAACCATGACCGGCCCGCACACGTCCCTGACACGACGCGGCATGCTCGGTGGCCTCCTCGCCGCCGGCAGCACGCTCGCGCACCCGGCCCATGCCCTGACCTCCTCGCCCCATCCGGCCCCGCGCCCCACGGGCCTGTGGCGGCGCAGCCTGGCGGAGCTTGGCACGCTGGTACACCGCGCCGGGCTGGGAGGAGAGACCAGCCTGACCGTGATCGATATGGAAACCGGCCAGCCGCTCGAAGGGTATGCCAGCGCCACCGCCCTGCCCCCGGCCAGTGTGGCAAAGGCCGCGACCGCGCTCTATGCCCTGCGGGTGCTGGGCCCGTCCCACCGCTTTGCCACCCGGGTGATGGCGGATGGCGTGATCTCCGGGGGGCGGCTCGACGGGGATCTCTACCTCATGGGCGGCGGTGATCCCGTGCTCGACACGGCCGCGCTCGGCGGGCTGGTTGCCCAGCTCCGCGCAGCGGGGCTCACCGAAGTGACCGGAGCCCTGCGCGTGGTGGACAGCGCCCTGCCTGCGATCCGCACCATCGATCCCGGCCAACCGGATCATCTGGGCTATTCTCCCGCGATCTCTGGCCTGAACCTGAATTTCAACCGGGTCTATTTCGAATGGCGGCGTCTAGGCAGCGATTATGCCGTGACGATGGATGCGCGCGCGGGCGATCTGCGCCCGCAGGTCCGGGTCTCATCCATGTCCGTGCAGCCGCGCGACGTCCCGATCTACACCTATGAGCAGCGCGGAGCCGAGGATCACTGGACCGTCGCGCGCGGCGCCCTCGGGGTCGAGGGCGGGCGCTGGCTGCCCGTGCGCAACCCGGCGGGCTATGCGGCGGATGTGTTCCAGACCCTCGCAGGCGCACAGGGCCTGCGCCTGACCCTGGGCTCCAGCAGCCGTACCCTCCCCGACGGCGCACAACGACTTGCCGAACATCTCAGCCCGCCCCTGACCGAGATCGCCCGGGGGATGCTGAAATACTCGACCAACCTGACGGCGGAATGCCTTGGCCTCGCGACCTCCCGCAGCCTTGGCGCACGCCCCGATAGCCTCGCTGCCTCTGGCGCGCAGATGTCCGCCTGGCACCGCGCCCAACTCCCGATCAGCTCGGAGCTGGGCTTTGTAGACCATTCCGGCCTGGGGGAACAGTCGCGCATCTCCAGCGCGGATATGGCCCTGCTGCTCGCGACCCATGGCAGCGCGCCGGCCCTTGCGTCGCTCCTGAAACCCTATCTGACCCGTGACGCCAAGGGCACGCCGCATGGCCTTCAACCGGCACAGGTCGTTGCCAAGACCGGCACGCTCAACTTCGTCTCGGGCCTGTCGGGCTATATCACCCCGCCCTCGGGCCGCCCCCTCGCCTTCGCGATCTTTTCTGCCGATCTCGCGCGCCGCGCCCGGCTGACCCGCGCGGAACGGGAGCGTCCGGATGGCGGTCGCGCCTGGGCCCGCCGCGCCCGCAAGCTGCAGAACGACCTCGTGCTCCGCTGGAGCCGCCTCGCCAGCAGTTGAGCCTGCCACGACCGCCCGTGCTAGAGAGGGGCCATGACGCGCCCGGCCCGCTACAGCTTTCGCCCCATGACCCTAGCGGATGCGCCCCTGCTCGCGCGGTGGCGTGCACAGCCCCATGTCCACCGCTGGTGGGGGGAGGAGCGCCCCTATGACGCCGACGCCCTCCGCGACCCGCGCGTCTCCCGCTGGATCGTGGCGCTGAACACCCGCCCCATGGCCTTTCTGCAGGATTACAGCGTCCATGGCTGGGACGAGGGGCATCACTTCGCCCATCTGCCCGCCGCTGCGCGCGGGATCGACCAGTATATCGGCCCGCCAGAGCTGCTGGGGCGCGGCCATGGACCGGCCTTCCTCGCCACGCATCTGCGCAGCTTGCTGGCGCAGGGCGCACCGCTCATCGCCACGGATCCGCATCCGGAGAACCAGCGCGCGATTGCGGCCTATGGCAAGCTCGGCTTCCGCCCCGCGGGTCCGGTGGAAGAGACAGCCTGGGGCCCGATCCTGCCCATGCACCTGCGCCCGCAGACCCTGCGCATTCCCAACCCCGACGAGGATACCGACCATGATCACCCCGGATTACGCCCGCCTGATGGCCCGCTATGACCGCTGGCAGAACGGCGCCCTGATCGCCGCCGCCGACAGGCTGGACGATGCGGCACGCTGGCAGGATCGCGGCGCGTTCTTTCGCTCCATCGCCGAAACGCTCAATCATATCCTCTGGGATCACCGGGTCTGGCTGGCGCGCCAGCAAGGCGATACCGACGCCGCGCGCGCATTGAACCAGCGCCACCCCTATACGGATGGGCCCCGCGACTGGGCGACCTACAAGGACGCGCGCGCCGCACTGGATGACGGGATCCGCAGCTGGGTCAGCGGGCTGACCGCCACGGACATCGCGCGCGACGTGACCTGGCAACGGGGGCCCGAGACGGTCGAAACCCCCTTTGCCCTCAACCTGATCCACATGTTCAACCATGCCACCCACCACCGGGGGCAGGTCCATGCCATGCTCACCGCTGCCGGGGTGGATCCCGGCGCCACGGATCTGCCCATGCTTCCGGATGAGGTCTAGGCCGCACACGCGCCCGCAGGCGCGCGGCTCTGGGCCGGTCCAAGTGCATTGGATAGACTTCACCCACCAAAGGAGCGCCCTGCCAATGATCCAGTAAATCCCACCCCACCGCCCATGCGGCATTTGGATTTACTGCAGGAGTGCACCATGCAACCCGTCATCTATGATGTGGCCGTCTCGCTGGACGGCTTTATTTCCGGTCCCGATGGGGACATTTCCCGCTTCGCCCAGACCGGCCCGGTGGTCGACGACTACGCCGCCCGGCTCGGCGGCTACGGCACCGCGATCATGGGGCGAAAGACCTATGGGTTTGGCTATGCCTACGGTCTGACCCCGGGCCACCCCCCCTATCCCCACATGGACACGCTGGTTTTCTCGCGGGGCCTGCGCCTTCCCGATGGCAGCCCGGTCTCGGTCGTCCCAGGGCAGTGGGCCGAGGCCCTGCGCGCCCTGAAATCCCGCGCAGATCGCCCGATCTATCTCTGCGGAGGCGGCGCTTTCGCGGGCTGGGCGCTGGATCGCGGCCTGATCGATCGCCTGATCCTGAAACGCGCTCCGGTCTGCTATGGGGCCGGTGTGCCGCTCTTTGACGGGGCGACACAGCCCCGCGACGTCACCCGGCTCAGCGTCCGGACCTATGACAATGGCTACCTGCTCGAGACCTTCGCGCTCGACTGACATGCCCGCCAGCCGCGCGCCGGGTCCCGATCTGGCGCGTGGCCTGCCGCGCTTCAGGCGCCGATGCCAGGCATGCGCAGCAGCTGCACACCGTTGATCCGCCAGTCGCCACCATTTTGCACCATCTGGTACTCCAGCAGGTGCAACCCGCCCTGTCCGTCGCGGATCATCACCTTCTGGTACAGCAATCCACCCCGATCCTCGAGCTCGAGATACTGCACCTCCGCCGGGCGCCAGACCATCGGATAGCCGTTGCGCACCATCATCCCGAACCGCTCGGAATTGCCGAACATGCCCTGAATGTTGGGCGAGGCATAAGTGAACGCCTGCGCGAAATCATCCGCACGGAACGCGTCGATCTGGCTCTGGATCGTGGCGGTGATGCCGTCGCGCTCCTGCGCGGCGGCGGGGCCGGTGCCCAAGAGGAACACCGCCAAAAAAACAGGGGCCAGCAGGCCGGCAAGGATGGGTCGCATTCGGTCTCTCCCGGGGTCTGATCCCGGCAAAACCTAGGCCCGGCCCTTATCCGGTCAACTCACCGGCCAGCGCCGCCTCGATCAGGGCGACGGTCTCGTCCACACCGTAAAGCGCGATGAACCCGCCAAAGCGCGGCCCCTGCGACGCCCCCAGCAACACCTCGTAAAGCGCCGTGAACCAGCCGCGCAGCGGATCGAACCGCTCGCGCCCGCAGGCAAAGACCTCCGATTGCAGGGCCTCGGCATCGAGCCCGCCATCCCAGGCCTTGAGCCGGTCGCGCAGATCCTCCAGCGCCTCACGCTCCAGATCCGTGGGGGCGCGATAGGATTTCGTGGGCTTCACGAAGTCATTGTAATAGCGCACCGCAAAGCCCGCCGCCGCATCCAGATCCGGATGGGTCTCGGCCGAAGCCTCCGGCGCATAGCGCTGGATGAAGCCCCAGAGCGTCCCCTTATCCTCGGCCGAGGCCACGCTCGCGAGGTTCAACAGCATCGCAAACGGCACATCGAGGTTCGAGGCGGGCACATCCGCGCCATGGATGTGAAACACCGGGTTGTTCAGCTGCGCCTTGGGCTCTTGGCCCGGATAGCCGCGCAATTGCTGGTGATACTCATCCACCGCCTTGGGGATCACGTCGAAATACAAACGCTTGGCGGTCTTGGGCTTCTGGTACATGAAATACTGCAGGCTCTCGGGGGCGGCATAGGTCAGCCACTCCTCCATGGAGAGGCCATTGCCCTTGGATTTGGAGATCTTCTGGCCCTGCTCGTCATTGAACAGCTCATAGGACAAGCTCTCCGGCGGGCGCTTGCCCAGCGCGCGGCAGATCTTGCTCGACTGGGTCACGCTGTCGATCAGGTCCTTGCCGGACATCTCGTAATCCACGCCCAAGGCGGCCCAGCGCATGGCCCAGTCGGGCTTCCACTGCATCTTGACGTTGCCACCCGTGACCGGGATCTCGACCCGCTCGCCATCGGGTTCTTCATAGACGATCGTGCCCTTGGCCACATTCCGCTCCAGCGTCGGAACCTGCAACACATGGCCCGTCTTGGGCGAGACCGGCAGGAAACAGGAATAGGTCGCCTGACGATCCGCGCCCAGCGTCGGCAGCATGATCTTCTGGATGTCGTCGAACCGCTCCAGCGCGACCATCAACATCTCGTCGAACTTGCCGGCGGTGTAATACTCGGTGGCGCTGGCAAACTCGTACTCGAACCCGAAGCTGTCGAGAAACTCGCACAGCCGGGCATTGTTGTGCTGCGCGAACCCGGCATGGGTGCCGAACGGATCGCGCACCTTGGTCAGCGGCAGGTTCAGATCCTGCGCCAGCTCCTCCTGCATCGGCACATTGCCGGGCACCTTGCGGAACCCGTCCATGTCATCCGAAAAACAGATCAGCTTGGTGGGGATGTCCGACAGCACCTCGAAGGCGCGGCGCACCATGGTCGTGCGCGCCACCTCGCCAAAGGTCCCGATATGCGGCAGACCGCTGGGCCCGTACCCCGTCTGGAACAGCACATAGCCCTTCTCCGGCGCGCCCTTGGCATAGCGTTTGAGCAGCCGCCGCGCCTCTTCGAACGGCCAGGCCTTGGAGGACATGGCAAGGTCGCGGGTGTCAGAAGAGTGAGCGGACATGGGGATCGGGTTCCTTGCTTGGCGGGCATTCGAGCGCCCGGACCCGCGCTGCCTATTGCGGGCGCGGCCTCGGGTCAATATCTAGCCCCTAAGCTCTGCGAAAGGACCCAGACAGATGACCGCGAACCCGCTTCTCAGCCCACAAGACGCCCTTGTCGCGCTCATGGTCGCCGCCTCCGCCTCGAATGAGGACATCCAGACCTCGGAACTGGTGAAGATCACCCAGATCATCAACCACCTGCCGATCTTTGCGGCCTTCGACGCCGATCGCACGCCGGTCCTGACCCGATTGGTCTTCGACCTCTTTGAGGAGGAGGATGGCCTCGACGCGCTGTTTGGCCTGCTGCGCGACGCGCTGCCCGCCGAGCTGAACGAGACCGCCTATGCCCTGGCCTGCGATGTGGCCGCCGCCGATGGCCAGCTTGACGAGCCCGAATTGCGCTTTCTCGAAGAGATCCGGTTCGAGCTGAATATCGACCGGCTCAGTGCCGCCGCGATCGAGCGGGGCGCCAGCGCGCGTCACCGCACCCTCGACTGACCGGGCCCGGCGACGAACCCCACGATCCGCCCGATGGAACCAATTCAGCCCTTGATGGTTGAGTGTCCAGAACAAGACACTTCGCATCAAAGGAATATGACATGGAATATGGTATCATCGGGCTTCTGATCCTGATCGCGGACATCTATGCGATCTACCGCGTGCTGACGAGCGGCGCATCGACGCTTGAAAAGGTCATCTGGACGGTCGTGATCGTGCTGCTGCCGGTTCTGGGCTTTATCGCCTGGTTGGTGGCCGGTCCCAAGGGCGGCGCTTCGGCCCGCATCTGACCGACACTCCCATGACGAACCGGAAAACGCCGCGCCCTGTCGCGGCGTTTTTCTTGCGCGGGTCAGCGGCGCGCGGTCCAGTCGCCCGCGGCACGGATCGCGCTCGACGAGGCCCGCAGCATCGGGATCGTGGCAAAGGCCCAGGCCGGGGCCTCGGTCCGGCCCAGAAGGTGCATCTCATTCCCGCGCAACCTTGCATGGGCCATGTACCGCGCCGCGGGCGAGGTCAGACCCGCCAGCCGCTGCCCGGGCCGCGCCAGAACGCCCAAGGGGACCTGGGCCAGAATATCGCGCCAACGCTCCCAGCGGTGAAACTGCGCGAGATTATCCGCCCCCATCAGCCAGACGAACCGCTGTCCCGGCGCGTGCCGCCTCAGGGCGGTCAGCGTCTCGGCGGTATAACGCGTCCCGAGCTGTGCCTCGAGATCGGTGACCGTCACCGCCGGGTGATCCATGATCGTCCGCGCCCGCGCCATCCGCGCCTCTAGGGCCGCAGGCGCATCGGGCTTGAGCGGGTTGCCCGGGCTCACCAGCCACCAGACCCGATCCAGCCCGAACCGCCGCAGCGCCTCTTCGGTGATATGCACATGACCCTCGTGCGCCGGGTCAAAGGATCCGCCCAGCAATCCCACGACCTGACCCCGCCCGGCCCAGGGCTGCCCTGACCGCATCTGGCTCTCCTTTTGCCGATGGGTTTCTTGCGGCCTGATCTCGGCGAAGTCAATTCAACTGTCTGGACCGCGCCGCAAGACAGCCTAAACTTGAAATCATGAATTGGTTAAGATCGGCCCTTGTCAGCAGCTTCGCCGCGCTCCTGCTCTGCGCGCCCGCCACAGCCCAGGTCCAGAATGACCGCGACACGGCCCTGCGCAATGCGGTGGTCTCGCTGGGCCGCTGCACGGGGACGCTGATCACGCGCCGGGTGATCCTCACCGCCGCCCATTGCATCCCCGTGGGCCTGCGGGCCGAGGCCCCGGCGACACCGCCCCGGGACCGCTGCCTCGCCCTGCCCCATCAGCACAGCCTCGCCAAATCCCCACACGAGAACCCGTTCGAATGGACCGCGTTCGAGGCCCGCGCCGCCCCCACCGCGCGCTTCGGTGCCGATAGCGGGGCGCGGCGGATCTCCATGCGCGCCGAGGCCTACAGCCTGCCGCGTTGCGCCGACATGGCGCTCTTGCGGCTCGCCCATGACGTGCCCGAGGCCGTGGCCCGCCCCCTGCCCGTGCTGGTCCTCGCCCCGCACCGCCAGGTCGCCCCGCCCTGGCGCGACATGACCCTGCGCCATGCCGGCTGGGGCGCGCCCAAAGGCGGCCCCGAGGCAGGCGCCAAACGCCAGACTGGCCCAGTGCGCGGCTTCAGCAAGACCCGCTGTAACCTCGTGGCCCTCCCCCCGGTCCGCCCGAATGGCGAGCGGATCCTCACCGGCGACAGCGGCAGCCCCCTGCTGGCCAAGCTCGACGGTCCGGACGGCCCCGAGGAGCATGTGATCGCCGTCCTGTTCGCCAGCGGCATCCCCGACCGCGCGGCCTGTGGCGCCCGAGACCTGCGCGTCCCGCGCCGCCACGGCACCTACACGCCCACATGGCGCAAACAGGTGCCGGACACGGATTCCACGGATCTAGGCCTCTGGATTTCCCACCATGCGCCCGATGCCGTGCGGATCTGGCCCGAACTGACCCCGCTCGCAGCACCCCCGCAATAGCCCGGACCCACCGAATGTCGCGGACACCATAGCCTCTTGCAGACACTAAACTTTTATGAAATTTGCAATAAAGCCCAGCCCGTTACTCAGGAGACCCCGGTGAAACCCGTCCTTCTCGCTACGACGACCTGTCTGCTCATGGCGGCAACCGCCGCATCAGCCGCAACCCGCCAGATCAATTTCACCGCCGATCCCCTCGGCCAATCCGCACGCAGCGCGCCCTTCGGATTGTCCACCGGTGACAGCGTCAGCGGCAGTTTCACCTTCGACGATTCCAGCTTCTCGGGCGCCGGGACGTACGACCTGCAACCCGTTCTGCTGTCCTTTACCCTGACGACGGGCACCCAATCCTGGTCCCTCGCAGATGTGGAGCCGAACTCCCTTCTGGACAGAATCCAGATCGACGACGCCAATGAGGTGCTCGATTTCGGCTTCATCCTCTCCAGTGGCGCTGGCGAAGTCCGCGGCTCGACGAACAACACCTTCCTTGTGGCCAACCCCGGAAGCTCCCAGTTCATCTTCTGCAACGGATGCGTCAGCTTCGAAGAGGTCCCGGTCGAGGCCATCCCGCTGCCCGCGACCCTGCCTCTGGGCGTTCTGGCGCTCGGCGGGCTCGGCTGGGTCACCCGCAGGCGCGCGCAACGCGCCTGACCGCGGCGCCCCCGGGGTCGGGCCGGGCTGAGCACGGGGCCTGAGGCGCAGGCCTCAACCCGACTGGGCCGCAGGGACCAGATCGACACCGTCCCCAAGCGCGATCCGCCCCGGTGCCAGCACCTCGGCCACCATGCCGCCATGCCCGCGCACGGCCGCATAGCCGCCATGGCCGAACACCTCCTCCATCCGGGAACAGGGCGCGCAGATCCCCTTGATCCGCAGGACAACCGTCGCACCGATCCGCAGATCCCGGTCCCGCAGCGAGAGCAGGTTCAAACCCGAGATCACCAGGTTCCGGCGCAGCAGGTCCGGCGGCACCGGAGCGCGCCCCAGATAGGCCCCGATCGCCGGCAGATGCTCGGCCTGAATGAGGGTCACCGCCCGCTTGCCGGGCTTCGCGCGGTCCCCGTCCAGACCTGAGCCCGTCACCTCGACCGCCTCCACCGGCACCATCCCGGCCCGCCGCGCCGGGCGCAGACCGATCCAGTCCAGCCGCCCCGCCTGCGCCCGCCGGGCCATCATCTTGCGAAGCTCAGACATGGCCGCCTCCCAGTCCGCTCTGGCGTCCCGGGGCGATGCAACCTTGGAGCTGCGCGGGTCCGAGCACGTCCCGACCGGAAAGGAGCGGCCCAGCACCGCCGGTCCTGCGCCGATAGAGACCGATGACCCTGATGCCCATGCGCGCCCCCTAAACTCTCTCGACCTTCTGAAACACCTGCCCGTTTACCTCATAGGCCCGCGCACGCACCGGAACGATCTCAAGCTCCGTGAGCCTGGCCCGATCCGACGTCTTTTCCACCGCAACCCTCAGAACCAGCGAGCGCGCGATGGCCTCATGCCCGAACCCCCAGAGCAGGCTGCCGAGCGAATAGGCGATCGGAACGATACGATCCCCGTCCCGTGTTCGGTAAAGCTGCACCGGCTGCGCCACATGCGGGTGGTGGCACACGATCAAATCGGCGCCACAATCCGCCAGGTCCTGCGCGGCGTCCTGCTGCGCGCGCCGGGGAAACATCTCGAACTCGTAACCCCAATGGATCATCGCCACGATCACATCACAGCCCGATTGCTTCGCCTCGCGGATTTGCTGCTTGAGCAAGCCCGTCTCCGGCGCTTCGTGTTTGGAGGACAGGTTTGCGACCAATACCGCCCGCGCGCTGTCCTTTGGCAGGGAATGCCCGTTGGTCCCGAAGGTGCAGG
This sequence comes from Dinoroseobacter sp. S124A, assembly GCF_049801015.1. Lineage (NCBI taxonomy): Bacteria > Pseudomonadati > Pseudomonadota > Alphaproteobacteria > Rhodobacterales > Roseobacteraceae > Dinoroseobacter > Dinoroseobacter sp. S124A. The sequence goes on along the minus strand of NZ_JBNAGD010000004.1, from coordinate 340,290 downwards.
TCGCAAATCCGACCCGGATGCCGTTCCGGTCCAATGTCTTGATACGCGTCGGATCCGCCCGGTTCTCCTGGATCCCGACCTGCAGAATGCCGCGCGCCTCAAGGGCAGATAACGTGGTCTCTACCCCTTCGGCGCCCATATCCAGGATGTGATTATTGGCAAGGTTCAGAACGTCGAATGGCCGCCCTCCATAGCTGGTCAGCGCATCGAACTGCGCCTCGGACGCACATTCCGTGGGCGGCCCCGCATCCCCGATGACCTCGTCCACCAAAGGCTGCGTTGTGACGGGCGACTCGTAATTGGCAATGCTGAGATCGCTCCGGGACCAAAGATCCGCCACCTCGGCATAGACCTCATCCCGCGCCACATCAGCCCGGTGACATCTCAGGATATCGCCGACGAAGCTCAGCGTGACGGTTTGCGCCCCATCGCCATCGGCCAATGAAATCCGCGCCTGATCGGAGGTCATGAATTCGGAGGTGTCCAGCTCCGGATCCGGAAGCCGCACGAGGTTCTTGCTCTTGAAGACCCAGTAGAGGTTATCCAGCACCCCCATTTGCGTGATGTCACTGGCAGAGCCTGGTCTTGGGGTTTTCCAGAGCCCGAGCTTTTCCGCGGCCCAAAGCAAGACAGGCACGACCGGTTTCAAAACAGGGTTTGTAAATCGCAGGACCTCATAGGGCGTGTTCGGGATCAGCGACATATCGGAGTTTTTCCTCGTCCGGTTGATCAGGGCGGGCGCGCGCCCCTCGACAGGCTGGACCCCACGTCACCGCCCAGCATCCGGCGGATCGAAACACAGACGCGACCACAAAGCCAGACCACCGACCGGACGCCCGGCCCAAAGCCGCAGCACCACAAGGGGAAGGCCCGCGCTCAGGGCCGTTTCGCCCCCCACTTGGGTTTCTCTGCGGCCATGCGTGGTTCGGCTGAGGAACATCCCCGCGATGGAGAGGGCCGCTCAAAGGCGGAGCCGCCCCCCGATCACCGCGCAATCACCCTCCATTGCCCCGCCCGCCGAGACTGGATAGAACCCGGGAAAACCGGAACCTTCAGGGCGGAGTGACCCATGGCAGCCTATCAATACGTCTACCACATGGATGGCGTCTCCAAGACCTATCCCGGCGGCAAGAAATGCTTCGAGAACATCCGCTTGTCCTTTTTGCCGGGCGTCAAGATCGGCGTTGTGGGCGTCAATGGCGCGGGTAAATCCACCCTGATGAAGATCATGGCCGGGCTCGACAAGGACTTCTCCGGCGAGGCCTGGGCCGCCGAGGGCGCCAAGGTCGGCTACCTGCCCCAGGAGCCGCATCTCGACGAGACCCTCACCGTCCGCGAGAACGTCATGCTCGGCGTGGCCGAGAAGAAGGCCATCCTCGACCGCTATAACGAGCTGGCCATGAACTATTCCGACGAGACCGCCGAAGAGATGGCGACCCTGCAGGACGAGATCGACGCCCAGAACCTCTGGGATCTCGACGCCCAGATCGACGTCTCCATGGAGGCCCTGCGCTGCCCTCCCGACGAGGCCATGCCCGAGAACCTGTCGGGCGGGGAACGCCGCCGCGTGGCCCTCTGCAAGCTGCTGCTCGAAGCGCCCGACATGCTGCTGCTGGACGAACCGACCAACCACCTCGACGCCGAGACCATCGCCTGGCTGCAAAAGCACCTGATCGAGTACAAGGGCACCATCCTGATCGTCACCCACGACCGCTACTTCCTCGACGACATCACCGGCTGGATCCTCGAGCTCGACCGCGGCCGCGGCATCCCCTACGAGGGCAACTACTCCGCCTGGCTCGAACAGAAGGCCAAACGCCTCGAACGCGAGGCCAAGGAAGACAAATCCCGCCAGAAAACCCTCGAACGGGAGCTCGAATGGATCCGCGCCGGCGCCAAGGCCCGCCAGGCCAAGCAGAAAGCCCGGATCAACGCCTATGAAGAACTCGCCGGCCAGTCCGAACGCGAGAAACTCAGCCGCGCCCAGATCATCATCCCCAACGGCCCCCGCCTCGGCCAGAAGGTGATCGAGATCGACGGCCTCTCCAAGGCCTATGGCGACAAGCTCCTGATCGAGGACCTCTCCTTCTCCCTCCCCCCCGGCGGCATCGTCGGCGTGATCGGCCCGAACGGCGCGGGCAAATCCACCCTCTTCCGCATGCTCACCGGCCAGGAAGAGCCCGATGGCGGCAGCCTCAGCTATGGCGACACGGTGGAGCTCTCCTATGTCGACCAGTCCCGCGACGCGCTCGAGGCGGACAAAACCGTCTGGGAGGAAATCTCCGATGGCGGCGAGATCATCCAGCTCGGCGACGCCCAGATGAACTCCCGCGCCTATTGCTCGGCCTTCAACTTCAAGGGCGGCGACCAGCAGAAAAAGGTCGGCCTCCTGTCAGGCGGCGAACGCAACCGCGTCCACATGGCGAAACTGTTGAAATCCGGCGGCAACGTGCTGCTCCTCGACGAGCCCACCAACGATCTCGACGTCGAAACCCTCCGCGCCCTCGAAGACGCGCTCGAGGATTTCGCCGGCTGCGCCGTGATCATAAGCCACGACCGCTTCTTCCTCGACCGCCTCTGCACCCATATCCTCGCGTTTGAAGGCGACGCCCATGTGGAATGGTTCGAGGGCAACTTCGAGGCCTATGAAGAGGACAAGGCCCGCAGACTGGGACCAGACGCCCTGGAGCCCAAGCGCGTGAAGTACAAGAAGTTTACCCGTTAGGGGGAACGTATTGTAGGTCGGCCAAGGGGTGCGCTGTGCGCAACAGTAGTTTTGCGCAGCGAAATCGCGGGCGCACTCGGTGCAGATTATGGACGTGGGTTGGTGGAGTTTATCATATGGCCTCGTACGACAAGCACGACATCGTCTCAAAACTAAGATCGGCTCCGGGTCAATTCGACGAAGCACGCATGAAAGCCGATGCAGCCGAAGAAATTGAAGCGCTGAGATCAACCCTAAGAAACGCTGCGGAACGCGAAAATAGCCATCGATCGAGGCGAAAATCTGCTGCGGCTTTCTCTTCTGTCACTTCATTCCTCGGCTTTGTGATTGCACTGGTTTTCACGGAATTTTTCGAATTCTCACCGGAGCCGAGCCAAGTGGATCTGCTTATTTGCACTGTCGTTTTCTCCGGTCTTTTCGGCTGCCTGCTGGTCAAAAGTTTCAACGGCAGCCCCTAGCTAGAGACCAAACGAGCAATTCGACTTTCTCAAGTTCGTCGTTGCGAGTGCTTCATCCTCGCACTGAATGTTACCAGCGAGACGCCAAACGATAGTCATTCTTTGGCTTCAGCGTCAGTCGATTTGAGCCATAGACCATTTTGTGCCCCTCAACCAGCCCAGGCACAAAATGTAGTTGAAGCACAGAGTGAATGGTTGTAAGCTCTACGCACCTATGGAGAGGCGCGTGAAGCGTTTCGTGAGGCAGCGGTCAGATCCCATTTGGGTAGCCTTTCCAGCCGCCTGAACATAGGAAGTGCTTAGCGGCGCTGTGTCGAAAGCCTAGCGGTGAGTAGGCTAAGGCGGTCAGGCAACTCGAAGAGTTGTTGGGGCGCGCCGAACTGCGAGTCTCGAGTGATCATAGAGATTTGCGAACCGCTGGAATTAGGGCGGTATATAAATACTGAGCGACTTTAATCGCTCATCCGGATGGGCATCGCTTAGGAAAAGTTCCAATGCGATTTTCATTCAAGGTGGAAGGGAGAGTGCGGTATTCTGACATAGTCGGAACCATCGCGCTTATTCTGACGGTCATTGGCTTGATCTTGTGACGTCGGGCGGCTTCGGCCGCCCTTCCCACTCAGAGCACCTTCAACCGAAAGTGAAAGCCCGCGCAGAGCGCGGGCAGCGCCCGACCCGACCCCCAGGGCGGGCGCTTCGCTTCCCACCCTCGGGCCGGGCGCTGGCATAATTTCAACCGTGGTACATCAGACAAACGCCCCCGGGGCTCCGCCCGTTCGCGCCTTGAAACGTCCACTGGACGTTTCACCGGCAAGCCGGACCGGCGCTCACCCCATCAGGCCGGACGCTGGCCTCGGTTCGACCGCGCTACTTGTGACATTCGCTTCCCCGTGGCTCCACCAGTTCAGACCCCATGCCGCCATCTGGATTTGCTGCGCGACCGTAGCAGACCCCAAATCTGGCCTGTTTTCTGCAAACCACTGGCAAAGGGCGTCATCGCAACGGTACCATCGACCAAACGTCACAATGGACTCTACACATGCGCAAAGAAGACATCCTGAAACACGTGCAGTATCTCCAAAACGCAGGAATGCCCGAAGAATGCCTGGCTGATATTCACCACCTCGACCGACCGGAAACTTACAACAGCTCCCTCCAATACTTCGCCTCTGGCGGCGACGTGCAGGAAGATGGGGCAAACGAACACTACGCCCGTCGGTTGCAGCAATTGGTCGACGGTCACAAAGAGGGGCGCACCGATTGGCGGACGATGGCGCAAGAGGCACGCGCAGCGTGGCCGATATAGGGCTAACACTGGTCGCATATCTCGCCGCCCCCATACGACACGAACGCAGCACCAAAAACCATCAGGCCTCCCCAGCTAACGCCCGCCCCGACCGCGCCCCGCGCGGCAGGCTCACGAGAAACGTAAGGTTCGGACTGCGCTCCACGCGTTCAGGCCTCAAACCGTCCCCCGGACGGTTTGCCGCTACGCGGACCGGCCCTCACCCCCGCGCGTGCGGACCTCGGAGCGTCCACTGGACGTTCCGCCAGCGATGGCTCGGCTTGCGCTCCGCGCGTTCACGCCTTGAAAGGTCCACTGGACCTCTCACCGCCTCCGGCGGCTCGGCTTGCGCTCCGCGCGTTCGCAGCTCAAAAGGTCCCCCGGACCTTTCACCGCCTCCGGCGACTCGGCTTGCGCTCCGCGCGTTCGCAGCTCAAAAGGTCCCCCGGACCTTTTGTCGGCCTTTGGCCGAACCGCTGCTCACTCCCCCGGCAACCTGATCCCGAGGGTTTCCTTGCGGCTCCGGGCGAAGCGTTCCTGTTTATAGACCTCCGCGATCCGCATCTGCGCATAGGTCGCAAGCAGCCGGTTGATCCGTGTCTGGTATCCCGGCCCCATGGCGCGGAAGAATTTCGCCACGCTCTCATCGAGCCGCAGCGTCACCTTCTCCTTCTTCTCCACCACCGGCACATCCGCTTCGAGCGTGTACCACGCCTCCGGCACCAGCCGCTGGATCTCGCCCAGCCAGTCGTCATCCCGCGACAGACCATAGAGCGACAGGGTCAGCCGCTCCCGCGCGAGGCGCTGGGTCCGGGTTTCGCCCTTGGCATCGTGCCAGAGCGGGTGGGGAGGCAGGGTCGGCATGGCGTGGTCTCCGGGCCGGATGGTGGGGATGCGGGGCGGACGCCGCGGGGGATCTGGGCGAAAACCATGCCGCAGAGCGGTTAACAGGGCCTGAGACCAACGCGCGCCCGTGCCCGACACTTGCCCGACACATGTCCGACAGGGGGCCGACACCCCGCCGACAGCGGGTCAGACCCTTCGGCCCCCCGCAGCGCCCCAATGCTGAACGGCCGGCCCTTGCCCCTCCTGCAAAACCACGCCTAAATATGGCCAACACCAACTCGGAGAAGAATCCATGAAGATCAAACCCTTCCTCGCCATCCTGCTCACCGCACCCTTCCTTCTGGCCGCGTGCAACACCGTCGAGGGCGTGGGCGAAGACCTCTCCGACGCAGGCGACGCCATCGCCGAAGCCGCGCAGTAAGCGCTCACACCAAACGCACGCACCCTCACATGCGCGCCAGCATCGCGACATAAACGGGCGCGGGGGACGCGCCCGCCCCATATGGGGTCCATCACCATGAAGGACCCTGATATGTCTCGCTTTTCTTCCGCCCTGATCGGGACTGCGCTGGCCGTGGCCCTGCTCGCCCTTGCCAATCAGATCGGCCTGCCCCGTACGCTCGGGGCGCATCCCTTCTGGGCCACGCAGGTGCTCTGGATCGGCGCGCCGCTTGGCCTTGTCCTTGCTCTGCTGGCCACCCTGCGCGCCCGCCCCGGGATCGGCGCGTTGGCCGGACTGGCCCTGAGCGGGGCGGCGTTCTGGGCGGCCACCCAAGGCAGGATCGCCTTCGCCGCCTCCTATGCCGAGGACGCGCTGGCCGGTCAGATGTGGTATTTCGGCTGGATCGCCCTGACCGCCGGAGCCGCCCTCACCCTCGCCACCCTCCCTGCCCTCCTGCGCCCCCACCGCCCCGCCCGCGCTTAACGCGGGTCAAAAACAGCGAAAAAGCCCAAAAATAGGTCGCCAAAAGCGTGAAATGCGCAGGAATTCGCCTTGCCTTTTGCCCCGCGCAGCCACACATGTCGTGGGCGAATGAGGCGCACTCGACCCACTGTCTCCCTACCGGCTTCAGTTTCGACCTGCACGACATGACGCCGAGGCTGCCGCAGATCCGCGGGCAGCATTCTTTGAGGAGACAAGCGGATGGCCACTGGCACCGTGAAATGGTTCAATGAAACGAAGGGCTACGGCTTTATCGCACCCGATGGGGCGAGCAAGGATGTGTTCGTGCATATCTCTGCAGTCGAGCGCGCCGGTCTGACCGGCCTGAAGGACAACCAGAAGGTGACCTTCGACATCGAAGCTGGCCGTGACGGCCGGGAGAGCGCGACGAACCTCGCTCTGGCGTAAGCCACCCCACACCAAGTTCCGGGCGCGCAGCAATGTCGCGCCCTTTTCTCCCGGAAGACCCGGGTCTATATCCCCCACATGTTTGCTGATCTGCTCAAACGTCTGACGACGCCCGCAACCGAGCCCTTTCCGGAACCGGATGCCAAGCTGGCCATGGCGGCCCTGCTGGTTCGCATTGCCCGGTCCGATGGCGATTACGCCGAAGCCGAGATCGCGCGGATCGACAAGATCCTTGCCACGCGCCACGGACTGTCACCCTTTGAGGCCGCGAAGATGCGCGGCGATGCGGAAACCCTCGAATCCCAGGCACCCGACACGGTCCGGTTCACCCGGGCCATCAAGGATGGCGTGATCTACGAAGAACGGATCGAGGTGATCGAGGCGCTCTGGGGCGTGGTTCTCGCCGATGGCGTGCGCGATCCTGAAGAGAACTCGCTCCTGCGGCTGACTGCGAACCTGCTCGGGGTGAATGACCGCGACAGCGCGCTGGCGCGTCAGCGAGTCGAAGCCAAGAGCTAGCCCAGAGGCGCAGGCCAATCCCCGTGACCGGGCAGAATATTGCCCATGATCGAAGCATTCGCATCGAAATCCATCGCTTTCCCGTACGTCAGACCCCGCGCCCGCTTGCAATCCGGCGTGTTCTTCGCCCTACTTTTGCAAATTATGAAGAGAGGCGCGGCGTGACAGACACAACAGCCCCCGTGATTGAAATCCGGAATCTACACAAGGCCTATGGGGCGCTCGAAGTGCTCAAAGGGGTCAGCATCCGGGCGGAACGGGGGGATGTGGTGTCGCTGATCGGGTCTTCGGGCTCCGGCAAGTCCACTCTTTTGCGCTGTTGCAACCTGCTGGAACACAGCCAGCAGGGCGAGGTGCATTTCTGCGGCGAGCCCGTGAGCTGGGCCGGGACCGGCGGCGCCCGGGAGCCGGCGGACAAAAAACAGGTGATCCGCATCCGCACGAACCTTTCCATGGTGTTCCAGCAGTTCAACCTGTGGTCGCACATGACAATCCTGCAGAACGTGATGGAGGCTCCGGTCACCGTGCTGGGTCAGGACCCGGCCGAGGTCGAGGCGCGCGCCCGGATGCTGCTCGACAAGGTCGGGATCGGCGACAAGTGCGAGGTTTATCCGGCCCAATTGTCGGGCGGGCAGCAACAGCGCGCCGCGATTGCGCGTGGCCTGGCGATGGAGCCCAAGGCGCTGCTGTTCGACGAGCCGACCTCGGCGCTCGACCCGGAACTGGAACAGGAAGTGGTCAAGGTCATCAAGGATCTGGCCGTCGAGGGCCGCACCATGCTCATCGTGACCCATGACATGCGGCTCGCGGCCGATGTCTCGGACCATGTGGTCTTTCTCCACCAGGGTCTGATCGAGGAAGAAGGGCCGCCCGATGCGCTCTTCGGCAATCCACAATCCGCGCGGCTCAAACAGTTTCTGAGCGCCACCGTTTCACACTGACACACCGGGTAAAAACCCATCCACCTAAGGGGAGACTTCACATGAGAAACCTGTTCCTCGGCACAGCTTTGTTGGCGATCACCGCAGGCGCGGCGTTCGCAGCAGGCCACGGCACAACCGTCCGCATGGGCACTGAGGGCGCCTATCCTCCGTATAACTTCATCAATGATGCCGGTGAGGTTGACGGTCTGGAACGCGAGGTTGGCGACGAGGTATGCGCGCGAGCCGAGCTGACCTGCGAATGGGTCACCAATGACTGGGACTCGATCATCCCGAACCTTGTCTCGGGCAATTACGACACGATCATCGCGGGCATGTCGATCACGGCAGAGCGGGATGAAGTGATCGACTTCACCCAGAACTACGTGCCGCCCGTGTCCTCGGCCTATCTCGGCAGCTCCGAGGATCTCGACCTCTCGGGCGCTGTGATTGCCGCGCAGACCGGCACGATCCAGGCCGCCCATGTTGCGCAATCCGGTGCGACCCTGCTGGAGTTCGCCACCCCGGACGAGACCATTGCCGCCGTCACCAACGGCGAAGTGGACGCGGTGCTGGCGGATAAGGACTTCCTCGTTCCCTTCGCAGATGAATCCGATACGCTGATGTTCATTGGCGAGGACGTCCCCCTCGGCGGCGGCATCGGGATCGGGGTCCGCGAGAGCGACCCCGAGCTCAAGGCCAAGCTCGACGCGGCGATCCAGACCATGAAGGATGACGGATCCTTGAACGAACTGATCAAAAAGTGGCTGCCGGGCTCACCGCTGTTCTGATCGGAAACAATCGAGACGGTTTCGGGGGCGCAACTTGACAGGTTGCGCCCCTTTTTGCTGATTTGGTTAACAGGAGTACGATTTTGAGGGAGAGAGATCATGAAAAAAGTCATTCTCAGCGGTCTGTTCGCCATCTTGGCCACGACCGGCCACGCCGCCACATTCTCGGCCACCGGCGCGAGCGCTTCGAGCGAATTCAGCTTGCAATATGTTGCTGAGAACACGATCGACGGCTCCGGGCTGTCTGCGCCGGGTGATCCGGGCGCGAGCCATGCGGATTACGCGGTCAACAATCACTGGACCACGGCGCGCAACACCGTAGCGGAAGATGCCTCGATCGAGTGGAGCTTCGCCGGGCCGTCCGATCTCGGCGGGATCTATATCTGGAACCACCGCTCCAACGTCATCTCCAGCAATGATGGTTACGAGCCGGTGCTGTTCGACCTGACGCTTCTGAACGGCACAACGGTGATCGAGAGCTTTGACGATGTCGCGCTGTCGCCGGATACGGACAAAGCCCAGGCCTTCACCTTCGATGCCGTGGTCAGCAACGTGACCAGTGTCCTTTTCGAGGTTGAGGCCGTGCAAAGCTCAAACAACTACACCGGTCTGGCCGAGGTGCTCTTCGACGACGCCTTGATCGCCGGGGCGACCCTGCTCAGCAACGCCCCCAGCCCGACACCGGTGCCCCTGCCCGCGGGCGGTCTGCTTCTGCTCAGCGGAGTGGCAGGGATCGCAGCCATGCGGAGAAAACGGCGCTAGGCCTGCGGGATTTGTTGTAATCCCCCGCAAGCTGGAACATCGTGACAGTCGGGGCGCGGCACCTTGCGCCCCGGAACAAACGGGGCCTGATGTTTTCCTACTGCACTGATCCGTCGACGCTCTCGGGACTGACCTGGCTGTCCTGCTACCTGACCACCGGAAAGCATATGGCCTTCTACGCCAGTTTCGGGACGGTCATGATCCTGTTGGCGGTGACGGCCCCGGCGGCCCTGCTGTTCGGGTTTGGCGGCGCGGTGGCGGCGCGGTCCACCCTCGCGCCCCTGCGCTGGATCGGGAAGGGCTACAGCTCGATGGTGCGCGGCATCCCCGATATCGCGTTCTTCCTGTTCGTGCCGATCGCACTGGATCAGGGGCTGGAATACCTGCGCCACCACGCGAAATGCCCCGACTGGACCGAGGCCATCCGGCAAGGCAGCGATTTCGTGGTCTGTGCCGAGGCCAAGCTGCCGCTCTCGACCAGCCCGCAATGGGTGCATGAGGTCTATGGCTTCTCGCTGGCCGTGCTGGCCTTTGCGATCGTGTTCGGTGCCTTTGCGGCCAATGTGCTCTTTGGCGCGATGCAGGCCGTGCCCCGCGCCCAGATGGAGACCGCCGAAGCCTATGGCATGACCCGGCGCCAGAGCTTCTGGCGCGTCATGGTTCCGCAGATGTGGCTGTTTGCTCTGCCCGGCCTGTCGAACCTGTGGCAGATCCTGGTGAAGGCGACGCCGCTTCTGTTCCTGCTGGGGGTAGAGGATATCGTCTATTGGGCGCGCGAACTGGGCGGGTCCAAGACGGCGCGGTTCACCGATTACCCGCACGGGGATTGGCGGCTCTATTACTTCCTCGGCTTGCTGGTCTTCTACCTGTTCCTGACATCGATCTCGGAGCGTCTCTTTGGCAAGCTGATGCAGCGGCTCAGTCATGGGCAGGCGACCATGGCCGGTGAGGCCCAGCGCAAGGCGGCCCCGGCATGAGCTGTTGGCAGACCATTCAGGACTACGCGTTTCGGTCCATCGGCTATGGGGAGCGTTTGCTGCCCCGCTCGGATTTCACCCTGTGCGAGCAGTTCACCCTCATCGGCTCAGGCCTGATCTGGAACATCTATTTCGGGGCCTGCGCGCTGGCGCTGGGGTTTTTCCTCGCCACGCTGGTGGCCATGGGCAAGGCCTCGGACAGACCGTGGATCCGGCGCCCGGCGGACTGGTTCATCTTCGTGTTCCGGGGCTCTCCGCTCTTCATCCAGTTCTTTCTGGCCTATTTCTTCTTCATCCAGCTCAAATCCGTCTCCGGTTTCTTTGACCCCTTCACATCCGCCTGGGCCGGGGCGCTGGTGGTACTCTTTTTCAACACTTCCGCCTATGCGGGCGAGATCTTCTACGGCGCGCTGCGCTCGGTGCCCAAGGGCGATCTGGAGGCTGCGGATGCCTATGGCCTTGCCGGCTGGACAAAGTTCCGGCGGGTGACATGGCCGACCATGCTGCGGCTTGCCTGGCCCTCTTATACGAACGAGGCGATCTTTCTGTTTCACGCCACAACCCTGGTCTTCTTCGCGGGCTTCCCCGCGTTTCAGCAGCGGGGCGATGCGCTGTACTACGCGAATTATTTCGCCACCAAGACCTTCAACCCGTTCATCCCCTACCCGATCGTGGCCTTCTATTTCATCCTGCTGACCCTCGCGGTCATCATGGGCTTTGGCCTCGTGAACCGCCGTCTCAACCGGCATCTGGCCCCGCAACAGCGCCCAAAACTGAAATATCGGCCTCAGCTTATCCGTTAACCTTTCGACCACGCTTGCGACACTAGGATTAATGCGACTAGGCTGACGCAGGGAAACACTAGGTCACGATGGATATCGGCATTCTGCAATGCGGTGAGCCTCCGGAGGAGGTGCGGTCTCGCCATGGCGGATACGAGACCCTTTACCCGCAGCTTCTCGAGGGGGCGGGCATGCGGTTCACGACCTATGATGTCGAGAATATGGCCTTCCCCAGTGCCCCCACCGATCAGCAGGGCTGGCTCGTCTCCGGCTCGCGCCATGGGGCCTATGAAAGCCACGATTTCATTCCGGCGCTGGAACGGTTCATCCGCGCCGCCTATGCCGCCCATATCCCCATGGTCGGGATCTGTTTCGGCCACCAGGTCATCGCCCAGGCCCTGGGCGGGCGGGTCGAACCCTTTGCCGGGGGCTGGGCCGTGGGGCGGCAGGGCTATTATTCCGAGACCCTCGGTACGCTCTATCTCAACGCCTGGCACCGCGATCAGGTGGTCGAGGCCCCGCCCAGCGCCGAGACCTTCGTCTCCAGCGCCTTCTGCGCCCATGCCGGGCTGGTCTATGACACCCGCGCCTGGAGCGTGCAGGCCCATCCGGAATTCACGCCGGAGGTGCTGAGCACGCTGATCACCTCGCGCCGGGCCATCGACAACGTGCCCGCCAGCCAGCTTGACACGGCGGCGCTCCAAGTGGATCAACCGGTGGACAATGCAAAGATCGCCGACGCGATTGCCGCCTTTTTCCACTTGGACAGGACCCCGGATCATGGCCGAAACGCCGCTTGAGCGGATGCTCACCGCCGTCCCCGAGACGGCACGGGACTACCTTGATGGCAGACGACTGGACGAGGTGGAGTGCATCGTCTCGGACCTCGCCGGTGTGGCGCGGGGCAAGGCGATGCCTGCGGGCAAGTTCGCGCGGCAGATGTCCTTCTTCCTGCCGAACTCGATCTTCTTTCAGACCATCACCGGCAGTTGGGCCGAGGCCGCGCTCGACGGGTTCACCGAGCCGGACATGGTACTGAAACCGGATCTGAGCACGGCCATGCCCGCGCCCTGGACCGCAGATTGGACCCTGCAGATCATCCACGACATCGAGGATCAGACCGGCGCGCCCATGCCCGTCGCCCCGCGCAATGTGCTCAAGCGGGTGATCGGGCTCTATGAGGCGCGGGGCTGGACCCCGGTGGTCGCCCCGGAGATGGAGTTCTACCTGACCGCGCGCAACGTGGACCCGGCCATTGCGATCCAGCCGCCCATGGGCCGCACGGGGCGCCGGGCCGCCGCCCGGCAGGCCTATTCCATGTCCGCCGTGGACGAATACGGCCCGGTGATCGACGACATCTATGATTTCGCCGAGGCGCAGGGGCTCGAGATTGATGGCATCACCCAAGAGGGCGGCGCCGGGCAGATCGAGATCAACCTGCGCCATGGCGACCCGCTGCGGCTGGCCGACGAGGTGTTCTATTTCAAACGGCTGATCCGCGAAGCCGCCCTGCGCCATGACTGTTTCGCGACCTTCATGGCCAAGCCGATTCAGGACGAGCCGGGCTCGGCCATGCATATCCACCATTCGGTGATCGACGCGGTCACCGGTGCGAATATCTTCACCGCCCAGGACGGCTCTGAAACCCCGGCCTTTCAGCACTTCATCGCCGGGCTGCAGCGGCATCTGGCCAGCGTGGTGCCGCTCTATGCTCCTTACGTGAACAGCTACCGCCGCTATGTCCCGGACAATGCCGCACCGATCAATCTCGAATGGGCGCGCGACAACCGGACCGCCGGGCTGCGCGTGCCCGTGGCCACCCCCGCGGCGCGGCGGGTGGAGAACCGGCTGGCGGGCATGGATTGCAACCCCTATCTCGGGATCGCGGCCTCGCTGGCCTGCGGCTATCTCGGGCTTGTGGCCCAGACCGATCCCAAGCCGCAATATATCGGCGATGCCTATTCCGGCTCCGATGATTTGCCGCCCGAACTGGGCGCGGCTCTGGACCTCTTTGCCGAGGCCGGAGAGCTGCGCGAGGTGCTCGGGCCAGAGTTTTGCCGGGTCTACGAGATCGTCAAACGCCACGAATATGGCGAATTCCTGCAGGTCATCTCACCATGGGAGCGGGAGCATCTGCTTCTGAACGTCTGAGGTGAACCTGCTCGACGTCAATGACAGCCCCGGGACCTACCCGCCGAGCTACTACGCCGAGACCACCCCGCCCCTCGCCCCCTTCCCCGGCGCGCAAGGCCACCTGCACACGGATGTCTGCGTGGTGGGCGGCGGCTATACGGGCCTTTCGGCGGCGCTGCATCTGGCGCGGCGCGGCTATGACGTGCTGGTGCTCGAGGCGCAGCGCTTCGGTTTTGGCGCCTCCGGGCGCAATGGCGGTCAGGTGGGCTCGGGCCAACGGCTCGAACAGGAAGTGCTCGAGGCCCGCTACGGGGCGGAGCCTGCGCGGTTTCTCTGGGACAGCGCGCAGGAGGCGCGCGCCCTTGTGGACAGCCTCGTGGCCGAGGGGATCGACTGCGATCTGACCCCCGGCGTGATCTATGCCACCGAACGGAGCGGCGATATCGGCCCGGCCCAGGACAGCGCCGCGCATCTGGCCGACCGCTATGGCTATGTCACCACCCCGCTGGATCGCTCCGAGGTTCAGGCCCTGACCGGCAGCCCGGCCTATTGCGGCGGCGTTCTGGATCCCGGTGCGGCCCATCTCAACCCGTTCAAGCTGGTCCTTGGGCTTGCAAGGCAGGCGCAGAATGCGGGCGCGCAGCTTTGCGAGGGCAGTCGCGTCACCGGGATCACCGATGACGGCCCCCATGTGCAGATCACCACGGCCGAGGCCAATATCACCGCCGAGCATGTGGTCCTCGCCGGGAATGGCTATCTGGGGGAGCTGGACCCGCGCACCGCCGCCCATGTCATGCCGATCAACTCCTATATGATCGCGACCGCGCCTCTGGGCGATTTGGCGGACGAGATCCTGCCGCAGCGCCACGCGGTTGCCGACAGCCGCTTCGTGGTGAACTATTTCCGCCTGTCACCGGACCGCCGGCTGCTCTTTGGCGGTGGCGAGAGCTACAGCTACCGCTTTCCGAAGGATATCGCGGCGAAGGTGCGCCGCCCGCTGGCACAGATCTTTCCGCAACTGGCGCAGGTCGAGATCGACTATGCATGGGGGGGCACGCTGGGCATCACCCGCAGCCGCCTGCCCTATGCCACCCGTCCCAGCCCGCGCGTGCTGAGCGCGGGAGGGTACTCCGGGCATGGCGTGGCCTTGTCGATCTGGCTCGGGCGCGCCATGGCGCAAGCCATCGATGGCGATGATCGACGGTTCGCGCGCTTCGCCGAACTGCCGGTGCGGGCCTTTCCCGGGGGGCCTGCCCTGCGCGGTCCGCTCCTCTTCGGCGCGATGAGCGCGGCGGCCCTGAGCGATCGCCTGCCCCTCTGACGAAAAAAGCCGCGCCGGCTCAATGGGCAAACGCGGCCTGTTCGCTTCGGGCAAAGCCCCGTGGATCAGCTCATGCCGGAGAGCTTCTTTTGCAGATCCGCGAGCTGGCGCTTGATATCGTCGATATCCGACGTCTCCTCGGTCGGAGCTTCCTCGCCCTCGGCACCAGGCACGGTGCCGGGCGTTTTCCAGCCCCCCATCATGGTCTCCAGAAAGGCGCGTTGCTGCTTCTGCATCTGATCGAACCCGGGCACGGCGGCCATGGGATTGGGCATCCCTCCGAGGTTGTTGATCATCTTCTCCTGGCTGTCGCGCAGCATTTCGAAGGACGCGGCCAGGAACTGCGGCACCACGGATGTGGACTGCCCCGCATAGCTGCGGACCAGATCCGTCAGCACGGAGATCGGCAGCACATTCTCGCCGCGGCTCTCATGTTCCGCAATGATTTGAAGCAGGTACTGGCGGGTCAGGTTGTCACCACTCTTGAGGTCGACAATCTGGACCTCACGGCCATCCCGGATGAACCGCGCGATATCTTCCAATGTGACGTAGTCACTCGTCTCGGTGTTATAGAGACGCCGGCTCGCATAACGCTTGATCAGCAGCGGTTTATCAGTTTCTGCCACAAGACCCCTCCTTCTTTTGGCGGTGCAGCGAAGCTTAGGGCAGCGCTGCAGAAAAAGAAAGAGGGGGTGAGCCAATCCCGGGGCGCGATCGGTTCAGCGCCCCGGATCCGGAAACAATCGACCGTTTACTTGGTCTTCCGGCGCGGTGCGGCCTTTTTCTTGGCGGCCGGTTTCGGCGTGCTGACTGCAGAGGCGATCTCCTCCTGCATGTCCTTGGTCGCGCCCATCATCAGCTCGACCGTCTCCATCTGCACCTTCTTGGCGATTTCGGCATAGGCCGACATCATCTCGGCGGACATCTCTGCCTGCGCCGCGGCGAACTCGCTCATCGCCTTGGTGTAGTCGGCCGGATCCGACTTGGAGGTCGTCACGTCGCCCATCTTGCTGAGCGTGTCCTTGGCCCATTGCGCGGAGACGTCATTGGCGCGTTCCGCCGCTTCGAGAGCGACCTGGGACATCTTGTCGGCCAGCTCGGCGGAATTCTTGAACGCGCCGGTCATGGCGCTGTTGTCCATTTTATACGCCGCCAGCATGTCCGTGATGTATTTGGTGAAATCGTCGTTCTTGACCATGTTCTTTTCCTCAGATGTGTCCGTGCAGGACATTAACAGACCGCGCAACGACTGTACGGAAAGACCGCTTGGTCCTCCAACAGGATTCTGCTGCAGTGCAGCGATATGCCCCAGCCCGCATAAAAAAAAGAGGTGAGCCTTGCGGCCCACCCCTTCTAACGGAACACCTGATTGGGAGGAGGAAGGTGTTCTGTTACAAGCGCTTACTTTGCAGCAGCGACTTTCTTGGCTGCGGAAGTGGCTTCAGCAGTTGCTTTCTTGACAGCGGCGGTGGTCTCTTCCTGGACTTCCTTGCCAGCGGCCAGCATCAGCTCGACGGTTTCCATCTGAACTTTCTTGGCAACTTCAGCGAAGGCAGCCATGTTCTCGGACGCCATTTCAGCCTGTGCGGAGGCGAAATCGGTCATCGCTTTGGTGTAGTCGGTCGGCTCGGTCTTGGCGGCGGTGACGTCGCCCAGCTTCGAGATGGTCTCTTTGGTCCACTTGGTGGAGATCTCGGTCGACTTGTCAGCGGCTTCCAGAGCCACTTTCGACAGCTTCTCGCTCAGAGCGGCGGAGTTCTTGAAGGCGTCCGTCATGGCGGATGTGTCCATCGGGAACGAAGCCATCAGGTCGGACATGTATTTGGTGAAGTCTTCAGCTTTAGCCATTGTTTCTCTCCTCGGCGCTTCCACCCGACCGCCGGGTGTCTTCTGCGTCTGGAAAGATATATACGTGCTGCACTGCAGCAAATCAAGTCGTGATTGCTGCAGTGCAGTATTTTTTAAATTGCGAATTATCAGTCGCTTGGCGTGGAAACCACGTAATTTCCGGGTGCCGCAGCGAGAACAGGGTGAGTCGCATCCCCCGGTTGACGGGCCGGGATCTGTGCCCCGGAGCGCCGCTTGAGCCAGTCCGACCAGCGCGGCCACCAGGAGCCCTCGTGGAACTCGGCCTCCGCCAGCCAGGTCTCGTCCTCGCCCATGGGGCCGTCATTGGTGTAGTGCCCGTATTTCATCTTGCTCGGCGGGTTCACGATCCCGGCGATATGGCCCGATTCCGAGACCACAAAGGTCTTGTCACGGCTGCCGAACTGCTTGAACCCGGCATAGGCCCCTTTCCAATGGGCGATATGATCGGTCTCGCAGGCGATGGAATAGGCCGGGGTTTTCACATCCGACAGGGACAGGGTTTCGCCGCAGAGCTCGAACTCCCCCTTGGCGAGCTTGTTGCCCTGGCACAGGTCGCGCAGATACTGCACCACCATCTTGCCCGGCAAGTTCGTGCTGTCGCCATTCCAATGCAGCAGATCGAAGGCAGGCGGCGCCTCCCCCATCATGTAGCTGCGGATCGCGGGGCCATAGACCAGGTCATTGGCCCGCAGATACGAGAAGGTCCGGGACATGAAGAAGGAGTGCAGGTAGCCCTTGTTGGCCACCTCGCGCTCGATCCCGTCCACGAAGTCATCATCGAGGAACACGGCCATCTCGCCCGCATCCTCGAAATCCGTGAGCGTGGTAAAGAAGGTCGCCGAGCGCACGGATTTATCGCCGCGCTTGTTCATCAGCGCCAGCACCGAGGTCAGCGTGGTCCCGGCGATGCAATACCCCACCGTGTTGACCTGCTTCTCGCCGGTGATCTTCTTCACCTCCTCGATCGCCGTCAGGTAGCCCTCTTCGACATAGGTATCGAGGCTGACATCCGCATAGCGGTCATCCGGGTTCACCCAGCTCACCACGAAAAGGGTGTAGCCTTGCTCCACGATCCATTTGATCAGCGAGTTCTTGGGCTTCAGGTCGAGGATGTAGAACTTGTTGATCCAGGGCGGGAAGAGGATGAGCGGCGTCTTGCAGACCGTCTCCGTCTTGGGCGCGTACTGGATCAGTTCGAACATGCGGTTTCGGAAGACGACCGAACCTTCGGTGGTGGCAAGATCCTGACCCACATGGAACGCCTCCGGATCCGACAGGGTCACCAGATGCTCGCCGTGATTGGACTCTATGTCGCGGACCAGGTTCTCCATGCCCCGGACAAGGGACTCGCCATTGGTCTCGACCGCCTTCTCCAGCGCGTCCGGATTGGTCGACAGGAAGTTCGCCGGCGAGAACAGATCCACGATCTGCTTGGAGAAGAATTCCACCCGTTTCTTGTCGTTCGGCTCCAGATGATCAAGGTCCGCCACGGCCTTTTCGATGGTCTCGGCAGAGATCAGATACTGCTGTTTTACAAAGTTAAAATAAGGATGGGTGTCCCAGAGCGGGTTCTTGAACCGCCGGTCGCCCGTATGCTCATCATGGGGGGCGGCAAGCTTGCCCTTGGCCAGCATCTGCTGCGCCTCCACCACGTGTTTCAATGTCTTGCCCCAGTACTGGACCTGGTGCTCCATCAGCTTCGCAGGATTGTTCAGAACCTCCGTCACATAGGCCGATGCGGCCTTCATGTAGACGTCCGTTCCCGGCCCCTGAAGGCCGGTATCATGGGACTCACGCTGAGAGATGGCTCGGACCAATCGTTGCGAAAGATCTTCCATTCTCGCAACATTCGCATTCAATTTCTCTAAGTTTTCGCCCATATCTTCGCCTGCGACGCTGCGCTCCTTCGACTCGGTTGTCATACCACCACTTTCCCCGTATGTTCCGCGACCTGAGACTATCGTCGCCTGCACGGGGGGGCAAAGCGACGAATTGATCCGGGCAACCGGGAGTGAAGGAGACGTCGTGAAGTACCTCGTGACATACGATCTGATGGAAAGTGCGCGAAATACGAATGAGTGGCTGGGGGCGACCGCTCGTGCAATGGCCTCCTACCCGGCCACGGGCATGATCCCGAACCCGTTCTTCAAGGTGATGGCCGGCTGGGGCGAAGTGACCGAACGGACCTTCGCGCGCATGGTCGCGAAGCCCGACTGGGGCATCCGGTCCGTGGTCGCCGAGGACGGCCGCGACCACCTGGTCGAGACCGAGATCGTGGTGCCGCGGCCCTTCGGAGATCTCATTCGTTTCAATGTGTTGGGCCGTCCGAAGAAGCGCCGCAAGGTGCTGCTCGTGGCGCCCATGTCCGGGCATTACGCGACCCTGCTGCGCTCCACCGTGCTGAGCCTGCTGCCCGATTGCGAAGTCTATATCACCGACTGGCACAACGCCCGGGACATCCCGGTCTCCGAGGGCAAGTTCGACGTGGAGGATTACACCCTCTACCTCGTGGACTTCCTCAAGGAGATGGGCCCCGACACCCATGTCATCGCCGTGTGTCAGCCCGCCCCGCTGACCCTTGCAGCGACTGCATACCTGGCAGGCGAAGAGCCGGACGCTCAGCCCCGCTCCCTGACCCTGATCGGCGGTCCCATCGACCCGGACGCCACCCCGACCGAGGTGACCGATTTCGGCAACCGGGTGACCATGGGCCAGCTGGAACAGACGATGATCCAGCGGGTCGGCTTCAAATATGCGGGCGTGGGCCGGCTGGTCTATCCGGGCCTGCTGCAGCTGGCGTCCTTCATGTCGATGAATGCCGAGCGGCACTCCAAGGCCTTCACGGATCAGGTGGTCCGCGTTGCCAAGGGCGAGGCCACGGATCACGACGCCCATAACCGCTTCTATGACGAGTATCTGGCGGTCATGGACATGACGGCGGAATTCTACCTCTCGACGGTGGAGCGGGTCTTCAAGAACCGCGAGATTGCCAAGAATATCTTTACCGTGAACGGGGTGCAGGTGGATCTGGGCAAGATCACCACCGTGGCCGTGAAGACGGTCGAAGGCATGGATGACGACATCTCGGCCCCGGGCCAATGCGTCGCGGCGCTCGACCTCTGCACCGGCCTGCCGCAATCGAAAAAGGCAAGCCATCTGGAACCGGGCGCGGGCCATTACGGCATCTTCGCGGGCCGCTCCTGGCGCAACAACATCCGGCCGCTTGTGCTGGAGTTCATCGACGCCAATAGCGATCTCGAGCCGAAGGCGGCCAACACCAATGCGGGCACGGCCGCCAACTGAGCGCCCCCAATAATGACGCAAAATGCCGCCCCTCTGGGCGGCATTTTTCATTTTAACTCAGGCAACTGAAGACAGAAGCGCAAGTAACGCTTCACCCCAGGCGATCCGACGCGCGCCACGCACCTTCCGACAAGGCGGCAAGCTTGGCATAGGCGATATCCGGGTCCACGGCGCCGAACCCGGCAAAGGTCCCGAAACCGCAATCGGATCCCGCGATGACCCGCTCCGCTCCGACGATCCCCGCAAAGGTCTCGATCCGCTGCGCCACCAGTTCGGGGTGTTCAACGAAGTTCGTGGTGCTGTCCACCACGCCCGGCACCAGGATCTTGTCCTCGGGGATCTCTGCCTTGCGGTCGCGGAACACGGTCCATTCATGGGCATGCCGCGGGTTGGAGGTTTCAAACAAGATTTGTTGCGCCCCCACCCCCATCAGCGTGCTGAACACCTTGTCCATATCGATGTCGCAGACATGGGGACCCTCGTAATTGCCCCAGCAGATATGGACCCGCACCCGCGACGGATCGATCCCTGACAGCGCGTGGTTCAGCGCCTCCACATGGCTGGCCGCGATCTTGAGGAATTCGTGATCGGACAGGTCGGTGAAGAGCATGTGCCGCGACAGGGCCAGATCCGGGCAGTCGAGCTGCAGGTAGAGCCCGGCATCGACAATCGTGCGGTACTCCTCGGCCATCGCATCGGCCAGCGCCGCGAGATAGGCGTCGCGCGTTGGGTAGAAGTCGTTTTGCAGAAAAAGCGATATCACCCCCGGCGAGGCCGCGTTCATGAACCCCTCCGAGGCGCCCTCCGCCGCCATGGCCGCCTTGAGGTTGGCAATGTCGATCTCCAGCTCGCCCTGCCCCTTGGAGCGCACCTCGCCCACGCACATGGGCCGCGCATAGGTCGGGGTCCCGCCATCATCTTTCAGCCGTTCCAGAAAGGCCGGAAACATCTTCAGATCCGCAGGCGCATTGCGTTTGCTGTCCCCGGCAAAGCCCGTGTAGCGGTCCTTCACATAGGTGGCATAGCTGATCTTCGAGGTCTCGCCATCGCTCACGATGTCGATCCCCGCCGCAACCTGCTTGGCCACCGTCTCGGCACTGCCCTTGGTCATGGCCGCTGCAAAGGCGTCGGCGTCATAGGCTGCCTCCTGCTCGCGGGCGAAGATGAAATCCACCACCTCCTGGCTGCGGGGCAGGCTGCCCACATGGGTTGTTCTGATAGCCACCGATGTTCCTCCTCACTCGGATCGTCTCCGCCGCCCCGATCGGCGCGGCGTGGTCGTCGGTCCCCCCGGGGGGCGTGGGCGCGGGCCTCTAGCCCGTCGCCAGCAGGATCTGTTTCCAGATCGCTGTCTCGTCATAGATCGTATAGTCGCGCCGAACCTTGGGTTCGGCGGCGCCAAGGCTGCCAAACTCCAGATGGGTGATCCCGAGGATATAGACCTCGGCCCCGGTCGGCGCCCCGAACGCCCCCCAGCCATCATGCCGCCCGTGGAGCGACCAACGCATGGCCGCACGGGGCGGCATCAACGGGTCGTCGCGACCGATCAGGTGATCGATCTGGAACGTCGCCGAGGGAAAAGCCGCGCGCAACTGCATCCAGAACCGGTCCACCGCCTCGTGGGAATGCCCGGTCAGCCCGCCCGGGTACTCGACCTGACAGGCCCGGTCATAGGTCTCGGGAATGACGGCCATGTCCGCCCCCATGATCCGGGTCAGGATCTCGGCAGCCCGGTCGCCCCAACGACTGGCATTGCCGCGCCCTTTATAGGGCCCCGGTCGATCCACTGCCGGGCTGAGCGGACGCGGACAGAGCTCTGGCCCGCCCTCACGGGCGATCTGATCCGCGGCAAAGGCCTTGGGATCCCAGCCCATCTGTCGCACGATGGCGCCCTGATCGCGGATCAGCCATTCGTCATCGATCCGGTTCTCGCGCGCATGGCAATCGGCCATGATCCGATAGGTCAGCCGTTTGCCCGTGGCCGCCCCATACGCCCCGTCGCCCATATGGGTCGCGGTACTCAGCAACCGGTGCGAGCTGAGCATCCCGGTCTCCGGCGTCCCGGACCAGATGACGTCTTCGCCCAGCAGCGTGCGATCAGGGAACTCCGCCAGAGTCGCCATGGTCGCCGCGATCACCCCCTCATTCCCGATCACCACCGAGGCCGGCGAGCGCACGACGATATCCGGCGCATAGTATTGGTGGAGGGTCGCGATCCCGCGATCCTCCCAGATCTCCTTGGTGATCCCGATGATATAGTCGGGGAAATCCTGAAACTTGGGGTCAAAGCCCTGCATCTGGCCATCCTTCCGGCACGCGTGCGGAGGCGCGCAGAACGAGCCTCCCGGTGATTTCTTTCTTCTCGGGCGGGCGGTCCGGGTCTTCGATCAGACCGAGCATCAGCTCCACCGCCTCCGATACCATGCGGTTCGAGGGTTGCCGCCACGTGGTCAGCTGATAAGCGCCCCATTCCGCAAGCGGGACGTCGTCATATCCCACGACCGAAACATCCTCGGGGACGCGCAGGCCGAGCGGGCCCCGCAACGCGTCGAGCACGGAAAACGCCATATGGTCATTGCCCACAAAGATCGCATCCGGCGGCGTGTCCATCGCGAACAGGGCCTTGGCGGCCTCCGCCGCCTCATGGCGCCGGTAGTGGCCGTCGAGCACGGCACAGGGCGCACGGCCCAGATCCGCCAGCCCCGCGAGAAAGCCCGCCTCGCGGTCCCGACCCGTGCTGGAGCCGGTCCAGCCGGTGATATGGGCAATCCGCCCATGCCCCCCCGCCACCAGAAAGCGCGCCACTTCGCGCGCGCCGTTGAAATTGTCCGAGGTGACAGAGGACAGGCGCGGATCATCCTGCCCGCGATTGAACAGCACGACCGGAATCCCCGCCGCCTCGCAGCGTGCGGTGATCTCGTCGGACATGCCCACCGAGGCGGTGATGATCCCGTCCACCTGATAATCCAGCAGCTCGCCAATCACCTTGTCCACCTGCGCGCCGGTGCCCGAGGCCATGAAGATCAGGATGTGATAGCCCTTGTCCTGCAGGGCGGTGGACAGACGCTCCAGAGCATCGGGATAGAACTGGTTGTCGAGATAGGCGACCACGAGGCCGATGATCTTGGACCGCCCGGTGATCAGCGACCGCGCGAGGACGTTGGGCCGGTAGCCCAGTTGATCCGCCGCATCCCGCACCTTGCGCGCCGTCTTGGGCGAGACCGAGGCCCCCGGCGTGAAGACCCGGCTCACCGCCGACTGGCTGACGCCCGCCGCGCGCGCCACATCGGTCGAGGTGATCCTGTCGCGGGCCATGGTCAGCCGCTGGTCCAGCCGCCATCGACCAAGAGGCCGGTGCCCGTCACCATGGCGCTGGCCGGCGCGCAGAGGAACACGACCGCGCCCATGATATCCTCGACCTCGGCCACCCGGGGCAGCTTGATCTTGCTCATGATCCAGGCGCGTTTCTCCGGGTCCGCAAAGGTCGGCTCCGTCAGGGGGGTGCGGATGAAGGTCGGGCAGAGCGTGTTGACGCGGATGCCGCGCGGTCCGAACTCCTGCGCCATGGCCTTGGTCATCCCCTCGACCCCGTGCTTGGAGGCACAATAGACCGCCCGGTCGAGCCCGCCCACATGGCCCATCTGACTGCTGATCTGCACGATGCTGCCGCCCTCGGGCATGTCCCGGGCCGCATTGGTCGCAAGGAAATAGGCCGCGCGCAGGTTCACGGACATCACCGCGTCGAAATCCGCCGGATCCGTGTCGAGCGCCGCCGAATGGCGCGCCAGCCCTGCCGAATTCACGAGGCAATCAAAGGGCGCCTGCGCGTCAAAGAACGCGCTCTGCGCCGCCAGATCGGTGACGTCCAGCGCCTTGGCCTCAACCGACCAGCCTTCGGCCCGCATCTCGGTCACCACGTCATTGAGTGTCTCGGCACCGCGCGCTGCAAGCACCACATGGGCCCCGGCCTCGGCCAGCGCCACGGCGCAGCCCAGCCCGATCCCGCGCGAGGCACCGGTGACGAGGGCCCGGCGGCCATCGAGACGAAAGGAAGGAGTACGGGGAAGGGTCATCGGGGCTCTGCGTTCTTGCAATCCTATGCAAGCCCAAGTGCTAGCCTGCCATCTGTGCCCTGTCGAGGCTCAGTCCGGATATTTTATGGCGCGAAACGGCGGAAAATCCGCGTAGCGTTCGGCCCGGTCCGGGGGTGGTGGATGCCGGGCCGAGGCCAGCAGCCCCTTGGGGCGGATATAGGACAGGATCCGTTTGCGCGGTGCCTCGCGCCAGGTCAGGTTGAAGGCCGCCGTCTTGGGAAAGAAGTACACCTCGTGGAAGTCCAGGTGATCCCAGAGCCACCAGGCCAGATCGCGCCAATCGCGCCCCTCGGCATAGCGCCGCGCGAACCACGGGATCGAGAGGCTGGTGCAGGCCCCCATCCGCCCTTTGGCATCCCGCCGGTCCCAGATATGGCCCGCGTAGTTCTTCGGGTTGGCCGCGCATTTCTGAGGGCGCACCGAGCTGGCCCCGAAATGGTTCAGCTCCGGCGCACGATAAGCCGAGCGGATATCGATCGGCCCGAAGGTTTCGACAAGCGGATCCAGCAAATTGACCGCCAAGGCCCGGCCAGCCGCGATTGCTAGGGCCGGATCGTCGGGAATATTCGATATCTGATAGAAATTCCCGATTTCAGAGCCCAGAAAGTCTCGTAATGCGAAATATCTGCTGAGGCGAACGCGACCCAAATCCTCCAATCCGACATAGGTGCCGGGCTTTTTGCGGGGGATGCGGGTCGGATCCCGGCTCATCGCAAGGCGATCCCGCCCCGGGGTGGCAGCTCCCGCATCCGCGCCATCACATCGACGCCGATCTGGCGGTAAAGGTCGAGCAGATCGACCAGCACCCAGTTTTCCCGGATCAGCCCGTCCTCGAGCCGCCAGAAATCGAGCGAGCGGAGGGTCACCTCCTGCCCCGCGGGCGCGATCCCAAGCCAGCCATCGCCGGCGATCGTCTGGGCCATGTTGGGCCATCCGGTCACGCCAACAAACGCCCCCTCGCCGAAGAAGTGATGCGTGACCCGTTCCGGATAGGCACCGCGATCGGGCATGGCCTTGAGGAACGGGATCTGGTGGTGGTGGCGAAATCCAGCGGTCCCGCGCCCGGTGCCGATCCCGGCCGGGCCGTACCACATCATCTTCGGGTGCCAAAACCGGTCGAGCTCCATCACCTCGGGACCGCCTTGCCCGGGATGCCGGATCATCGCCTCCAGCATGGCCACCACATGGGCGCAGGAGGCCGCCCCTTCATCCCCGTGTGGCCCCTGCCCGCTGCCATCGGCTGGGCCGGGGATGCACCAATCGCGCCCGAGGCTCGGCGCCATGGGCCAGGCGCCCGCCTGCATCATCAGCTCCGGCAGGTCCCAGATCGCCTGCATCTCGACGATCCTGCCTGCCTCGACGCGAAAAAACTCGTGGAAGCGCATATGGGCGACGCGCTGGGTCGGCGGAATGCCGAGGAAGGGCGCGATGAAACTGCCGAGATAGAGACCGGCGCTGCCGATCCAGAGGGCCCCGTCATGATCCTCTCCGGCGATCCGGATGTAGTCCCGACGCTCCGCATCGGGCATGGCCGCGGCCAGCGGGGCGAGCGCCCCGGACCAAAGCCCGTCCCAGCCGGTCAGATCCCCCAGCGGGTGACAGAGACGGATCGCGGCCCCCTCGGCAAAGGCCGCGCGCCCGGCTTCGGCCCCGCCTGCCAGATCATGGTAGAGCGCTTGGTGGAGCCCGGCGATGGCCCCGGTCGGGTCATGGGACTGAAGCACGCCCTGCCCTCCGTCAGGCGGCTGCGGCTTGCGCCAGCACGTCCTCGACCGTGGCCGCGATCAGCGCCAGACAGCGGTCATCGGAAAACCGGTGGTCCGCCCCATCCACGAGGGTCAGGCGCATATCAGGCCCCTGCGCATGATCAAGCAGCCGCAGGGCCAGCCGCGTGGGCACGGTCTCATCCCCGGTGCCGTGGAGGAACCGCGTCACCATCGGCAAGGGCAGCGGATCGCGCAGCACGAGGTTCTGACGGCCATCCTCGATGAACTTGCGGGTGATGATATAGTCGCTGTCCTCGTAATCCGACGGCCGGGCGATGAAGCCATCGCGGTCCATCTGCGCCTTTTCGGCCTCGGACATGCCCTCCCACCATTCATCCTCGGTGAAGTCCGGCGCGGCGGCGACGGTCACGAGCCCGACCACCCGCTCGGGCAGCGCGCGCGCCATCCGCAAGGAGATCCAGCCGCCCATGGAAGATCCGACCAGCACGAGCGGCCCTTCGGTGCGCGCCGCGAGCATTTCGGCGGCGTCCTCGCTCCACTCACCGATGCAGCCCTCGGCGAAGACGCCGCTGCTCTGGCCGTGGCCGGAATAGTCGAACCGCAGAAAGGCGCGCCCGGTCTGTTGCGCCCAGGCTTCAAGATGGAGCGCCTTGGAGCCGTCCATGTCGGATTTCAGCCCACCGAGAAAGACCACCATGGGCCCTTGTCCCTCGGTGGCATGATAGGCGAGGCGGCGTCCCTGCGGGGTCTCGAGATAGGATGGGCTGGGCGCGGACATGGGCAGCGATGCTCCTTGGGCAGGTCTCGTCACAGGGTTAGACAGCGATCTGGCAACGCGCAACCACCCTCAGGCCAGCGCCAGTTCCGGGTCCCGGGCCAGATGCAGGCGCAGAGCCGCCGTGCGCGCGAACCGTCGGGTCAACGCGGTACGCCTCGCCCCGGCCAGCTTGTGCTCGGCGGGCATGCGCTGGATCTCGGCGTCATAGGCATCGGCCAGGATCAACCCGGTATCCTCGGGCAAGAGATCACAGGGAAACGCCCCGTCCACGGCCCAGAAATAGCGGTCGCACCAATCGAGATAACCGCCCCATTTCGCATCCGAGGTGAAATCCGCGCGGCTCGATTTGCATTCCACCACCCAAAGCTCGCCCTTGGGGCCGAGCGCCATGACATCCACGCGCAGCCCGCGTTCGGGCACGAATTCCTCGAGACAGGCGAAATCGAGGCTGCGCAGATGGCGGCTGACACCGCGGGCCAGTTTCTGGCCGGGCTGGAGGTCATTGGGCATACCGGAAAATATGAACAAGTCATGAACATCTGTCCAGACGTTTCGCGCTTGTTCGGGGCAGGTGCAGGCCCTATGTACCCAAGAAGGCGGGTACTGCCGTACTCGACATGGGCCAAATTCCGGTGGCCTTAAGCAACTCCGAGGGAGCTGGCTCTGTTTGGACCGTGGTCCACTTACCTGGCGCCCACCTGTATATACAGGTCCTCGGGAATTCAACGCCTCCCCGGTACAGGGTGGTCCCGCCGCTTGCCCGTCAGACCAGATGCCGCTCTTGCAGATCCGGACCGCGCTTGCGCGGGCGCCGCACGACCGGGATCGGGCTGGGCTGCAGGCGCGGCGAGCGCGCACGGGTCCCGCCGCGGGGCGTGTCCTTGTCCTCGGGCTCAGCCATGCGCATGATGGCGATGGCAAACTGCACCCCGCAGAAGACCACCGCATTCGAGATGACGAGCATCGCGGTGACGAGCACTGCCTCATCCGAGTGGGACACCAGCGACCAGAGCCCGCCGATATCGAAGGCATAGAGCATGCCGACAAAGGCGATTGCGATGCCAAAGCCGATGAAGCACTGGCGGATATAAAGACGAATGAGTTCGGGCATTGGGGCACTCCCTTTCCCTGCTAGAAATAGCATCCCCAACGCGCTTTGCCAGAGCCACCGACCGGGGGTGCGCGCGCATTGGCCCCTCTGCCGAAGAAATAAGCCGAAAACCGCCCGGATGCGGGATTTGCACTAATATGGACGCAGCCGGAGCGCGCGCTAGCTGTCCCTCAGCCATAGGAGACACAGCATGCCCTTTCCCCGATCCGCCCGCATCCCCGCCCTCGGCCTCGCGGCGCTCAGCCTATCCGGCAGCCTTGCCCTGGCGGATGTCTCGATCGCCTTTGACGAGGGCGCGCCCAAGGACCGGTTCATGATCGTCTATACCGGCGAATGCCCGCTGGGCCCGACGGATGTGATCGTCGATCTCGAAGGCTCGGACGGGGCGTTGATCTTTGATGTAGCCGAAGGCGGCGCCGGGGTCGAAGTCTTTCAACCCATTGATGTCATTCTGGGTGCCGAAGACATCGCCGGGGTCAGCGAGTTGCGCGACGGGGATCGCAGCGTCACCATCCGCTTCGACCGGATGATGCCGATGCAGCACGCCGCCTTCACCGTCGATGTGGATGACAGCGCAGGCAGCCGTCCCACCGTGGTCTCGGGGGCCGAGATCCGTGGCGCCAAGGCGCGTGTGGCACAATCCGGGGCCGGCGTGCTCGAAGGGACCTTCGATGACAGCGCCCGCGCGCTGGTCCGCGTTCCGGGCTGCATGAGCTGAGCACAGCCCCCGAAACGACCCCATCTTGCCCGCGTTTCCGGCGCGACTATTTCGCGGGCAAGGTGCATTCTGCTTGCGCAATCAGGGTTTTTCTATAGGTCGGGTCTGCGAGGTAATGCGGATGGACAATGACCTTTCAGACAACACTGGCGTCGCCAGCCCCCGTAGAGCGTAGCGCACAGGACTGGGTCCGTGTTCTGGCCGCGTATCGAACCCCCAACACAGCCCGGAGCGTCTTTGAGCTCCTTGTGACCCTGGCCGGATTTCTCGGCATGTGGGCGCTGGCGGTCTGGGCCCTGCAGAGCAGCGTGCTCGCCGCGGTGGCCATTGCGATGATCAACGGGATCTTTCTGGTCCGTCTGTTCATCATCCAGCATGATTGCGGACACGGATCCTACCTGCAGAACCGCAAGGTCGCGGACTGGCTCGGGCGCAGCATCGGTGTTCTGACCCTGACGCCCTATGATTACTGGCGCCGGACCCATGCGATCCATCACAACTCTTCGGGGAACCTGGATGCGCGCGGGCTGGGCGATGTGACGACCCTGACGGTGGCGGAATACAATGCCCGCGACTGGCTCGGGAAGCTGCGCTACCGCGCCTACCGCCATCCGCTGACCCTGTTCGCGATCGGTCCGGTCTATCAGTTCTTCATCCAGCACCGCCTGCCCATCGGCCTGATGCGGGCCGGTGCGCGCTACTGGATCAGCGCCATGGGCACGAACCTGGCGCTCGCCTGCCTGATCGCGACGATCTGGTATCTCGGCGGCTCCTCGGTCGTGCTGGCGATCTATGTGCCCACCGGAGCGGCCGCGGCAGCCATGGGCGTCTGGCTCTTCTATGTCCAGCACCAGTTCGAGACGACCCATTGGGACGAGGCCGAGGACTGGCAACTGCATGAAGCCGCGCTGGCCGGCAGCTCCCACTACGATCTGCCCAAGCCCCTGCGCTGGCTGACCGGGAATATCGGGATTCACCATGTGCACCACCTTTATAGCCGGATCCCGTTCTATCGGCTGACCGAGGTCCTGCGGGATCACGGATCGCTGGTGGAGATCAGCCGCCTGACCCTGTGGGAAAGCTTTGCCTGCGCCCGCCTGCATCTGTGGGACGAAGGCAGCCGACGGCTGGTCTCCTTCCGTCAGGCACGCGCGCTCTAGGCCGCGCACCAACGGCCACAGATGGACAGGGGTGTCCGGTAAGACATGGGCCCCACCCGGGGCCCATTTGCGTTAGGCGAAGTCTTCGGGGCGCGCTTCGCGTGCCATGTGGTCGAGCACGGCGTTGACGAAACGCGGCTCTTTGCCTTCGGGAAAGAAGGCGCGCGCCACATCCACATATTCGGTGATCACCACCTTGGGCGGTGTCCCCGCATCCGACAGCTCGGCCCCCGCGGCGCGGAAAAGCGCGCGCAGGGTCGGGTCGATCCGGTCGATGGGCCAGGCCGAGGCCAGCGCCCGGTCGGTCATCTGGTCGATCTTCGCCTGCAGGTTCACCGCATCGCGCACGATCCGGCGAAAGAGGTCCACATGGCCCTCGGCCATCTCGACCTCGTCATAGGTCGCGCCGAACCGGTGATCTTCGAACTCGCGGATCACGTCATCGGTCATCTGCCCCGAGACTTCCATCTGGAACAGGGCCTGCACGCCATAGAGGCGCGCGGCGGATTTCGCCTGCCGCTTGGCGGCGAGTTTGGCCGGTACCTTGCTCATGCGGTGGTCGTTCCTTCGCCACGGCCCGCCACCAGAATGGTCTCGGATTTGGGCTTGAAGCCAACGCCCTTGGTCTCGCTGGCATAAGAGCGCGACAGGGCGATCAGATGCAGCGCCGCCGCCGCAGCCCCGCCGCCCTTGTTCTGGCCCTCGGGATCGGCGCGCACGAGGGCTTGCTGCTCATTCTCCACCGTCAGGATGCCATTGCCGAGGCAGGCCCCCTGCAGACCGAGCAGCATCAGCCCGTGCGAGCTGTCATTGCAGACGGTCTCGTAATGGGTGGTCTCGCCCCGGATCACACAGCCTAGCGCCACATAGCCATCATAGTTCGACTGCACATGGGCGATCCGGATCGCGGGCGGGATCTCCAGCGCGCCGGGCATCTGGACCACGTCATAGCTGGCCCCGGCCGCGTCGAGCACGGCCTTGGCACCGGTCAGAAGCCCCTCGGCGATCTCCTTGTAATAGGGCGATTGCACGATGAGCAGCTTCACCGGCTTGTCAAACTGCGGCGTCGGCAGCTCGGTATGGGCGTCTGTCTGGGCCATGATTATCTCTGTATCGGAATTTTGCGGGTGCCCAGGATCGTGAGGCCGTAAGCCTCGAGGCCGATCACCTTGGGCGACGGGGAATTGGTCAGAAGGATGAGCTCCGACAGGCCGAGCGAGGACAGGATCTGTGCCCCCAGCCCGTATTGGCGCAGGGTCTGCGGCGAGACCTCTTCATCGGCCACCAGCTTCATGGTCGTATCACGCAGCAAGACCACGATACCGCGCCCCTCTTCGGCGACACAGCGCATGGCATCGCCGAACTCACCGGCGCGCCCGGCCCCGCCGGTGCCCACGATGTCGAGCATCGGATCGAGTGCATGCATCCGCACCAGCACCGGCTCCGGCGTGGTGATGTCGCCCTTGATCAGCGCGATATGCTCGGCGCCCTGGGTCTCGTCGGTGTAGATCTTCAGCGACCACTCGCCGCCAAACTCCGAGGTGAGCGTGCTTTCCTTGGTCACCTTCACGAGATTGTCGTTGCGGCGGCGATAGGCAATCAAGTCCGAGATCGTCCCGATCTTGAGGTTGTGCCGCTGGGCGAAAGCCACCAGATCCGGCAGCCGCGCCATGGAGCCGTCATCATTCATGATCTCGCAGATCACGCCCGACGGGTTCAAACCGGCCAAACGGCTCACATCCACGGCGGCCTCGGTATGGCCTGCACGCACGAGCACGCCGCCATCGCGGGCGCGCAGCGGGAAGACGTGGCCCGGGGTCGCGATATCCGAGGCGCCCTTGGAGCCGTCGATCG
Organism: Dinoroseobacter sp. S124A; assembly: GCF_049801015.1. Classification (NCBI taxonomy): domain Bacteria; kingdom Pseudomonadati; phylum Pseudomonadota; class Alphaproteobacteria; order Rhodobacterales; family Roseobacteraceae; genus Dinoroseobacter; species Dinoroseobacter sp. S124A. The sequence continues at coordinate 308,806 of NZ_JBNAGD010000004.1, read as the reverse complement.
CCACGGCCACGGTCAAGGCCCGGTCAGCCGCCGAGATCCCCGTCGAGACGCCTTCGCGGGCTTCGATCGAGACGGTGAAGGCGGTCTCATGGCGCGAGGAGTTATGCGACGCCATCAGCGGCAGCCCCAGCTGGTCGATCCGCTCCCCGGTCAGGGTCAGGCAGATCAGGCCCCGGCCATAGGTCGCCATGAAGTTGACCGCATCCGGTGTCGCCATCTGGGCCGGGATCACCAGATCCCCTTCATTCTCGCGGTCCTCATGGTCCACAAGGATGAACATCCGGCCATTGCGCGCGTCTTCGATGATCTCATCGACGCTGGAAATCGCGTCGGAGAAGTCCGTCTCAAGTGTCTCGGCCATCGTCGCTCCTATCGTGCTGCGCGCCAGATACCTCAGCCATTCGGGAAGCGCCAGAGCGACCGGACGTCTCTTGGCGGGCGCACGGCCTCTGGTTCGCCGGTCAGCCCCAGTCCTTGAGCCGCGCAACATAGCGCGCGAGGGTGTCGATCTCGAGATTGATGCGGTCGCCCACGGCGACATCGCCCCAGGTCGTGGCGGATTTGGTATGCGGGATGAAGTTGATCCCGAACTCCGCGCCCTCGACCTCGTTCACGGTCAGCGAGGTGCCATCCAGCGCGACCGAGCCCTTGGGCGCAACGAATTTGGCCAGCGCATCGGGCGCACGGAAGGTGACCCGGGTGCTGTCGCCCTCATCGCGCATCCGGGTGACCACGGCGACCCCGTCCACATGCCCCGATACGATATGCCCGCCCAGCTCATCCCCGACCTTGAGCGCGCGTTCCAGGTTCAGCCTGTGACCGAGGGTCCAGTCGCCGATATTGGTCTTGTCCACACTCTCGGCGCTGATCTGCACATCAAACCATGGGCCGGTCTCGGGATCCGCGCCCGTTTCGATCACCGTCAGGCAGACGCCATTGCAGGCAATCGACGCGCCCAGATCGATCCCCGCCGGGTCATAGGAGCACCCGATGCGCGCACGCAGATCGCCCGCCTGTTCCAGCGCGCGGATGGTGCCGATATCCGTGATGATTCCCGTGAACATGAACCCAAGTCTCCCGATGGTCTGCGCGTAGGGCACAGCTAGCGGGCCGGGCGAGCCCCGGCAAGACTTCGCTGCAAACCGGCAAGGCTTCGGGCGGTAGTTTACTTAATGGAAACCATTCTATTCCTTCTTGGATACGGTAACCACGCTCAGAGCAGTCACGGACAATCCCCCGGTGCACCCGACCGAGATCACATCGCCAGGCCAGCGGCGCTTCCTGTTCCTGCAGGGGCCCCATGGCCCATTCTTTGCGCAGCTCGCCAGCCTGCTGACCCAATCGGGCGCGCGCTGCTGGCGTGTGGGGTTCAACGCGGGGGATGCCCGGTTCTGGACCGATCGCAGCAGCTATCTGCCCTATGACGGGCGGCCCGAGGACTGGCCCGCCGCCTGTGCCCGGATCCTGACCGAACACGCGATCACCGATCTGGTGCTCTACGGGGATGTGCGGGGTATCCACCGGGCCGCGATCCGCGCGGCGGAGCGTCGGGGCCTGCGGATCCATGTCTTCGAAGAGGGCTATCTCCGGCCCTCCTGGGTGACCTATGAACGGGACGGCGCGAATGGTCATTCGCGGCTGATGTCTCTCGGCATCGACGAGATGACCCAGACCCTGAATGGCCATATGCCCGAACTGCCCGCAGCGCCCGCGCGCTGGGGCGACATGCGCCAGCACATGTTCTATGGCGCGCTCTATCATTTTCACGTGCTGTTCCGAAATGCGGATTACGCCGCTTTCAAGCCCCATCGCGCCCTGAGCGTTCGGCGGGAGTTTCTGTTATACCTCAAGCTGTTGCTGAGGCTTCCTGCCACCATGGTCGAGCGCCGGCTGGCCACGCGCCGCGTGCGGGTTGGCGGATATCCCTATCACCTCTTCCTGCTGCAGCTCGACCATGACAGCGCCTTTCAGGCCCATAGCGACTACGACACGATGACCGAAGTGCTGGTCGAGGTGATGGCCGCCTTCGCCAGCGCGGCGCCGCGCCACCATCACCTCGTGTTCAAGGCCCACCCGCTGGAGGATGGCCGCGCCCATATCCGCGCGCAGATCCGGCGCATTGCCCGGCGCTACAAGGTGTCGGACCGGGTGCATTACGTGCCGGGCGGCAAACTGGCGCGGATCCTCGATCAGGCGCGTTCGGTCCTGACGGTGAATTCCACCGCCGCGCAGCAGGCGCTCTGGCGCGGCCTGCCGGTGAAGTGTCTCGGCCAGGCGATCTACGGCAAGCCGGAGCTTGTCTCGTCCCAGACCCTGCCCGCGTTTTTCCGCGACCCGTCCCCGCCGGATATGCGCGCCTATCGCGATTTCCGGCACTTCCTGCTCGAAAGTAGCCAGGTAACCGGGGGGTTCTACTCGGCCGAGGGTCGGCGTCACCTGCTGCGGCAGGTCACGGATATGATCCTGTCGGCCAAAGACCCCTATGAGGCGCTCGAAACCGGGTCGCCACGCCGTCGCCACCCCCTACGCGTTGTCAAATAACCACGGTTCTGCTGCTGTTTGGCGCAGGGGCGGCGTTCCTGCTTTTCAAAGCCAGACCAGATACCTAGGGTTTTGGGAAAAATGTACGCAATGCGTCTCGAGGAGCAGAAACATCATGTTCGGCAGAACAAGTCTCATTGCCCGCATCAGCCGGGCAAGCATGGTGCTGGTCATCGCTGGAGCGGTCGCAGCCTGTGGGCTACCGCGCAGCGGCCCGGTCAAAAACGAACTGTTTGACGCATCCGTCACGGAGTTGGGCGATGCCTATATCGTCCCCGTGAATGATGCGGTGGCACAGCAGACGGTGCTCCGGGACCAGCTCGGCTTTTCAAGCAACTTCTTGGGTGCAGGCACCGTAAGCCCCGATGCGATCCGCCCCGGTGACACGCTGGGACTGACCATCTGGGAAAACGTGGTCGAGGGCCTTCTGGCCCGCGGCGGGGCCGCCGCCTCGGTGATCGACGAGGTCCAGGTGGACAGCGCCGGGTTCATCTTCGTGCCCTATGCGGGCCGAATCATGGCCGCGGGCAACACCCCCGAAGCCCTGCGCGGGATCATCACACGCCAGCTTGAAACCCAGACACCGGACCCGCAGGTCAGCGTGCGCCGCATCGCCGGCGACGGCGCGACCGTCACCGTGGTGGGCAATGTCAACGGTCAGGGCGTCTACACGATTGAGCGTCCGACCCGGACCCTGTCCTCGATGATCGCACGGGCCGGTGGCGTGAATGCCGAGTTCGCCGATTACGAGCAGGTTCTCGTCCGCGTGATCCGCCAGGGTCAGATGGGCACGATCTGGCTCACCGATCTCTACAGCAACCCCGAGCTCGACATCGCCCTGCGGGGCGGCGACCGCATCGTGATCGAGCAGGATCCGCGCAGCTTCATCGCTCTTGGTGCGACGCGCGGCCAGACACGGGTGCGCTTCGACTCCCAAGACCTGACGGCGCTGGAAGCCCTGGCGCAGGTCGGTGGTCTGGACCCCAATCTCGCGGACCCCACCGGCGTGTTCATCCTGCGGGATGAAAACGAGGAAGTGGCCCGCCGCGTTCTGGGTCGCCCTGAGTTGCAGGGCGAACAGCGCGTCGTCTACATCCTCGATCTGACCCAACCGACCGGGCTCTTCGTGGCCGAGGACTTCCTCGTGAAGGACAGTGACACGCTCTACGTGACCGAAGCGCCGATCGCCCGTTGGAACAAGACTGTCAGCCTGCTGCTGGGTGCTGTGGTTCAGCCCGCAGCCAATATCGAAACGCTGACAAGCAACTGACGCGGGACAGCGACAGACAGGAGGGCGTGCGCGGAGACCCGCGCGCGCCCTTTTTGCGTCCCGGAACCCCGGTCTACCTGTCCTCGCTCAGTCACCTGACCGACCGAAACCTGCGCCGGATCCTCTCGCTCAAGGGTTTGGAGCTGCGTCTGGGCTGGCCCAAGCCCGGCGGGCATGTGGCGATCTGGGGGCGCTCTGGGCGCACCGGGGCCCGGGGCGAGGCCCTCGCCCGTCGCAGCGGTGCCAAACCGCTCTATCTCGAGGACGCGTTTCTGCGTTCAGTGCTGCCGGGCAAGGCAGGTGGGCCGCGCCACGGGATCACCCTCGACCAGCAACGGCCCTATTACGATGCGACGGGTCCCAGCGATCTTGAGGATCTGCTCGCCACCCACCCGCTGCAGGACATTGCCCGCGGAGAGGCCCTTATCGCCGCACTGCAGGAGGCAGGGCTCAGCAAGTACAACGCCGCCACGGCCCCGCCCCCCGCAATCGCCCCGGGCTATGTGCTGGTGGTCGACCAGCTCCGCGATGACGCGTCGATCCGCTATGGCGGCGCGGATGCCGCCCGGTTTGACGCCATGCTGCAGGCCGCGCGCGACGAGAACCCCGGGCGCGAAATCCTGATCAAGGGGCACCCGGCGGCGCGGTCGGACCGTCCCGGACATCTGGGGCCCGATGGCTGCGGACCCTGTGCGATCTGGCCCCTGCTCGCGGGTGCTGCGCAGGTCTACACCGTCAGCTCGCAGGTCGGGTTCGAGGCCATCCTTTCTGGCCACCGGCCCCATGTCTTTGGCCAGCCATTCTATGCCGGATGGGGCCTCAGCGAGGATCGCGCGCCCCTGCCCCGACGCCAGCGCGTGCTGAGCGCGGCGCAGCTGGCCCTCGGCACCCTCGCGCTCTACCCGGTCTGGTATGACCCCTTTCGCGACCGGCTTTGCGAGGTCGAGGAGGTCATCGCCCAACTCGCCAGTCGCGCGCGGGCCTGGCGGGAGGACCACCACGGCTATGTCGCCCATGGCATGCGCCTGTGGAAGCGCCCAACGATCCGCAAGGTCTTTGGCAGCGGCGGGCTGAGTTTCCCGCTCGATCCGGGCCGCGCGGCACAGGCGACCGGGCGCCCCATCCTGAGCTGGGCACAGGCGGTACGTCCCGAGATGGCCGAAGCACGCGCGCCGCTTTACCGGGTGGAGGACGGCTTCCTGCGCTCCAAGGGGCTGGGCGCAGCGCTCGTGCCCCCCCTGTCTCTGGTGCGCGATGGCACGGGGATCTACTACGATCCGGCGGGCCCCAGCGATCTTGAGCACTGTATCACCCGCGCCGCTGCGCGCGGGGCCTCGCCCCGGGGCCGCGCGCTGCTTGCGCGGCTGCGCGCGGGCGGGCTGACGAAGTACAACACGGACGGGCGGCCCCCCGACCCCGCCCCCGACGGCGCGAGGACACTTCTCGTTATCGGGCAGGTCGCGGATGATGCCTCGGTCACGCTCGGCCACGGGGGCGAGGTCCGGGATATGGAGGCTCTGCTCACAGCGGCCCGCGCTGCCAATCCCGCGGCCCATATCCTCTACAAGCCCCACCCGGATGTGGAGGCAGGCCTGCGCCCCGGCCTCACGGAGACCCCGCTGGCCGACAGCATCGCGCGCGGGGCGGACCCGGTGGCCTGTGTGATGGCAGCGGATGAGGTCTGGACGCTGTCCTCTCTTCTCGGGTTCGAAGCACTGATACGGGGCCGCCCGGTGACCTGTGCCGGACTGCCGTTCTATGCAGGCTGGGGGCTGACCCGGGATCTGGCCCGGGATCTGACCTCGCCCCCTCATCCGGCCTTCGCGCGACGGGCGGCACGACCGGATCTGGCCGCACTGGTCGAGGCCGTGTTGATCGACTACCCGCGCTACCACGACCCGGTGACGAACCTGCCCTGCCCTGTCGAGGTCATCCTCGACCGGTTGGAGAGCGGCCCGCCGACCCCGGCCCCGCCCCTGCGGCTATTGTCCAAACTGCAAGGGGTGCTTGCATCGCAGAGCTGGCTCTGGCGCTAGCGGCGGCGCCATTCCGTCAAGACATCCGCCCCCAGAACCGCGCTCCGCACCCGGTCGAAACGCGGTGCCTCCGCCAACCGCTCGAGCCCCATGGGGCCGAGCCCGGCGCGGCCATCCGCCCCGATCGCGCAACCGGCGTGGAACACGGCGAGCCGGTCCACCAGCCCCGCGCGCATGAGTGCAGCGCCGAGCGCGCCACCGCCTTCGCAATAGACCCGGGTCACGCCTTGCGCGCCGAGGACCTGCAACAACCCCTCCGGATCGAGCCCGTCCGGGCCCTCCGGGGTTTCGAGGCAGGTCAGGCCATGCGCCTCTGCCGCGGCAATCCGCGCCGCGGGCGCATCCTCGCCATGGCAGATCCAGACCGGCGCTGCGTCGCTGGCCGTTTCGCTGAGCCGCGAGGGCAAGCGAACATCAAGACCCCGCGCCGCCACGATCCGCACCGGTTGCTGCGCAACACCCATGTCCCGGACCGTCAGCGTCGGGTCATCGGCCCGGGCCGTGCCGGCGCCAATCAGCACCGCATCATGGCGCGCCCGCATCGCGTGCCCGGCGCGGCGCGCCTCGGGCCCGGTGATCCACTGGCTTTCCCCGCGCGCCGTGGCAAGCCGTCCGTCCAGTGTCAGCGCGAGCTTCAGTGTCAGCATGGGACGACCCAGGGTCGCCCTGGTCAGAAAGCCCTTATGATCGATCCGGGCGTGATCCGCGCCGACCCCTTCGGTGACCGCAATCCCCGCCTTGCGCAGGATGTCATGTCCGCCGCCGGAGACGCGGGGATCGGGGTCCTGCAAGGCGGAGACGACCCGGGCGATCCCGGCCTGACTCAGGGCTTCGGCGCAGGGGCCGGTCTTACCGTGATGGGCGCAAGGCTCCAGCGTGACATAAGCCGTCGCGCCTCGGGCCGAATCCCCGGCCTGCCCCAGGGCCATCACTTCGGCATGGGGACGCCCACCGGGCTGGGTCCAGCCGCGCCCGACGACACGCCCTTCGGGGCTGACAATCACGCAGCCCACCGCCGGGTTGGGCCAGGTCCGGCCCATCCCGCGGCGTCCTAGGGTCAGCGCAACCTGCATCCAGCGCAGGTCTGCGGTCATGGCTCAGTTGTCCGGGCTGGTCGGGGGACGCAGTTCACTGACGAACTTGTCGAAGTCATCCGCCGCCTGGAAGTTCTTGTAAACGCTTGCGAAACGCACATAGCCGACCGTGTCGATCCGGGCCAGCGCCTCCATCACGATCTCGCCGATCGTGGCCGAGGGAATATCCGTCTCGCCCATGCTTTCGAGCCGCCGGACAATCCCCGAGATCATCTGATCCAGGCGGTCCGGCTCCACCGGGCGTTTCTGCATCGCGATACGGATCGAACGCTCCAGCTTGTCGCGGTCGAAATCCTCGCGCTTGCCCGAGGATTTGATGACGATCAGATCCCTGAGCTGCACTCGTTCATAGGTGGTGAACCGCCCGCCGCAAGCCGGGCAGAACCGACGCCGCCGGATGGCGACATGGTCTTCCGCCGGGCGCGAGTCTTTCACCTGCGTATCGACATTTCCGCAAAATGGGCAGCGCATGGTTGCTCCCTCGTGTTCCTGCTCTTGGGGTTGGCCCCCAGTTATCCACAGGCACTATAGGTAGCTCTCTATGGCTTGGGTAGAGGGCAATTGGACAGGGCTTATCTTGGGGCGGGACCTGAGTCCGGAATGCCGCACTCACCGGGCAAGGCTCAGCGCAAAAGCGCCACAACCCGTCGATCATGGGGGCGATCCCGATGTTCCACCAGATAGATCCCCTGCCAAGTGCCCAGCGCCATCCGCCCCGCCATCACCGGGATCTGGAGCGATGTGGGCAGCAAGGCCGCCTTGATATGGCCCGGCATGTCATCGGGCCCCTCATAGGTATGGGTGAGATAGGCCATGGTCGGGTCGGTGGTGGGCGGCACCAGCCGGTGAAAGAAGGCCTGCAGGTCGGTCTGCACTTCGGGATCCGCGTTCTCCTGGATCAGCAGAGACGCCGATGTGTGCTGGATCTGCAGGGTCAGCAGCGCCTCGTCCGGGCCCTGTTCCGCGACCCAGCGGGACACGTCTCGGGTCATCTCCGTGAGGCCCGGGCCGCGTGTCGTGACTGTGAAGATCCTATGCGCCATGGGGCGAAGTGTTCTCCGCCGACACTGTCAGGGCAAGTCGAAACTGCGCGCATGTCGTGGCGCCCGACCCTCGGGCCGGACGCAAGAGGGGTCACAAATGCCGTTGGATCAGGCCGCCGCCCGCTTGCGGCGCAGGGCCACAAGACCACCGAGCCCCCCCAGCAGCAGAAGACCCGCCGCCGGAAGCGGAACCGGGGCAACCGAGGCGGTCAGACGGACATTGTCGATGATCACCCCCTGATTGTCCGCCCCCTCATGGGAAAAGATGATCGCGGCGTTCAACGTGCTCTGCCCGGTGAAGGTCGCACTGGCCGAGGCATAGGGGTTCGACGGTCCTGTGACCACCAGCGTCTCGCTGAGCGTGGCCAGCCCCCAATTCAGCGTGTTCGTGCCGTTGCCATTGTTCGTGTAGTCAAAGGACAGCGTGTAGGTCGTCTGCGCGTCCAGATCGAACGTCGCCAGCGAGTTGATAACGCCCGCCGCGTTCGAGGATCCGTCCAGATCAACGCAATTCGTACCGTTGCTGCAGAAGCCCCCGAAAACCCCGCCACCGAGCACATCCACCGTGCCGCTGATCAGGGCCCAATTTGACGGCGTTGTATTCAGCCCCTGCGCAGAGCTCTCGAAATCATCAAAGAACAAAGTGGTATCCGCGCTGGCCGCGCTGGTCAGCCCGAGAGCGGTGAAAAGGCAGACGACGAATTTACGCATGATGAGACCCCTATCCTCTGGTTGCGCCCAGAATAGCGAGGGGCAGCCCGGTGGTCCGTGAACCAGTTACGGTCTGCGTCGCAAAAGAGCCGCGCGCGTCCCTCAGCCTCGAAACAGGCCATCGCCGATCTGGTCTATGAGCATCCTGGCCTTGGTGAGCGCAGCCGCATTGGCCTCATCCGCGCTGGCGAAATGGTCGGCGCGGATCAATTCGTGCGACTTGCCATCCTTCTCGATCAGCGCCGTCAGCCGGTACTGCCCGCCCTCCTTCACGCTTTGCGGCGTGATGGTGAAGCCCTTATGGGTTTCCGATGGGGCCCCGGTGGGCTCGGATTTGCCAAAGAGTTTTGAAAGAAATGGCATCGCGCCCCCCTGTGATCTGACCCTCATGTCATGGCGGGCGCGCAACAGCGATGCGTCCTGCCCTGCACCTTATCTAGTCGTCATCGCGACGGCGATCCACGGGCTTGCAAAAGGATTTGCCGGAATTGACGCTTCTGTTCTCACCCACGCGCCTTGGGCTGAGGGTGACGCCCCCCGATGGCAGGCCCTGCGCCTCGGCGCGCGGGACGATGTCGAACAAGACGCTGGTGGCCCCATCCCGCGTCGTGCTGGGCCCCTCGGCGCGTGTGATGACAAGCCGGTCGCTGGGCTGGGCCCGCAGGAAGCGTTGCGCGAATTCCGCTGCCGCGCAGAAATACTTCATCCCGGATGCGCTCGGCTTGGCATAAACCTCAAGCACGGCGCCCTCCTCGGCGCTGAGGATCACCCCGAACTCGTTGAGCGCACGATAGGGAGATGTCGGCGTATAGCGTTCCGACAGGCTGCGCGCCTCGGCGGAGGCGGAGGTGAGGATCATGAGACCGGCCACCAAACAAGTGGAGGTCATGCGGGTGAGCCCATGAAAGCCGGGTCGAGACATCATGAAACACGCTCCTGTGGATTTGCGGATCAGGCCCGACACTGCGAATGGTCTGGGTCGCAGCAGCCTACGCCCGGATCGACCGGCTGCACAATAACGGTCCCGTGTGTCGCCCGTGGCGGGTCTAGGGAAAGACCACCGCGGCGGCCATCAAAACCATGCAGGCGCCCAGAAGGCAAAGCAGTCGAACAGATTGTGTCATGGTCACTCCCCCAAGTGTGCCTCTCCTACGGAGCCTAGCCAGCTGACCGGTGGATGCCAGCGAGAAGCCAAAACAATCCTGACACAAACGGTGAGATTAGGCGCAAAACCGCCGAGATACGAGGATAGACCGGGACTCTCCGGGCTGGTCTATGACCGGTGCCCGATTATTGGGCGCAGTTGAATCGCTCAGCTCAGCGGCGCAGACCAACTCGAAGCCCACGGCGCGGCGATTGTCCCGCACCTGGCTCGGACCGAAGGCTGTTGTCACCCGGAGATGATCCGTGGGCTCGGCCCGCAGAACCGCCTCGGCATATTTCGCAGCGGCACAGAAATAGTCCCGCCCGATGGCACCGGGACGGTCCCACACCTCGAACTGCTCGGGACCTTGCTCCAGCGGGGCGACCTTGTGGCCGTTCGGCGCGGAATAGGGTCGCTTGGCGCTGACAGTCGGGCTCGGGATGCGGTCGCGGAAGACATAGGCGCAGAACACCACCAGCGCGACGCCGAGGACGAAAATGATAAACTTGCTGCTCATGCGGGGAACGGGCGGTCCGGGCGCGCCGAGATGGCACGCCCGAGGCGCTTACTGGTCCAGGAAACTGCGCAGCTTGCGGCTGCGGCTCGGATGCTTGAGCTTGCGCAGCGCCTTGGCTTCGATCTGACGGATCCGCTCGCGGGTCACGCTGAACTGCTGACCCACTTCTTCGAGCGTGTGGTCGGTGTTCATCCCGATCCCGAAGCGCATGCGCAGCACGCGCTCCTCGCGCGGTGTGAGCGAGGCCAGAACCCGGGTCGTGGTTTCCTTGAGGTTCTCCTGGATCGCGCTGTCGAGGGGCAGAACGGCGTTCTTGTCCTCGATGAAATCGCCCAGCTGGCTGTCTTCCTCGTCGCCAATCGGCGTCTCGAGCGAGATCGGCTCCTTGGCGATCTTCATCACCTTGCGCACCTTCTCCAGCGGCATCTGGAGCTTCTCGGCCAACTCTTCCGGTGTCGGCTCGCGGCCGATCTCGTGCAGCATCTGCCGCCCGGTCCGCACCAGCTTGTTGATCGTCTCGATCATGTGCACCGGGATCCGGATCGTGCGCGCCTGATCCGCGATGGAGCGGGTGATCGCCTGACGGATCCACCAGGTCGCATAGGTCGAGAACTTGTAGCCGCGGCGGTATTCGAACTTATCGACCGCCTTCATCAGGCCGATATTGCCTTCCTGGATCAGGTCGAGGAATTGCAGCCCGCGATTGGTGTATTTCTTGGCGATCGAGATCACGAGGCGCAGGTTGGCCTCGACCATCTCTTTCTTGGCCTGCCGGGCTTCTTTCTCGCCCTTCTGGACCTGCTGCACGATGCGGCGGAACTCGGTAATGTCGACGCCCACATAGGTGCCGACCTGCGCCATGTCGGCGCGCAACTCTTCGATCTTGGTGCTGGAGCGTTCGATGAAAGCCTGCCAGCCGCGCCCGGGCTTTGCGGACATCCGCTCGACCCAGGTCGGGTCAAGCTCGTAACCGCGATAGGCCTCGACGAATTCGCGCCGGTTGATCCGCGCCTGATCCGCCAGCTTCACCATGTTCGAGTCGATGGACATGATGCGCCGGTTGATCCCGTAGAGCTGGTCGATCAGCGCTTCGATCCGGTTGTTGTGCAGATGCAGCTCATTGACCAGCAGCACGATCTCGGCACGCAGTTTCTGGTAATTCGCCTCATCCTCGATCGAGAAGCTCTCATCCTCGTTCAAGGTCGCGGAAATCCGCAGATCCTGCATATCGCTGAGCTGGGTGTAATCCCGCGCGATCAGGTCCAGCGTCTCAAGCACCTTGGGCTTGAGTGCGGCCTCCATCGCGGCCAGCGACATGTTGGCCTGATCGTCCTCGTCATCCTCGTCCTCGGTCTTGGCAATCGGGTTGCCATCGGCGTCGAGCTCGGGCTCGGCGGTCTTTTCCGAGGGGGCGGTCGGGCTGTTCGCGGCCATCTCGACGACCGAGGAGCTTTCCTCGTCATCTTCCATCGCCCCGCCCATGGTCGCCTCGAGGTCGATCACGTCGCGCAGCAGGATGTCCTCGGACAGAAGTTCGTCGCGCCAGATCGTGATCGCCTGAAAGGTCAGCGGGCTCTCGCAGAGACCGGCGATCATCGTGTTGCGCCCGGCTTCGATCCGCTTGGCGATGGCGATCTCGCCCTCGCGGCTCAGCAGTTCGACCGAGCCCATCTCGCGCAGATACATCCGCACCGGGTCATCGGTCCGGTCCAGCGCCTCGGAAGAGGTCGTGGAGACAGCCACTTCGCGCGAGCCGGAGGCCTCGACCACCTGCGTGGAGTTCGAACCTTGGGCGTCGCCCTCTTCGGCCTCGTCCTCCTCGATGATGTTGATCCCCATCTCGGACAGCATCGACATCACGTCTTCGATCTGTTCGGAGCTGACCTGGTCCGGGGGAAGGACCTGGTTGAGCTGATCGTAGGTGATGTAGCCGCGCGCACGCGCCTCGGCGATCATCTTCTTGACCGCCGCTTGGCTCATGTCGAGCATGGCTTCGGCTTCCTGGTCGTCGGTCTTGCGGTCGTCAGTGTCTTTGGCGGCCATTCAGGTTTCCTTGATTAAAGGGGAGCGTGCCGGTTCATCGTCGTGTTCCACCCCGTATGCGAATCAGGTCGTAAGTGATTCGCGCTTCCCGCTTTTATCCGTGTTTACTTAACTTTCCGTGCGGGGTCAGCCCCCGTTTGTCTGTCCTTTGCCAAAGCTGATGCCGTTGAGCAAGTCGTCAAAGGCGCTGCGTTCGTCCCGACTGATTCGCGCACCGTTATCGGCAATGTCATATTCGGTCTTGTCATCCTGGGCGACACGGCCCGCGGAATTGCGGGCTTCGGCGGCCTGCCCCAGCCGCCAGGTGAGTTCTTCGTTTGAGGCCGAGGCGAAATCTTCGATGGCCTCTTCCAGTTCCCGCTGCCATCCCACCTGCGCCGAAAGCTTGGCAAACGCCGCCGCGACCGAGAGCCGGGCGACCTCTTCGTCGCAGCCCGGGCGCAGGGATGGCGCAATCTGCACATGGCGTTCGCGCAGGATGAGATCAAGGGTCTCGCTGCAATCCCTGTCCTCGAAGGTGATCGGTGTGCTGCGGGCCTCCGGGTCCGTGGCCGTCAGGGCCAGGGCGATCTGCCCGTAGCCCGTCGACCCGAACCGGTGATCCAGCAGGGCGGTTTCGAACTCGTCGATCAGGGCCGGATGGGTGCAGAGCGTCGCGAGGATCAGCGCCTCTTGCAGCTGCTCATCCGCCTCCGAGGTGACCAGTGCCGAGGCCTTGAGGTTCGCCGTCGGGCGTTCGGGCCCCTTGGATTTCCAGCCCCCGCCCCGGCCCGGGCCGCGCCCGCCCGAGGGGCCGGACCGAACCGCCTCGCCACCGCCATAACCAAACAGCGTATCGAGCCGGGCTTTGATCTCCTGCCCGTAATGCTGCTTGATCGAGGGGTCCTTGATCTTCGCCACCGACATGCGCAGCGCCTTGCCCAGGGCGGCCTTGCGCTCAGGGCTGTCAAAGGCGCGCCCCTCGGTCTCGCGCTGCCAGATCAGGTTCAGCATGGGCTGTGCGTCCCGCAACAGCGCGCCCATCGCCTCGGCCCCGTCCTGTCGTATGACGTCATCGGGGTCCTTCTTCTCCGGCAGGATGCAGAAGCGCAGGGATTTGCCCGCTTCGATCAACGGCAGGGCCAGATCGACCACGCGCTGCCCGGCCTGCAGGCCCGCACGGTCCCCGTCCAGCGCAAAGATCGGCTCGGGCGAAATCCGCCAGAGCAATTCCAGCTGTGGTTCGGTGACAGCCGTACCCAGAGGCGCGACCGCGGCCGGGAACCCCGCCTCCGAGAGCGCGATCACATCCATATAGCCCTCGGCCACGACCAGCATATCGGACTTGCCCGCCGCCTCCCGGGCACGCGCATGATTGAACAGCACCCGCGACTTGTCGAAGAGCTCGGTCTCAGGCGAGTTGAGGTATTTCGCGCCATCCTCCGGGTCCATGGCCCGCCCGCCAAACGCAATTGCCCGGCCCCGCGCATCGCGGATCGGGAACATGATGCGGTTGCGGAACACGTCGTAGGGCCGCCCGCCCTCCTTGCGCGAGGGCTTGGCGAGCCCGGCCCCGAGGATCAGCTCCTCGGCCACGCCCTTGCCGCGCAGATGGTCCCAGAGATGCTGCCAGCCTTCGGGGGCAAAGCCGATTTCCCAGCGTTCGCAGGCGGCCTCGGACAGGCCGCGCCCGGCCAGATAGGCCCGCGCATCCCGGGCCGCGCCGGCCTTGAGGTTGAGCCGGAAGAACTGCACCGCCTGTTCGGCGACCTCGCTGAGCTGGGTGCGCCGGTCCGCCTTGGCCGCGGCCTGTGGGTCGCGGGCAGGCATGGTCATGCCCGCCTCGGCGGCGAGGATCTCCACCGCTTCCATGAAGCCGACATTCTCTGTTTCGCGCACGAAGGAGATCGCATCGCCCTTTGCGTGGCAGCCAAAGCAGTAATAATACCCTTTGCGATCATCCACATGGAAGGAGGCGGTCTTTTCCTGATGGAACGGGCACGGGGCCCACATATCGCCCTTGCCCTGCTGGGACTTACGCATATCCCAGACAAGCTTGCGCCCCGCCACCTGTGCCATGGACACGCGACCGCGTAATTCGTCAAGGAAACCGGGTGGCAGACTCATCTGTGAAATATCGGTGCCCTGCCCCGCGAAGTCCAGCGCTCGCGGTCAGAGTCTTTGCCTAGCGGCCCTGCGGCGGCGAGACGCGGTGGCGCGCGGCGCGCTGGGTCATGTCCCGCCGCAGATGCGCCAGAGCCGTCTCCGCGTAAGAGCGCATGACCCAAAGCTCGACCGCCGAGGACAGGCGCACCAGCAGGACCGCCATGTGATGCCACTCGGTGCGCGCCGTGGCATGGACCGCAAAAGCGCTCGGACGCAGGTCAAGCGGGGTGCCCCGCGCCAGCACGTCCTCCCAGCCCGGGCCGGCGAGGCGCAGCCGCGCCCAGCCATCGGACAGCTCGGTCACCATCGCGCAGTCCGGCGGGATCGCCCCCGGGGGCAGCGCCCCGACCGCCAGGATCTGGTCCCGCCCGGCCCAGAGACAGCGCAGATGCGGGCTCTCCACCGATTGGCCCGGTCCGGGCAGCCCCAGCCCGGTGACCGCGCACAAGGCGTCGGAGGCGGCTTCGTGCGCCCCCGGAAGGGGCAAGATCGCATGGACCGGCTCCGGTGCGGGCTCGGTCAGCACCCAAGGCCCGATCTGCACCGGTTTCAGGGTCGCGAAGGGCGTTTCAGCATGCAGGTCAGCCACGGGCGCGCCCTCCATCCGGGTCATAGGCCACCGGGCCCGTGACCACGCAGTCGGTTGCCACCCCGCGCAGGTGATCCACCAGCCGCACCGTCTCGCCATGCCGCCCGCGCCCCGCGCGCAGGAACCCCAGCGCCAGGGGCGTCCCGAGGGTCGGGGAATAGCAACTGCTGCTCACATGGCCCTGACTGGTTTGCGGCGTCAGATCCGCGCCCGTCGGGAAGAGATGCGCCCCTCCCCCGCCTGAACCGCCACCGGCCCACAGGACATGAACGGAAAGCGGGCCGCCTCGGGTGCCGTGCCCAGCACCCCACCCAGCAACGCGCGGGCCTGTGGGCCTGCAATCGCGAATTGTGCCCAGTGCTCGGTCACCGACAGAAACCGCAGACGCAGCTCGGGGCGCAGGCATTGCTGCACGAAGTCCAGATGCTGCATCACCTGCCCGGCCGCAGCGGTCGTGGTGGTGATCAGGTAGCGATCCGGCCCGAGACAGGCCACGGTCCCGTCATCCATCACATGCCCGTCCTCGTGCAGCATGATCCCATAGCGGCACCGCCCGGGCTTCAGGGTGGAGATCCGGTTGGCATAGACAAAATCAAGGAAGGCCGCCGCATCCGGCCCACTCAGCTCGATCTTGCCGAGGGTCGAGACATCGCAAACGCCCACCGTCTCGCGGACAAAGCGGACCTCCCGGGCGCAGGCGATGCGCCAGTCCCGCTCGCCCGGGCGCGGGAAATGGCTCGGGCGGTACCAGAGACCGGCCTCCAGCATGGGCGCGCCCGCCTCGGTTGCCGCCCGGTGCGCGGTCGTGCGCCGCTCGGGCGCAAAGCCCTTGCCCTGCGCCCCGGCCCCGATCGCGGCCAGCGAGACGGGGGTATAGGGCGGGCGGTAGGTGGTTGTGCCGGTCTCGGGGATGCCGCGCCGGGTCGCATCGGCCAGCACCGCCAGCGCCAAAAGGTTCGAGCTCTTGCCCTGATCCGTGGCCATGCCCTGGGTGGTGTAGCGTTTCATATGCTCGACGCTGGTCATGTTCTCGGCGGCGGCCTGACGGACATCCTTGACCGTGACGTCATTCTGCAAGTCGAGCCAGGCGCGATCCTTGCCCGGGCGCAGCCCCTCCACCGCATAGATCGGGGCGAGGGCATAGGGCGCATCCTCCGCCTCGGGGAGCGCGATCTCGGGCGCGCGGAGCTCCAGCTCGGCCAGAGCCCGCTGCGCCCCCTCGAACCCTGAGCGCAACGCCCCATGGGTAGAAAACACGCCCGCCGCCGCGCCCACCGCCGCGAGGCCGGGCACCGCACCCGGGCGCGGCAAGAAGGTTGCCAGATCCGGGTCCCAAACGGGGCGGCCATTCATGTGGCAGGTCAGGTGGAGCGTCGGGTTCCAGCCGCCGGACACGCCCAGCGCGTCAACCTGCAACCTCTCCAGCCCGGACGGGGTGCGGACCGTGATCTCCCGCAGGCCGAGCCGCCCCTTGGTGCCGACCACCTGTGCCGCGCGCAGCACAGGGTAGTCGCCGGACGGCCCCTCCGGACGGGTGTCGATCATCGCGACGACCGTGACCCCGGCAGCCTGCAGGTCCCGCGCCGTGCGATGCGCGTCATCACTGTTCCCGAAGACCGCAACCCGCGGCCCCGGCGCGGTGGCATAGCGATTGGCGTAGCTGCGCAGCGCTGCCGCGGACAGGATCCCGGGGCGGTCATTCATCGGAAAGGCGATGGGCCGCTCGAGCGCGCCGGACGCAAGGATCGCCCGGCGTGCGGTGATCCGCCAGAAACACTCCCGCGGCAGGGCTTCGGGCGGCTGCGCCAGATGCAGCCCCACCCGCTCGAGCGCGCCAAACACGCCGCCGTCATAGGCACCGGTCACTGTGGTGCGCATCATGACGCGGACCCGGCCCGTCGCCTCCAGCTTGCGGACCATCTCTGCGGCCCAGACAGGCCCGGGCTGGCCATCCACCGCCTCGCACTCCGACAGGAGCCGCCCGCCGCAACGCGTATCCTCCTCGGCAAGGATCACATCCGCCCCGGCCCGCGCCGCCGTGAGCGCCGCCATCAACCCGGCAGGACCCGCGCCGATGACCAGCAAGTCGCAATGGGCAAATGCCTTCTCGTAGGTCTCGGTATTGGCCTGCCCTGACAGCGCGCCAAGCCCCGCCGCCCGGCGGATCGCGGGCTCATAGACCCGTTCCCAGAACCGGCGCGGCCACATGAAGGTCTTGTAATAGAACCCCGCGCCGAGAAAGCGCGCGGCGAGGTCCGTCACCTCCATCAGGTCAAACCGCAGGGACGGCCAGCGGTTCTGGCTGCGGGCGTACAGGCCCTGAGAGAGCTCGACCTGCGTGGCCCGCACATTCGGGACCTGCCGCGCGAACTGCCCGACCTGCATCAGGGCGTTGGGCTCGTCGGATCCGGCGGACCAGAGCCCGCGCGGGCGGTGATACTTGAACGACCGCCCCAGCACCCGGACGCCATTCGCCATCAGGGCGGAGGCGAGCGTGTCCCCGGCAAACCCGCCCATCCAGGCATCATCGAACTGAAACCGCAATGGCGCGTCGCGGTCGATCAGGCCGCCCCGGTCGAGCCTCATGCCCCGGCCTCCGCAGAGGGCAGCGCCACCCCGATGATCTCATGGGTTCGGGTGTCGCGCCGCACAACCAGCCAGCTGCCGCATCCCGCGCCGTGATACCAGAGCTCGCGCACCACCCCCGCCGGGTTGTCGCGCAGATGCAGATAGCCGTCATAGCCCGCCGCATCGCCGGGCGCGGGCCGGGCCAGATAGGTCTCATCGCCGCGATAGGTGAACTCCCGCACATCGCGCGGGCCGCAAAGGGGACAGGGAATGCGCAGGTCGGACGCCTTTCTATGGAACCTCGGCCTCACTAAAGCCGCCCGATCCGCGCCTGACAACACATCCGCGACGCGCTGTACCTCGGTTTGCGACGCCCGGCGGGGAAACCGCGCGCAGCCCTTCTGACCAATCGATGACGAAAGGCTCACGGTGGGCGCGCAAGACTTCGGGCATCTTCACCTCAAAGCTACAGGATCATATATGCCATTTTTGACTGCGCGCGCGCCCGATCACCAGATCCCATCCCGGTCGTTTCGCCGGTTCAGCACCCTGAGCGCCGGATGCGCAGCGATTGCCATTCTGAGCGCGTGCGGAACCGGAACGACCACCGGATCGCCGACACCCACGGATAATGAACTGCGGGAAGGCGATTTGTCCGGAACGGTTGTGCGGGACGAAATCATCCCGTTTTCGGCAACCTTCATCACTGGCGGCAGCGGGAACGAAGACCTCTCCATCACGGGCGAGGTTCAGGACCGCGTTGTCCGACTGGACTCCGATGGCACCCTGGTGTTCGCACCGCGCATCCGCAACGTCACGGCGGTCTTGTCCGAGTGGAGCGTCATCGGCATCGAGGACGTGACCTCCACCGGCTTCGGCCTTCAGGATGTCGCGCTGTCTTACCGCACCGATGGCCTCGGCACGGTCCAACCCGCGACCTTCACCCGGTCGCCCGACGGCGACAGGATCACCCATACGTTCAACCTGAATCGCGAAGAGACGACACTGGGCGCCGTCGGCCCCCCGGGTGCGGAACGGCAACCGGAGGATATGCGGTTCATGTGGATCGAAACAGGGGCCACCGAATTCACGACCGATGGGACGATGACGATCAATGCGTGGTCACAATCCTTCAACGGACGGCGCGAGCAGGTGATCGTCCTGACAGGCATGGCCGCGCCGACGCTTCCGGACACGCCCTGAGGCCGGTTTGGGGGCGGTGCTAGTGCAGGTTGTGCTGGCTGCCCGTTGCCTCTTCGTCGATCAGATGGCCCGTCCGGAACCGGTCCAGCCGGAAGCGACGGGCCACTTCATGGGGCTGGTCGGTGGCCATCAGATGGGCAAGACACCAGCCCGAGGCCGGCACCGCCTTGAACCCGCCATAGCACCAGCCCGCATTGACATAGAGCCCGGCGACCGGGCTGTGATCGATGATAGGTGAGCCATCCGGGGTCATGTCCATGATCCCGCCCCAGGAGCGGAGCATCTTGGCTTTGCCGATCATCGGCATCAGGGTCATGCCCGCCTCGGCCACATGCTCTGCCATGGGCAGATTGCCCCGCTGGGCATAGGAGGCGTAGAAATCCAGATCGCCGCCAAAGACCAGCCCGCCCTTGTCGGACTGGCTGATATAGAAATGCCCCATCCCATAGGTGATGACCTGATCGATGCAGGGCTTGAGCCCCTCGGTCACGAAAGCCTGGAGCACATGGCTCTCGATTGGCAGGCGAAACCCGGCCATCTCGGCCACCTGGCTGGAACGCCCTGCCACAACCATCGCGACCTTGGGCGCGGCGATGGGCCCGCGCGTGGTCTCAACCCCCTTGACCGCGCCGCCCTCGATCCGAAAGCCGGTGACCTCGCAATTCTGGATCAGATCCACGCCCAGCCGGTCCGCCGCCCGGGCATAGCCCCAGGCCACCGCATCATGGCGCGCGGTCCCGCCCCGCTTGTGCCAGAGCCCGCCATAGATCGGGAACCGCGTCTGGTCATAGTCGAGATAGGGCACCATCCGACGCAGCGCGTCCCGGTCCAGCAGCACCGCGTCGTCGCCCTGGGTGATCATGGCGTTGCCCCGGCGCACCGCCGCATCGCGCTGGCCGTCGGAGTGGAACAGGTTGATAATCCCGCGCTGGGAATGCATCGCGTTGAAGTTGAGATCCGCCTCCATCCCCTCCCAGAGCTTCAGGGAATGGGAATAGAACTCGGAATTCCCCGGTAACAGGTAGTTCGCCCGCACGATCGTCGTGTTCCGGCCCACATTGCCGCCGCCGAGATAGCCTTTTTCCAGCACCGCGATCCGCGTCATGCCGTGGTTGCGCGCCAGGTAATACGCCGTCGAGAGCCCGTGACCGCCGCCCCCGATGATGATCGCGTCATATGCCGCTTGCGGCTCCGGGCTGCGCCACAGGGCCGGCCAGCCGCGATTGCCGCGCAAGCCCTGTTTGAGAAGTTCAAAAGCCGAATAGCGCATGGCTCTCCCGTGTTCGACCTCGCGTCCAGGCCTTTGCCTGCAGCTTAGCAAAGCCGCAACACCTTGCACGCCCCTGATTTCACCGCTTTCCGGTCTGGTTGCGACGCCCGGCCCGGGGCGTTTAACGCGCCCTTCATTGAATGCACGGCATAAGAGCGCGCAGATCCCGGAGCCCGGAAACCCCCTGCATTTGACAGGCATGTCCCGGTTCCTGACCAGCTTTGCCCGATTTCTGCCGCAATATCGCAGAGACTGGCGGGGCGGATTTGCGTTCCGTGGAACGTGTGAAAGTAGGTGTGTGATGAGTACGGGCAAAAACGAAGGCCACGACCCAAGGGCACGCGCAACCCCCTTGCGCGCAGTGGTGGCGTTCTGGCGCGACGAGGCCGGGGTTCTGACCGGGTTTTCCCTCTATATCTTCATCCTGATGATGATGATCGCAGGCCTGACCATCGACGTCATGCGCTATGAAGCGGTGCGCACGCGGCTGCAGGCCACCTCCGATCGCGCGGTTCTCGCGGCGGCGGATCTCGACCAGACAACCGACGCCGTCGCCGTGGTCGAGGATTACTTCGCCAAAGCCGGAATGGCCGACTATCTCGAAGGGGTGCAGGTCTCCAAGGGCCTGAACTACAAGGAGGTCGAGGCCCGCGTGAGTGCGGAAATCCCGACCTGGTTCATGAACATGTCCGGCATCGACACCCTGAACGCCTTTGCCCGCAGCAAGGCGGAGGAGCGGATCCAGAATATCGAGGTCTCTCTGGTCGTGGACATCTCAGGCTCCATGGGCAGCAACAACAAGATCCAGAACCTGCGCACGGCGGCGGACAAGTTCGTGCGCACGATGATGGCCGCGAATGACAACATCACCGCCGACGGCACCGGCCTGACCTCGGTCTCGATCATCCCCTATCACGCGGTGGTCAGCCTGCCCGATTACCTGATCGCGAAATACAATGTCTCGACCCAGCAGGAGGTCAGCAATTGCGTGCGCTTTGCCCCCAGCGATTTCCAGTCGATCTCGCTCAGCACCACCGATCCCCTGGATCGGCTGGCCCATTTCGACCGCAATAACAGCAACCTCTACACCCAGAATGGCGATCGCAAGATCAAGCGCCCCTGGTGTCAGGTCGGCGATTACGGCGCGATCCTGCCCCTGTCCACGAATCTCACGGACCTGACCGCCAAGGTTGCCTCCCTCGGGGCCAGCGGCAACACGGCGACGGATCTGGGCATGAAATGGGCGGCCGCACTCCTTGACCCCGGCACCCAGAGTGTTGTCACCGACCTGATCACCGAAGGGCATCTGGACGGCGCGCTCGCCGGTCGGCCCGTGGCCTATGAGGATACCGAGACGATCAAGGTCGTGGTGCTCATGACCGACGGGGAAAACACCTCGCAATACGATCTGAAGGACAGTTTCAAGGGGACCATGTCGCCGGTCTGGTGGCACGAGCCGAGTGACGAGTTCTTCGTCTATTTCCAGAACCGCGCGAACCAGAACAAACAACCCTGGTGGGATGTGGGCCGCACACCGGAAAGTGACACGAACGGCAACGACGCCAAATACGGCGATGGTGACTGGGATCCGGCGATCGAACGCCCGGATGCCCGACAGCTCAGCCATGCAGAGCTCTTCGGGACCTTCAGCGTACGCTACATTTCGGAGTATTTCTTCCGGGTCGAGAATGACAGCCAGTCCAGCACGCGCAGCACCTATCGCAACGCGGTGACGCGATATACCGGCGATGGCACTGCCGACGACTACACCGAGGCGCTCTGCGACAAGCTCAAGGCCAAGGACGTGGTGATCTTCACCATCGGCTTCGAAGCCCCGGCCCGCGGTCAGACCCTGATGAAGTACTGCGCCTCCTCGTCCGGGCATTACTTCGACGTGAAGGGGGTCGAGATCTCGCAGGCCTTCAGCTCCATCGCGAACACGATCCAGCAGCTGAGGTTGTCCCTGTGATCCACGCCCTGCGGAAATTTCTACGACATGACGAGCGGGGCACGGCCACGATCGAGTTCGTGATCGTGTTTCCGCTGATCATCGCCGTATTCATGTCGACCTTCGAGGCCGCCATGCTGACGGCGAAATACACCATGATGGAGCGCGCACTGGACCTGACGATCCGCGAGCTGCGGCTGAATGCCGACACCCCGCTCAGCGAGAGCGATGTGAAGGACATGATCTGTCAGGAAACCCTGCTGATCTCCGATTGCCGCTCCACCATCGTGGTCGAGATGAGCGAGATCAATCCGCCGGTCTGGACCTGGCCCGCGACCCGCGCGGCCTGTGCGGACCGGATCAACGACACCCTGCCCGTGGTCACCTACACGCAAGCCCAGGCCAACAAGCTCGTGCTGGTGCGCCTCTGCACCATCGTGGATCCCTGGTTCCCCCTCACCGGTCTGGGGCTTGCCCTGTCGAAAGACGAGAGCGGCGGCTACCAGATGACCACGGCCTCGGCCTTTGTGGCAGAGCCTTGAGGAGCGTGGCATGAAAGCCTTCCGGATCCGCCCCCTTGCCAGGCGCTTTGCCCGCGATGAAGACGGTCTTGTCATCACCGAGTTCCTCTTTGCCATGTGCTGGCTCTGCTGGTGGTACGTGGCGAGCTTCGCGATCTTCGACGGGTTCCGCCAGTACAACGCCTCGATCAAGGCGACCTACACTGTGGGCGATATCCTGTCGCGGCAGATGGTCGAGATCGATGACAGTTTCCTCAACGGCCTGCAGGGGCTCTATGAGTACCTGATCAAGTTCGGCAGCGACGCCGAGCTGCGCTATACCTCGCTGAAATGGGTCGCCGCGCAGTCCCGCTATGAAGTCGACTGGTCCTATGCGACCGGCGAGCGGGACAGGCTGACAACCGCGGATCTGGCGGGCATGAGCGATCGTCTGCCCGTTCTTGTGGATGGGGAGCATGTCTTGCTGGTGGAAAGCTGGTCGACCTACAACACGCTGTTTTCCGTCGGCGTGTCCCAGGGGCTCGAGTTTCACAATTACATGGTGACCTCGCCGCGCTTCGCGCCGCGGGTCGTCTACCCGCCCCAGAGCTAGTCTTTGCCCTGGCTCGACAGGGTCAGGGCAATGGTCTCGGCGATCATGTCGCCCTGGGCTTTGTGGGTGACACCGCCGACCCCGACAAACCGCCCCAGCCGCCAGTAGAGCCCCGGCATCCAGGCCCGGTCCCGCGGCTCGGCCAGACGCAGCAGGAACCCGTTTGATGGCTTAAATGCAAAGGCCCCCCGGTTCACCGAGACAATTTCGGAGAGCAGGCAGATCACCTCGCCATCGGCGCGGTAGAGCCCATCCGACCGCAACTCCAGCCCCTGAGGGCGCGCCTGAGCCATGGAGATCCCGAGCCAGCCCGCCCCGGCGGTCATGACACCCAGGAACGCCATCCACCCGAAGGACGCGGGCGGATGCAAAAGCAGCACGTAGCCCAGCAGGAACGCCAGCAGAAACAGCATCGCCGCCGACACACCGCGCTTGAAGGGCGCGGGCGTCAGGTGCAGCACGGGCCGCTCCGGCAGCTCGAACTCCTCAGGATCGCTCATAGAGGCACCGCGAGGGGCTCGACCCGCTCCGTCGCCCCGTCACTGACCATCTGACGGACCATGGTGAGATAGATCCGCTCGATCTCGGCACGGTCCAGCCGCCCGTCATCCCGGTACCACGTGGTCAACCCGGTCAGCATGGCGATGAGCGCCATGGTCGCGAGTTTCGTGTCCGGCACCGTGAAGCGTCCGGCGGCCTTGCCGCGTTTCAGGATGGTCTCCAGCAGCGTCTCGTATTGCAGGCGCAAGTCCGCGATATGGGCGAAGTTCTCGGGCGTCAGGTTGCGCAATTCCATATACGAGATGAACACCGCCTCGGCCCGGTCCAGGTGAAATGTGATGTGAAAGCGCGCAAAGGTCTCCAGCGCGTCCTGCGGCGGCCCGCTCAGGTCGAGCGCGGCCACGGCCTCCATCAACTCCTCCATATGCACCCGCATCAGATCGAACAGCAGTGTCTGCTTGTCCGGCGTATAGAGATAGAGCGCCCCGGCCTGCACCCCGACCTCGCGGGCAATCTGGCGCATGGAGACCGCCGCGAACCCATCGCGCGCGATCAGCTGCTGCGCCGCCGCCCGGACCTTGGGTCCGGTGATGTCAGAATGGGATCCGGTTTTCCGCGCCATGGGCCGAGCCTAGGTGAACGATCGTTCAATTGACAGCGGCTTTTTTCACTTTAGCGCCCCGCTGCGCCGACATAAGCTGCCACCATGCGTCGACCCCTCCTTTCCATCGCGGCCATGACCCTGCTGCTTGCGGGTTGCACGGACCTGACATTTCTCGACGCGGCGGTGACCGAGGCCGGACGCACGGAGCCTGCGCCGGAATTGCTGCCGCGCGCACAGCTTGACCTGCCGACCGCGGAGGATGCCGAACCCAGCGAGGAGACCGAGCGTCTTCTGAACCGGGGCGCGGCCCTGCAGCGTCGCGCCGCGGCGGCGCAATAGAGCTACCGCGTTGCATGCGGCGATCTGATTGATTACGAGAACGCAAGTTCTGTTTGCTCATCGCTCACCCTCGGAGGCAGCCCCATGACGTCCCCCCTTCGCCTAGGCATCGCCGGGCTCGGCACGGTTGGTGCCGGTGTCGTCAAAATCGTAGCCGGCAAGGCCGAGTTGCTGAGCGCCCGCGCAGGCCGCCCGGTCGTGGTCACCGCCGTCTCCGCACGCAGCCGCGACAAGGATCGCGGCGTCGATCTGAGCGGTTATGCCTGGGAAGACGATCCGGTGGCGCTGGCCACCCGCGATGACGTGGATGTCTTTGTCGAGCTGATGGGCGGCGAGGCCGGAGCGGCCAAGGCCGCAACCGAAGCCGCTTTGCAAGCGGGCAAGGATGTGGTCACCGCGAACAAGGCGATGCTCGCGATCCATGGGCAGGCGCTGGCCGAGATGGCCGAAGCCGCAGGCCATGTGATCCGCTTCGAGGCCGCCGTGGCCGGGGGGATTCCGGTGGTCAAAGGCCTGACCGAGGGGCTCGCCGGCAACGAGATCCTGCGCGTCATGGGCGTGATGAATGGCACCTGCAACTACATCCTCACGCGGATGGAGGCCGAGGGCCTGGGCTACAACATCCTCTTCGAAGAAGCGGGCAAGCTTGGCTATCTGGAAGCCGATCCGTCGCTCGATGTGGGCGGGATCGATGCGGGCCACAAGCTGGCCCTGCTGGCATCCATCGCCTTTGGCACCAAGGTGGATTTCGAGGGCGTCGAGCTGGAGGGGATCGACCGCGTGACCCTCGACGATATCCGCCATGCGGCCGATATGGGGTTCCGGATCAAGCTGCTGGGTGTCGCCCAGCGCAGCGGTCGCGGGCTCGAGCAACGCATGCGCCCCTGCCTCGTTCCGGCGACATCGCCCCTTGGTCAGCTTGAGGGCGGCACGAATATGGTGGTCATCGAGGGCGACGAGGTCGGCCAGATCGTGCTGCGCGGCGCAGGGGCTGGCGAAGGCCCGACCGCCTCGGCGGTTCTGTCGGACGTCATGGATATCGCGCGCGGCGACCGGATTTCGACCTTCGGGCAACCGGCCACCGCGCTGGTCACCCCGATCCGCGCGCAATCCGCCGTGGCGGCGCCCTATTACCTGCGGCTCGAGCTGGAGGACAAACCCGGGGCCCTCGCCAAGGTCGCCAGCGTGCTCGGCGATGCCGGCGTCTCCATCGACCGGATGCGTCAATACGGCCACGAGGATGCCTCGGCCCCGGTGCTGATCGTGACGCACAAGGCCGCGCGTAACGCCATCGACGCCGCCCTCGAAGCCCTGCCCAAGACCGGCGTGGTCCTCGGAGACCCGGTCGCCCTGCGCATCGAGGCCGACTGACCGGCCCATTTGCCGCTGTGACGAAAGCGCCATTCCGCCCAGCTCTCTCAGGCGCAGGGTTTTCTTTGCAGTGCAGCATCGGTATCCATACGCCAGCGACTTTTTCTGCTGACAAGGACACTCCATGACCGCCCCTGCCGATTTTAACGACCGTTTGCTTTCCCTGGGCCTGGCCCGTGTCGCCGAGCAGGCTGCTCTCGCCTCCGCCAGCCTGATCGGGCGCGGTGACGAGAAGGCGGCGGATCAGGCCGCCGTGAACGCCATGCGCGACCAGCTGAACATGCTCGACATCAACGGCGTGGTGGTGATCGGCGAAGGCGAGCGGGACGAAGCCCCGATGCTCTATATCGGCGAAGAGGTGGGCACCGGGACCGGCCCCGCGGTGGATATCGCGCTGGACCCGCTGGAGGGGACGACCCTGACCGCCAAGGACATGCCGAATGCCCTGACGGTGATTGCCATGGGTCCGCGGGGCTCGATGCTGCATGCGCCGGACGTCTACATGGACAAGCTGGCGATCGGGCCGGGCTATCCGACAGACACCGTGACCCTCGACATGAGCCCGTCCGAGCGGGTCCATGCCCTCGCCAAGGCCAAAGGCGGGTCCGCCGAGGACGTGACCGTCTGCGTTCTGGAACGTCCGCGCCACGAAGAGACCATTGCAGAGATCCGCAAGACCGGCGCCGCGATCCGCCTGATCACCGATGGGGATGTGGCCGGGGTTATCCACTGCGCCGAGGCCGCGATCACCGGGATCGACATGTATATGGGCTCCGGCGGCGCACCTGAGGGCGTTCTGGCCGCGGCAGCCCTGAAATGCATGGGCGGGCAGATGTATGGCAAACTGCTCTTCCGGAATGACGACGAGATCGGCCGCGCCCGCAAGGCCGGGATCGAGGATCTCGACCGGATCTATACCCGTGACGAGCTGGTGACCGCCGATGTGATCTTTGCCGCCACGGGCGTGACCGATGGATCGGTCGTGTCGGGCATCAAGCGGGAGGTCGGCTACCTGACCACCGAGACGATCCTGATGCGGTCCAAGACCGGCTCCGTGCGGCGCATGATCTATCGGAACCCCACATCCGCCGCCTGACATGACCACGCCCCCTGCGTTTCTGGGGGTCCAGACGTCGATCACGGGTCGGCGGTGGACAGGTCTGTCCGCGGATCAGGATCGCGCCTCCGAACATCTGGTGCAGATGACCGGGCTGCCGGACGCGCTCTGTCGCGTTCTGGCCCGGCGCGGCGTCTCCCCGGAGGAGGTCGAGGCCTTTCTCGCGCCCACCCTTCGGGATCTCCTGCCTGATCCGCGCGCCCTCCGGGATATGGAGGCCGCCGCAGCCCGGCTGAACGCCGCCGTCACGCAGAACGAGCGCATCGCGATCTTTGCGGATTACGATGTGGACGGGGGGTCGTCCGCAGCATTGCTGCTGTCATGGCTGCGTGCCCTCGGGCGACATGCGACGCTCTATATTCCCGACCGGATCGACGAGGGCTATGGCCCGAACACGCCCGCCATGACCAAACTCGCGGCGGCGCATGACCTCATCCTCTGCGTCGATTGCGGGACATTGTCCTTCGAGCCCATTGCCGCGGTCGAGGGGGCCGATGTCATCGTGCTCGACCACCATCTGGGCGCCGAAGAGCTGCCAGCCGCCCTCGCGGTGGTGAACCCGAACCGGCAGGACGAGGATGGCGCGCTTGCCCATCTTTGTGCGGCGGCAGTGGTGTTTCTCGCCCTGGTCGAGGCCAACCGGCAATTGCGTGCCGCCGGACAGCAGACGCCCGACCTGATGGGCCTGCTGGATCTGGTGGCGCTGGCTACGGTGGCCGATGTCGCGCCGCTGACCGGGGTGAACCGCGCCTTCGTGCGGCAGGGGCTGTCGGTGATGGGGCGGCGCGCGCGTCCGGGCCTGACGGCGCTGGCGGATGTGGCGCGGCTCGACACGGCGCCTTCGGCCTACCATCTGGGCTTCGTGCTGGGTCCGCGCGTGAATGCCGGGGGCCGGATTGGCGCGGCGGATCTCGGTGCGCGGCTCTTGTCCACGGATGATCCGCACGAGGCAGCCGCCCTGGCCGAACGCCTCGATGCGCTCAACACCGAGCGGCGCGAGATCGAGGCCAGCGTCCGCGCCCAGGCGCTCGACCAGGCTGAGGCGCGCGGTCTCGACAAGCCGCTGGCCTGGGCTGCTGGCGACGGGTGGCATCCCGGCGTGGTGGGCATTGTTGCCTCGCGCCTGAAGGAAACCGCCCAGCGCCCGGCCATCGTCATCGGATTCGATGGCGATGACGGCAAGGGGTCGGGCCGGTCGGTCCCGGGAATCGATCTTGGCGCCGCGATCCAGCGTCTGTCCCAGGAAGGGCTGATCGCGAAAGGGGGCGGACACAAGATGGCGGCGGGCCTGTCCCTGAGCCGTGCGCAGCTCGACCCGGCCATGGCGCGCCTGACGGAGCTGCTCGCGCAGCAGGGCGCAGATGAGCTGGGGCCGAGCTCGCTGAAGCTCGACGGTCTGCTCGCCCCGGCGGCGATCACGCCCGAGCTCATCACCCAGATCGAGGCCGCCGGTCCCTTCGGCGCTGCCGCCCCTGCCCCGCGCTTTGCCTTCCCGAATGTCCGGATCAGCTTTGCCAAACGGGTGGGGGAAAGCCATCTGCGCGTGACCTTTGCAGGCCCCTGCGGCACGCGGATGAACGCCATCGCCTTTGGCGCATTTGACGGTCCGCTCGGCCCGGTTCTGTCCGCTACGAACGCGCCGCCGATGCATCTCGCAGGCCGGGTGGAGATCAACACATGGGGTGGTCGCCAGACGCCGCAACTGCGGATCGAGGACGCGGCCGAGGCCACCTGAAGCGCGGCAAAATTTGCCACGCAAATTCGTGCATTTTCCGCTTGCGCGCGTGGCAGGCTTTGCCTAGTAACCTCTCCACGATCTGAGTGGCCCGTTCGTCTATCGGTTAGGACGCCAGGTTTTCAACCTGGAAAGAGGGGTTCGATTCCCCTACGGGCTGCCATTTTCCGATCGTATCGCGTTGATCCTGAACGCGCTTTCCCACACAGACAAGACGATGACAGAGCGCGCGAAGCGCAGCGCCGTTCGCCGCCATGAGGCAGGTGACTCGCGCGCCCGCTCCGGCCCTGCCCCGTCCTGCGCACCCCTTCACTGCGCGCGGTTTCAGGACAACAGGCCGCGAATCTCCGTCAGGAGCGGCGTGTTCACCGCCCGCACGCCGGGATCGCGCCGCGCGGCATGGCGCTTGGCCCCGGGCAGGCGCGCGCCTTCGATGCCGTCATAGACCGCGACAAAGCGCTCGGTCTGCGCGGCCCAATCCGCGTCGGAAAACACCGCCGGCGACATGGCGAGGATGAACTGCCCGCCCTGCGCCGGGCCGCCATCGCCATTGTCGCGCGCCTGCGCTTCAAAGGAGAAAGCCTCCCCCACCATGGGACCGGCCAGAAGCTCGATCATCAGCGCGAGCGCCGAGCCCTTGTGCCCGCCAAAGGGCAAGAGCACCCCCTTCGCGATCTCCGCCGCATCGGTTGTCAGCTCCCCACTGGGGGAGAGGCCTGTACCGAGGGGCACCGCCTGCCCTTCACGGGCGGCGATCTGCACCTCGCCCATGGCCATGGCCGCCGTGGCCATGTCGATCACGATGGGATCGCGCCCCGGGCGCGGCCAGGCAAAGCCGAACGGGTTGGTCCCAAAGATCGGCACCTGCCCGCCATGGGGCGCCACCCAGGGCAGGTAGGACACGCAGGTGATGCCCACGAGCCCGGCCTGGGCGAGGGTTTCGATCTCGGGCCAGAGGGCTGCGAAATGATGGCAGCGCTGGATCGAAACACCGGCAAGACCAAAGGTCTGCGCGGCCTCGATCAGCGGCGGCAGGCAGGTCTTGTGCGCCATGGGGGCAAAGGCGTTGCCCGCATCGCAGCGCATGACCGCCGGGGTCGCCGCGTTCAGCACGGGGCGGGCATCGCCCTTCACCTTGCCACTTTGCAGTGCCTTGACGTAACCGGGCACCCGGAACAGCCCGTGGGACAGTGCCCGGTCGCGCTCGGCCCGGGTGACGGTCTCGGCCACCGCCCCGGCATTGGCCTCGTCAGCGCCATGGGCCTGCAAGACGGCGAGGACGAGCGCGTGGATCTCGTCGAGGGACAGGTCGGTGGTGGGCTCTATGGGACTGCTCCTACATTTTCCTGAATGGCCGCCTTGTAGAGCGCCCGGATCCGCGCGGTCATCGGGCGTTCCCCGCTGCCGATGGGCTTGCCGTCGATCTCACTCACCGGGGTCTGCGCACCGAAGGTGCCGGTCAGGAAGGCCTCCTCGGCGCCGTAAGCCTCGTAGAGCGAATAGTTCTTCTCGAAGACCGGGATGCCATCGGCCCGGCAGAGGTCGATGACCTTCTGACGGGTCACGCCGTTCATACAGTAATCCCCGGTCGAGGTCCAAACCTCGCCCCGGCGCACGATGAAGAAGTTGCAGGCATTGGTGGTGTTCACGAAGCCATGGGGGTCCAGCATCAGCCCCTCATCCGCCCCGGCCTGCTCGGCCTGCAGGCAGGCGATCACGCAGTTCAGCTTGGAATGGCTGTTATACTTGGCGTCCTGGGTCATGGGCAGCCCGCGCGCCTGGGGCACGGTGGCCAGACGGATCCCCCGGCTTTGCAGGGCCTCGACCGGGCGCGAATGCTCCATGATGATCACGAGGGTCGGGCCCGAGCGGCTGAGCGAGGGGTGCTGGAACGGTTTGTCCTTGATCCCCCGGGTCAGCATCATCCGGCAATGGGCATTATCGGTCATCCCGTTCGCCTCGGCGGTCATGGTCAGCGCCTCGAGGATCCCGTCCGCGTCCATCCCCACATCCAGCGAGACCGCTTTGCAGGAGTTGAAGAACCGGTCCATATGCTCGTCGAAGAACGCCCATTTCCCATTATAGAGGCGCATCCCCTCCCACATCCCGTCGCCCAGCATGAAGCCCGCATCATAGACCGAGACCTTGGCCTCATCCCGATGCAGGAGCGCGCCGTTCACATAGATCTTGATGTCGCGATTGCGGATATCGTCTTCGGCGCTGTGGGTGGTGTGCGTGTCCTGGCTCATCGGCGCGGATCTTTCTCAGTCATAGGGTTTCGCATGGGGTACGGAATCGGTGTCATCGATCGGCGCGTTTCGCGCGGTGTTCGAGATAGGCACCGTAGCGCGACAGGCCAAAGGCAAAGGCGAAGTAGATCGCGCCGACAAAGACGTAGACCTCGATGAACTGGCCGCTCCAGTCGCCGCGCCCGATGGCCGCGTTGGCCGAGGCCATGATCTCGAAAAAGCCGATGATCGTCACGATGGAGGTTTCCTTGAAGGTGATCACCACCTGGTTGATCGTCGCCGGCAACGCATTGCGGAAGGCCTGCGGCAGCAGGATCAGGAAGACCACACCGAAATAGTGCAGGCCGAGGGCGGCACCCGCCTCCTCCTGGCCTTCGGGGATGGCCTGCAGGCCGGCGCGGATGATCTCGGCCTGATAGGCGGAAAAGAAGATGGTGAAGGCGATGATCACCCGCACGAGCTTGTCGCCCTGGGCCCAGTCCGGCACCACGAAGGGCACCACCACCGCCGCCGCAAAGAGCAGGGTCAGCAGGGGCAGCGACCGAATGGTGTCGATGAACAGCCCGACCACCTTGCGGATCACCGGCAGTTTCGACCGCCGCAGAAGCGCAAGGCAGATCGCCAGGGGCATCCCGAAGACAAGCGCCGAGGCAAAGAGCAGCACCGTCAGGGACAGCCCGCCCCATTTTTCGGTCGTGACCACCTCGAGCCCGAGGAACCCGCCATACATCAGCGCAAGGAAGGTGCCGAACCCCAACACCCAGAGGACCGCCAGACGGCTCATCCGCCAGAACCAGGGGATGCAGGAACAGACCGCCACGATGATGATGGCAAGACAGGCCAGCGCCGAGCGCCAGTGTGCTTCATAGGGGTAGAGCCCGAACAGGATAAGCCGACCGCGCGCGTTGATCACCGCCCAGCAGGCCCCGCTCACCTCGCGGCAGGCGGCGCCGGATTCGGCCTCGAGCACCGTGTCGACCAGCGCCCATTCCAGCACCTGCCACAGCCCCCAGGCCACGCCGATGCCGAAGAGCAGCGTCACGATCCCGTCGAACCAAGTCGCGAACAGGCGTTTGCGGATCCAGCTCAGCAGGCCAAGCCGCACGGGCGGGGCCATGGGGGTGTCGGTCATCATCGCCATCACTCAGCCTCCCGTCCCTTGATCGCCAAACGCTTGTTGATGATGTTCATCACCGTCCCGATGGACAGGTTGATCAGCAGAAAGCCCGCCATCAGAAGGCCCAGAAGCTCCATGGTCTGGCCGCTCTGGTTGATCGAGGTCGACACGATCATGAAGTAATCCGGGAAGCCGATGGCGATCCCGATCGTCGTCGCCTTCATCAGCCAGATATACTGGTTCGACAGCGCCGGCAGCACCGCGCGGATCGCCAGCGGGATCCGTATCAGCCGGTTGACCTGCCACGGGGAAAGGCCCAGCGCCATGGCGGCCTCGGTCTTGCCCACATCCACGGACAGGAAGCCGCCGCGAAAGATCTCGCCCACATAAGCGGCCCCGAAAACCGTGATCGCGATCAGCAGGGCTGAAAATTCGGGTTTGATGGCAAAGCCGCCGACAAAGCGCAGGCCCTTGAGTTCCGGGATCGAGACGAGGGCCGCGTCAGGCGTCCGCCCGGTCAGGAGCAGCACGAGAAAGAGGAGCGCGCCGATCCCCACAAGGCTCGGCCAGAACAGGGTCGGACGCAGCCGTCCCTGCTGGACCAGCCACCGCAGCCCGACCCACAGAAGCCCCAGCCCCGCCACCAGCAGCACCAGATCCCAGAGCCCGAAATCCAGACCCGGCAGCATGATGCCGCGGTTCGAGATATACCCAAACCCGCCCAGCGAGATCGCCTCGCGCGGGCGCGGCAGATGGGTCATGACCGCGTACCAGAAAAACGCCTGCAGGATCAGCGGGACGTTCCGGAACACCTCGACATAGACCGTGCCGATCAGGTTCAGCACCGCGTTGCTCGAGATCCGCGCGAGGGCCAGAACCACCCCGAACAGGGTGGCGAAAAACAGCCCCAGCAGCCCGACCACCAGGGTGTTGAGCAGGCCCGCGCTCAGCATGCGCGCATAGCTCGACCGGTCCGAGACCTCGATCAGGGCGAAATTGATGGGCCAGCCCGTGCTCCGCTCCAGAAAGCCGAAACCCGTGGCGATGCCCTGTGAGAGCAGGTTGTCACGGGCAATCACCGTGAAGCTGACCACCACCCCGATCACGGCCACCAGAAAGGTGCCCTGGATCAGCCAGTGCTTGACATTGATGCGTTTCGGGGCGGTTTGAGCCATGGTGCATGGTGGATGCAGGCGACCCGAGGCCGCCCGCACCCGTCTCCCTTAGTCGAGGACCAGCGGGTAGAGCATGCCGCCATTGGTCCACAGGTGGTTCTTGCCGCGCGGCAGTTTGTAGGGGCTGTTCTCGCCCACCGTGCGGTCATAGATCTCGCCGTAATTCCCGACGGCCTTGATCATGTTATAGGCCCAGTCATCAGACAGGCCGAGGCGCTCGCCCACACCCGGGCTGACACCCAGAAGCCGCTCGATGGAGGCCGAGGGCGGATTGGCGCGGATCTCGTCCACATTGGCCATGGTGATGCCGTTCTGCTCGGCCATGAGCAGGGCCGAGACCATCCAGTTGATGATGTCGATGAAGCCGTCATCGCCTTCGCGGGCGGCAATGCCCTCGGGCTCAAGTGCGAGCACCTCATCGAGAATGGTGAAATCCTCGGCATTGGGTGCGTTGAACCGCGTCGCCGCAAGGAACGGCCCGAAGCCCGCCAGCGCGTCACAACGCCCAGCATAGAGAGCCGCGCGGAGCTCTTCGCCCTTCTCGAAGTTCAGCGCCTCGTAGGAGATCCCGCGTGCGCCCATGTAATCGGCCACGATCCGCTCGATCGAGGTGCCCGCATTGATGCAGAACACACCGCCTTCGAGATCCGCCGTGCTCTCGGCGCCCAGATCCGACCGCACCAGCACATTGGTCGGCCCGATGAAATAGGTCCGCCCGTATTGCAGGCCAAGCTCGGTATCGCGGCTCTGGGTCCAGCCGGTCACCTTGATGATGACGTCGATATCGCCTGATTGCAGCGCCGGGAACCGCTGGGCCCAGCTCACCGGGATGATCTGCAGCGCGTCGGGCGAGCCGAGGATGGTGGTGGCCAGCGCCTTGCAGAACTCGATATCGAAGCCGGTCCATTCGCCCTGGTCGTCGACTTCGGCAAAGCCCAGATAGCTGCCGTTATGGCCGGTGCAGAGCAGCGTCCCGCGCTCCTTGATCGCGGTGACGGTCGGGCCGGGATCGGCGGCCTGGGCCGCCGTGGCCATGCCGAACGCCACAGCGGTCGCGGTCAGGCGTGTGAATAGGTTTCCAATCATTTGGTCCTCCTGAAGTTGGACAGGTTAAGCTTCAATCGATGGCTGAAGGTCTGGTACGGGGGCAGCGCCCTCATGGGTCAGGGTCGCGTGATGGGTGAGCTGATCGAGCGGCGGCGCCATCCCGATGCCGGGCCGCATCGGCAGGGCAAAAGCCCCTCCGACCGGTTGGGCGCTCAGGTGATCGAAGAAGACATGGTGGACAAAGTGGTATTCCACATGGGCGATCTGCGGATAGGCCGCCGCCATATGCGCCGCCGCGACAAAGGCATGGGCCGTCGAGGACACCTCGAGCGACAGATCCACAGGCGTCCCCGCCACCAGATCGCACAAGGCCCGGATCCGCGACACGCCCCCCACAGCGATAGGCGCGACCTGCAGGAAGCGCACACACCCCTCGTCCACAAGCTGCGCCTGCAGCTCGGGGCGGTATTCGGCCTCCACCGCCATGACCGGCACGCCCGCCGCGGTCAGGGCGCGCATCCCCGCAAGGTCCGAGGCGGGCACGGGCGATTGAAAGGCCAGGATCCGGTCCTGCGGCAGACATGCGTAGAAGGCGCGGGCCTCCGCCGCAGTATAGCTGTAGACCCCGTCGATGATCAGGCTGCGCCCCGGGGGCAAGGCCGTCAGCGAGGCTTCGACGCGGAGGCGATCCTCGTCCGGGCTCAGGGCCCCGACCTTCATCTTGGCGATGCTGTGGCCCGCCGCGACCATGCCCGCCACCTCGTCCCGCAGATCCGCCGGAGTTTTATCGACCCCGTAGAGCCCGCCGCTGCCATAGACCGGCGCGCGGCCCGTGCCCGCAGGGTTGAGCAGCTGCCACAGGGGACGTCCCGCATGGCGCGCCCGCAGATCCCAGATCGCCAGATCCAGCCCCGACAGGGCCGAGCTCAGGATCCCGTGCCGGGCGGTCAGCGTCGCCTTGTCGAGCATGGCGCGCGCGATCTCTTCCATGGCTGCGAGCGGCGCGCCCAGAAACTGCGGCACGACCTCGGTACGCAAGAATGCCACCAGGGCATCCGGCGCCGCGTCAAAGCACCAGCATTCCCCGATGCCAACTTGCCCCGCCGTGTCGCGCACGACCACGAAGATCGCGAATTTGTCGGACCAGCGGATCGCCGGGTTCCAGACCTTGCCGCCCAGCGCGTTGCAATGGGCATAGAGTTCCACGCGCGCGATCCGGGTCATGGCCTCTCCTCGGGCCAGAGGTCGAGTGCCATCAGCCGCTCTTCGGGCTGGTGCTGCAGCGCCTTGAGAAAGCGGTCGTGGAACTGCATCGTATGAGCATGGGCCAGCTTGTCGGCGAGCAGCACATCCTGTGCCTCGATCGCATCCACGATGTCGAAATGCTGATCCCGCAGCAGCGAGCGATCCCGCTTCGTGTCGAGATAGTCGATGTGAATATGCAGAAGTCGCCGGGTTTCCGAAAGCAGCTCGCCATATTGCCGTTGGACCACCTTGTTCCGGCTGGCCGCGCCCACCGCCGCGTGGAACTCGTAATTGGCATGGATGATCGCAAGCCCGCCCCCGGCAATCGCGTGCTCGTTATAGGCCGTTGCAAGGGCCCTCAGACGGGTAAGATCATCCTCGGTCCGGTGCTGGGCCGCGAGCCGCGTGGCAAAGCGCTGCTGCACGTCGAAGGCCTGGATGAATTGCGGGAAATTGCGCAGGTCGATTGGTGCTACCACGGTGGAGCGGTTCGGCAGGGTCTGCACCAGCCGCTCGACCAGCAAGCGGTTCAGCGCTTCGCGGATCGGCGAGCGGGACACCCCGAACCGCTCGGAGAGGGCCGTCTCGTCCAGCGGGCTCCCGGGCTCCAGCTGGAGCGTCAGGATCTCCGTGCGCAGACGGTCGCAGATCTCCGTCCCGGCGGATCCTCGTCGATACTTCGTGCGCTCCATTCACGGTCCTCATGCGAGTTGCCCGAGCGTTGCATACAGCCTGTCGACAAATCAAGGGGAACGACGGCGCCTCCCGAACTTCGCGCAACCTGCTGTTCGAATGCGCATTTCTGAATCGCGCATCGGGCGCCGCACCGGGCTTGGCGCACGTTCTGTGGGCAAACCGTATCCTAAGCGCCGGTTTCCTTCACCGATTCCATCGCCACATAGGTCGAGGAGTTCGACACGTAAGGCAGGGTCGAGATCCGCTCCCCCAGCACTCGGCGATACTCCAGAATATCCTTCGAGCGGACCTTCAGCAGATAATCGAACGGCCCGGCGATCATATGGCATTGCTCGACCTCCGGCAGCGCCCGGACCGCCTCGTTGAAGGCGCGCAGTGCGGCCTCCTTGGTGTCGCTGAGCTTAACCTCGACAAAGGCGACATGGCTGCGGTCCAGCTTTACCGGATTGGTCACCGCCCGAAATCCAAGGATGTAACCATCCCGGATCAGACGGTTCAGGCGCACGGTGCAAGGGGTCTTGGACAGCCCCAGCCGCTGCGCCAGTTGCGTGATGGTCATGCGACCATCCACCGACAGTTCGTCGATGATCCGACGATCGATGCGGTCAAGTTCACTATTTGGGTCGGTTCTGATAGCCACTTCTTCCCAATTGAGGCCCAAAATAAGCCGGACCACCCTGGAATTCCGAAAACTAAGTGAAATCGACTTCGCGGTCAATGATACCCTCTGTGGCAGGCACCAAGGAGCGTGAGAATGAGCCAGCTGTCAGACCTCAGAACCCGGATCCGGCACCTGCACAGGGCCGAGGAAACGACCACCCTTGCGGCACTGGCCGCAGCCCATGGCCCCGATGCCCCGACGCGCGCGGCCGCCTGCGCCGCGGCCGAGGGCTTGATCCGGGACATCCGCGCCAGTGGAACGCCGGGCCTGATGGAGGTGTTCCTCGCCGAATACGGCCTGTCGAGCGATGAGGGCGTCGCCCTGATGTGCCTTGCCGAGGCGCTGTTGCGGGTGCCAGATGCCGCTACGATTGACGAGCTGATCGAGGACAAGATCGCGCCCTCGGCATGGGGCGCGCATCTGGGACAGTCGAGCTCGTCGCTGGTCAATGCCTCGACCTGGGCGCTGATGCTGACAGGCAAGGTCCTGCAGGAGCCCGGCGCCCACGGGCTGGCCGACACCCTGCGCAGCGCGGTCAAGCGCCTCGGCGAGCCGGTCATCCGCACCGCCGTCAAGCGCGCCATGAAGGAAATGGGGCATCAATTCGTGCTGGGCCAGACCACGCAGGAGGCCATCACCCGCGGCAAGGGCATGGAGAAGAAGGGCTTCACCTATTCCTATGACATGCTGGGCGAGGCCGCGCTGACGGCACGGGATGCCAAGGTCTATTACGACGCCTATGCGGATGCGATCACGCAGCTCGGGGCCCATGCCGCCCAGGCGGATACACGGCGCAATCCCGGCATCTCGATCAAGCTTTCGGCGCTGCACCCGCGTTACGAATTGAGCCAGAGCGCGCGGGTCATGGCCGAGCTGGTGCCGCGGGTGACCGAGCTGGCGCTCATGGCCAAGGCGGCGCAGATGGGCCTCAATATCGACGCCGAAGAGTCCGACCGACTCGACATCTCGCTCGACGTGATCGAGGCCGTGCTGCGCGATGACCGCCTTTCGGGCTGGGACGGGTTCGGCGTGGTGGTGCAGGCCTATGGCAAGCGCGCCCCGGCGGTGATCGACTGGCTCGCGGCACTGGCCACCGAACTGGATCGCAAGATCATGGTGCGGCTGGTGAAGGGTGCCTATTGGGACACCGAGATCAAGCAGGCACAAGTGGATGGGGTGGCCGATTTCCCGGTCTATACCCGCAAACCGGCGACGGATGTCTCGTATATCTGCTGCGCGCGCAAGCTGCTGGACCATGCGGACCGGATCTATCCGCAATTCGCCACCCATAACGCCCATACGGTCTGCGCCATTCTGGAGATGGGCGCGCCGCGCGAGGCCTATGAATTCCAGCGGCTGCACGGGATGGGCGAGACCCTGCACAAGATCGTGCTGGATCGCCACGACACGCGCTGCCGGATCTACGCGCCCGTGGGGGCCCATAGCGACCTGCTCGCCTATCTGGTGCGGCGGCTGCTCGAGAACGGGGCGAACTCGTCCTTCGTGAACCAGATCGTGGATGAGGATGTCGATCCCGCCGAGATCGCACAGGACCCTTTCGCATCGCTCGACGCGGACCCGTCGGACCCGGGCCTCGTGACCATGCCTGCGGATCTCTACCAGCCCGAGCGTCCCAATTCCCTCGGTTGGGATCTGCGCAATA
The DNA here is from genome assembly GCF_049801015.1 of Dinoroseobacter sp. S124A. NCBI lineage: Bacteria > Pseudomonadati > Pseudomonadota > Alphaproteobacteria > Rhodobacterales > Roseobacteraceae > Dinoroseobacter > Dinoroseobacter sp. S124A. The sequence goes on along the minus strand of NZ_JBNAGD010000004.1, from coordinate 270,051 downwards.
CCGATGACGTGGCCGCCTTCCATGCCGCGCGCGACCAGTTCAAAACCCATGAGTGGCATGTGGGCCCGATGATCGCCGGAACCGCCCCGACGCTGGAGGCGACACCCGTGGTTAGCCCCAACGATCAGGCGGACCGCCTTGGCACCGTGGCGCTGGCCACGTTGGAGACCGCCGAGCAGGCCCTCGCCGCCGCAAGGCCCTGGCAGGACACGCCCCCGGCAGAGAGGTGCCGGATCCTGAAACGCGCCGCAGACCTTTACGAAGAACACGCGGGCGAGATTTTTGCCGCCCTGTGTCGCGAGGCGGGCAAGACCGGGTTGGATGCCATTGCCGAGATCCGCGAGGCCGTGGATTTCCTGCGCTACTACGGGGCTGAGGCCATCCGCAACGGTGCGCAGGCGCCACGCGGGATCATCACCTGTATCTCGCCCTGGAACTTCCCGCTGGCGATTTTCTCGGGCCAGATCGCGGCCGCACTTGCGGCGGGCAATGGCGTGCTGGCCAAGCCCGCCGATCCGACCCCGATCACCGCCGCCATCGGCGTGCGCCTGATGCGCGCCGCCGGGGTGCCCGACACCGCCTTGCAGCTGGTGCCCGGCGCAGGGCCCGTGGTCGGAGCCAAGCTGACCACGGATCCCCGGGTCCATGGGATCTGCTTCACGGGGTCCACGGGCGTGGCCCAGACCATCAATCGCGCGGCGGCTGCGACCCTCGAACCCGACGCGACCCTCATCGCCGAGACCGGCGGGTTGAACGCGATGATCGTGGATTCCACCGCCCTGCCCGAGCAGGCGATCCGTGATATCGTGGATTCCGCCTTTCGGTCCTGCGGGCAACGCTGCTCGGCCCTGCGGATTCTCTATTTGCAAAAGGACATCGCCGAAGGCTTCCTCGAGATGCTTTACGGGGCCATGGACGAGCTGGAGGTCTCCCACCCCTGGAACCTGTCCTCGGATCTGGGGCCCGTCATCACCAGGGCCGCGCGGCAGGGCATCGCCACCCATGTGGAGACCGCGCGCAAGGCAGGGCGCCTGCTCAAACAGCTCGACGTGCCGCAGGACGGGCTCTTTATCGGGCCCGCAGTGATCCGGGTCGATGGGATTGCCGATCTGGAGCGCGAGGTGTTCGGCCCGGTCCTGCATGTCTGCACCTTCGAGGCGGACGAGATCGACAGCATCCTCAAAGCGATCAATGGCAGCGGCTATGGCCTGACCTTTGGGTTGCACACGCGGATCGATGACCGGGTGGAGCATATCACCAGCCGCCTGAAAGTCGGGAACCTCTACGTGAACCGCAACCAGATCGGCGCGGTGGTCGGCTCGCAACCCTTTGGCGGCGAGGGGCTCTCGGGGACGGGCCCGAAGGCGGGCGGTCCGAAATATGTGCAGCGGTTCAAGCGTCTGGCCCTGCCGGATCACCGCCTCATACCGGGCGATGCGGTGGACCCGCTGGTCGTGCAGGCAGCGCTCGACGCCCGGGCCCGTGTCACCCATGCGCCGCTGGAGACGCGGGACATGCCCGGGCCCACCGGGGAGTCGAACCGCTGGTCGCTGGTTCCACGGGGCACGATCCTCTGCCTTGGTCCCAGCCTCGCGGACATGACCGCACAGATGGAGATCGCCCGGCGCATGGGATGCCCGGTCCTCGGCATCGCACTGGGCGCGGAGGGTCCGGACACCCTGTCCGGGGTCCTGCCACCCGCCGCGCTGGAAACGCTCCGGGGGTTTGCGGCTGTGGCGCTCTGGGCCGATCGGACGCTCCTGACCGAGGCCCGCAAGGCGCTTGCGGCGCGCCAGGGGGCGATCCTGCCCCTGATCGCGACGGATGCGATGGCGGAGCTTTGCACCCATGAGCGGCATCTTTGCATCGACACCACGGCGGCGGGAGGCAATGCCTCCCTTCTGGCCGCGCAATAGGGGCTGCGGGGGCTAGCCGCCCCCGCCTGCCCCGGGCCATGTGTCCGACAGGCGATAGCCACCGGGCCAGGGATCGTCCGGGTCCAGCATGTGCTGATGGGTGCCGGTGATCCAGGCCCGGCCCGAGATTTCGGGGATGATCGCTTGGCTCGCCCCGACCATGGTCTCCTCGACGATCCGGCCCGTGAAGGTCGAACCGATCAGCGAGCGCGCCTCGAACCGGTCGCCCACCGCCATCCGCCCCTGCGCATGGAGCAGGGCCATGCGCGCCGAAACCGCAGTGCCCGTGGGGGAGCGGTCGATCTTGCCCGGCTGGATCGCCACCGCCGAGGGCGCGGTCAACCGCCCGGCGACCTCGCTCAGCGGTCCGGCAAACAGGCAAAAGGAGAAATGCGCCCAATCCGGGTTCTCCGGATGGACAAAACGCAGCTGCTCATTGGCCGCATTGGTGATCTGCACCCCGAACTCCGCCAGCTTGCGCGCCTCGTCCGGCTGAAAGCTGAGACCGAGCGCGGCCCCGTCGACAATCACGAAGCTATCGCCGCCATAGGCGGTGTCCACCGTGAGCGGGCCAAACCCCGGCACGTCCAGTGTCACCCCCTGCTCGGCGGCAAAGGAGGGCAGGTTGCGCACATGGATCCGCTGCGCCTTGCCGTCTGCGCATTCGGCGCGCACGCGCACCAGCCCGCCCGGCGCCTCGAGCACCATATGGGTCTCGGGCTCGGTCATGGGCAGGATTCCACTGTCCAACAGCACCGTCGACACGCAGATCGAGTTCGAACCGGACATGGGGGGCGTGTCCTCCGGCTCCATGATGATCCAGCCCATCTGCGCCTCGGGGTGCTTTGGCGGCACCAGCAGGTTCACATGGCGGAATACCCCGCCGCGCGGCTCGTTCAGCACGAAATTGCGCAGGCTCTGGTCCTGCGCGATCCAGCTGCGTTGCGCCCAGAGCGTGTCGCCCGGCGGCGGCGCGACACCGCCGACGATCACATCGCCGACCTCGCCCTCCGCATGGCAGGACACGACATGGATGGTTTTGCGGCTGCGCATGGGCGTCTCCCTTGACGGACATGCCCGTTATCCGCGCTGCGGAGGCATTTGGCGAGGGGCGCGCGCGCTCCGTGGCGTCGAAAAACCCCGCAAGGGCAGATCTCGCCTTGCTGCGCCCCACATCGCTGGCCCAAGCTGCGCCCCGAGGACTGCCCCCGCGGGGTCGGTCCATCCGAGCCCCGAGGACCGCCATGACCGCCCCCCCTGCCCGCATGATCCTGCCCGCTGATCTGGCCGGAGACATCCTCGTCTTGGCGGAGGGCTTGAGCTTCTGGGGCGGGGTCGATCCCGAAACCGGCGAGGTGATCGACGCCCATCACCCCCTCCACGGACAATCGCTGGCCGACAGGATTGTCCTGATGCCCACGAGCCGGGGGTCCTGTTCGGGCAGCGGTGTCCTGCTGGAGCTTGCCCTGAACGGCCATGCGCCCGCCGCGCTGGTCTTTCGCGAGGCGGAAGAGATCCTGACCCTGGGCGCGCTGATCGCGCACCGGATGTTTCACAAGACGATCGGGATCCTGCGCCTGCCCCCTGCGGCCTATGACCAGCTGGCCGCACAGCCCTCGGCCCGGATCGCGGGCGGGCGGCTCGTCGCGCCGGGGCTTGATCTGCCCCTGCACCGCGCCTCGGCCACCGATCTCGCCCTGTCCGAGGCGGATCGGGCCATGCTGGACGGGGCAAAGGGCGCGCCCGTGGCTCTCGCCATGGATGTGATCGCCACGATTGCCACGGCCCAGGGGGCGACGGGTCTGCGGAATGTGATGCGCGGACATATTGATGGCTGCATCTATGCCCATCCCGCGAACCTGACCTTTGCCCGGGCCATGGCCGAGATGGGCGCGCGGGTGGCGATCCCCACGACGATCAACGCGGTCTCGGTGGATCGCGCGGCATGCCCCGAGCCCTCCCTCCCGCCGGCGTTCGGGGCGGCGGCCAGCGCGCTGGCGGATGCCTATGTCGAGATGGGCGCGCGCCCGACCTTCACCTGCGCGCCCTATCTGCTGGAGGATGTCCCGCGCCGTGGCGAGGATATCGGCTGGTCGGAATCCAACGCAGTGATCTTTGCCAACACGGTGCTTGGTGCGCGCACGGCCAAGCATCCCGACTACCTTGACCTGTTCATCGCGATGACCGGGCGAGCGCCGGAAACCGGCGTCTACCTGACCGAGGGACGGCGGCCCAACGTGATCCTCGAGGTGGATCTGCCCGCGCGCTACGATGATGGGATCTGGCCCCTGATCGGCTGGCTCGCGGGCCGGATGTCGCCCGAGGGGATCCCCCTGCTGACCGGGCTGGCCGAGGCTGCGCCCAGCCGCGACGACCTGCGCGCGATTTGCGCAGCCTTCGGGACGACCTCGGCGGCGCCAATGCTTCATATAGCGGGGGTCACGCCCGAAAGCACCCTGCCCCCGTTGGAGGATGCGCAGCACCTGCGGATCACCGAGGCGGATCTGAGCGACGCCTGGGCGCAACTCAATGGCGGACCCGCCGACGTGAACCTGATCGCGCTTGGCAGCCCGCATTTCTCGCTGGAGGAAACCCGCGCCTTCGCCGCGCTGATGTCCGGCGGGGCGGTGCGGGCCGGGGTCTCGGTGATCATCACTCTGGGTCGCGACGTGTATCAGAGCGCCATGGCCGAGGGGTTGGTCGCCGCGCTGGAGGCCACGGGCGTGCGGTTTCACGCGGATCTCTGCTGGTGCTCGATCGTGGAACCGGTCTTTCCGCCGGACACCACCGTGCTGATGACCAATTCCGGGAAATACGCCCATTACGCGCCGGGGCTGAGCGGGCGTCGCGTGCGCTTCGGCAGCCTCTCTGACTGCGCCCATGCGGCGCAGAATGGGCATGTGCCCTCGGATCATCCCCTCTGGCAGCGCTGATCCAGTCCGCCGGAACCACAAAGCGGCGCAGAGTACCTGCGCCGCCGTGATTGGTGAGGTCATGCCGCCCGGGATCTGCGCCCCGGAGCGGGATCAGCCGGTCTTGCGTCGCCGCGCCACCGCCAGGGATCCCAGTCCCAATGCCAGAAGCGGCAAAGCGCCCGGCAACGGGATCGGCACAAGCGCCGTGAGTGTGAAGGAGCTCAGAACAGGGTCAGGTCCCAGGGTTGCCGCACCAATGAAGCCGAACGGGTCGGCGCCGTAATCGTTGACCGGATCGATATCCTCGATCACGACAACGAATTTGCCCGACGGGATGGCGATATTGCCCGCCGCCACATCGAACAGGATCTCGATGGTCGTATCCGTGGTGACCAAGTCCGTGGCGATGCCGGACAGACTGCTGGTCGTGGAAGGCACTGCGTAGGTCACAGAGAAATCACCGGCATCGAACGGGTCGAACCCGGTGACAGTGACGACCTCGAACGGGCCAAACGAGGCCCCGATCCCAAGGAAAGAGGCCGGGATCATCCCGCCCGCGATGATATCCGCCGCCCCTGTGGCGCTGACGATTTCTGACCCGAGCTCGAAATTGCCCAGATCGAGCGTGACCGCCTTGGCGCCCATGCTTGACAGTCCAAGGGCGAGGACCGTCGCTGCGAACACTTGCTTAATCATGATACACTCCTGCGCAGCCCTGCGCGTCTTCCTTGAAAACCTGTCCGGATAACCGGGGCCATCTGTCTATGCCTTGGCATTGAATGTCTCCTGTTATCATAGCAGTTGCGTCGTCTCGTCAAAGTCCGCCGTGCCGAACAGCACAACGATGTCGAAGTCTCCGTCCAGAACCAGATAGGTTGCTGCGGGCCGGTTCACTTCGAGCAAAATTGAGGCAGTGCCGAGATCGAGCGCGTCGTCCCCGTCAAAGCCGAAGATGAAGTCGAACTCGCGCTGACCATTGCTGGTCTCGCTGCCGAACTCGAACACATCCGCGCCGCCTCCGGCGAAGCTCTGGTCGATGCGCCCGCCCAGGGTCTGGAAGATCTCGTCCTCCGAAGACCCGAAGAGAACATCGAACCCGCTGGTCCCCGTCAGCACCGTCGGGCCGCCGGTCTCGTCCACATCGGTGACCGAGATGGTGACATCCTGGGTCACGGTGTCGGTGCCATCGAAGGCGGAAACCGTGACATTGTAGGTGTTGTCCTCCCCGACATCGCCGGGCATCTCGAAATCGGGCGCGGTGATGAAGGACAGCTCGCCCGTATCCGCGTCGATGTTGAACAGAAGCTCATCCGCCCCGCCCGCAATCGCGTAGGTCACATCGTCCGACGCATCCAGATCCGTGGTCGCCACCGTGCCCACCAAACTGGTGTTCTCCGGCAGCGAGAACGCATCGCTCGAAACGAAGACCGGCGCGTCATTGGCCCCGTTGATCGTCACGGTCACCGTCGCGGTATCGCTCCCGCCATTCCCGTCAGAGACAGTGTAGGAGAAGCTGTCCGTATCGCTCTCGCCCACAGCTAGGGCTTCGAACTGATCGTTCGGATCATAATCGAAGCTCCCATCCGCGTTCAGCGTCAACAGAGCGCCCGAGGCCAGCGTGATCTGGGTGCCCACACTGGCGGCCGCGCCATTCACCTGGCTCACCGTCAGCGTGTCGGAGGCGTCCACATCGCTATCCGCACCGGACCCGTTATCCACGAGAACCGATCCGCTCAGCGCGGTGTCTTCATCCGTGCTGACGGCGTCATCCGCGGCGACCGGCGCATCATTCACGCCCTCGATCGTCACGGTGACAGTGGCCATGTCAGAGCCGCCATTCCCGTCAATGATCGTGTAGGTGAAGCTGTCCGTCGCGGTTTCGGTCACGGCCAGGGCCTCGAACTGATCGTTCGGATCGTAGTCAAAGGTTCCATCCGCGTTCAGCGTCAGCAGAGCGCCCGAGGCCAGTGTGATCTGGGTGCCCACCGCAGCGGCAGAGCCGTTGACCTCGGAGACCGTGATCACGTCGGACGCATCCACGTCGCTATCGGGACCGGACCCGTTATCCGCAAAGACCGAACCCATCAGCGCCGTGTCTTCATTGGTGGTCACATCGTCATCCGCGGCGACGGGCGCATCATTGCGACCATCGATCTGGATGAAGACGGTGGCACCGTCGAAGCCCCCATTCCCGTCTGAAACGCGATAGGTGAAGCTGTCCGTTGTGCTCTCGCCGATGGCGAGGCTCTCGAACTGGCCATTGGGATCGTAATCCACCGACCCATCCGCCAGCACCGTCAGCAGCGCGCCGGAGGCCAGGGTGATCTCGGTCCCGACATTGGCGGCAGAGCCGTTGACCTCGGCCACTTCGAGGATGTCCGACGCATCCGGATCGCGGTCGGCCCCATTGCCATTATCGTCAAAGAGGTTGGCCGCCAGCGCCTGATCCTCGTTGGTGGTCAGGTCGTCGCGACGCGCATGGGGCATGTCGTTCACCCCATTGACCGTGACCGTCACGGTGGCCGTATCCGTGCCACCATTTCCGTCAATGACCGTATAGGTGAAGCTATCCGTGTCGCTTTCGCCCACAGCCAGGCTCTCGAACTGGCCGTTCGGATTGTAGTCGAACGTCCCATCCGAGTTGAGCGTGAGCAGAGCCCCGGAGGCCAGTGCGATCTGCATCCCGACATCGGCGGCATTGCCATTGACCTCGGTCACCGTCAGCGGATCCGCGTTCGGGTCGGTGTCATTGTCGAGCACATTGCCCTGAACGGCCGTGTCCTCGTCCGTGGTCACCGGGTCGTCGATGGCCGCAGGGGGAAGGTTGTCGCCCCCGATGGTCACCGTCACCGTCGCCGTATCGCTCGCCCCGCTGCCATCGATGATGGAGTAGGTGAAGCTGTCGGTCTCGCTCTGGCCCGCGCCCAGCATCCCGAAGACCCCGTTGTCATCATAGGCAAAGGTTCCGTCCGCGTTCAGGGTCAGAAGGGCGCCCGAGGCGAGCGTGATCTGCGTGCCGACATTGGCGGCAGAGCCCTCGACCTCGTTGACCGAGATCGTGTCACCGGCGTCCACATCCGTGTCCGGACCATTGCCGTTATCGACCAGAACATTGCCGTTCAGGACATTCGACACAGCCGTGGCGACATCGTCATCCACCGCGTCGGGATCGTCATTCTGGCCGCGGATCAGGACCGTGACATTCGCCCCGTCAAAGCCGCCATTCCCGTCCGAGATCCGGTAGGTGAAGCTGTCCGAAGCGGTATCGCCCTGGGCGAGGCTTTCGAACTGACCATTCGGGTCGTAATCGACCGTCCCGTCCGCCAGCACCGTCAGCAGCGCGCCCGAGGGCAGTGCGATCTGCATCCCGACATTCGCGGCTGAGCCGTTGACCTCGACCAGCTCGATCACGTCGGAGGCATCCGGGTCGCGATCCACCCCTGCCCCGTTATTGGCGAACAGATCGTCCGTCAGGGCCTGATCCTCATTGGTGGTCAGGGTATCCGGGCGGGCGCGCGGTGCGTCATTCACCCCGTCGATATCGATGGTGACGGTCGCCGTATCAGTGCCTCCGTTCCCGTCGCTGATCGTGTAGGTGAAACTGTCCGTGTCGCTCTCGCCCACGGCCAGGCTTTCGAACTGATCATTGGGATCATAGGCAAAGGTGCCATCGGCGTTCAGCGTCAGCAGCGCGCCCGAGGCCAGAGTGATCTGGGTCCCCACGGCGGCGCCATTGCCATTGACCGCCGACACCACCAGCGGATCGGCATCCCCATCGCTGTCATTGCCCAGAACCGCGCCATTGACCGCGCTGTCCTCATCGGTGGTCACGCTGTCATCGACCGCAACCGGGTTGGAGGAGTTGCCCTGGATGGTGAAGGTCACCGTGGCCGTATCGCTCACCCCGCTATCGTCGGTCAGGGTGTAGGTGAAGCTCTCGGTCGCCGTATCGCCGGTCGAGAGCATGAAGAACGCGCCATTGGTGTCATAGGTGAAGGTGCCCGAGGCATTCACCACCAGTAGCGCCCCCGAGCCAAGCGTGATCTGGCTGCCCACATTGGTCGCCTGACCATTGACCGCCGTCACGACGCCGATATCGGACACGTCCGGATCACTGTCCGGTCCGTTGCCGTTATCGTCCTGCAGGTTGCCATTCACGGTGTCGTCTTCGCCGAGGGTGAAGTCGTCATCCTGCGCCACCGGGTCATCATTCAGACCGTTCACTGTCACACGGAGCTGGGCCGTATCCTCACCGCCATTGCCGTCCGAAATCCGGTAGGTGACGATATCGACCGTGCTCTCATTGTCATCGAGACCTTCGAGCGCGCCCGCCGGATCATAGGTATAGGACCCATCCGTCTCGATGATGAAGGTGCCACCCGCACTGCCGGTGACCGACTGGCCCACGGCAAGACTGGAGCCTCCGACCTCGATCACCTCGAGCGCGTCCGTCGTGTCCGGATCGTCGTCATTGGTCAGGACATTGCCGTTGATGGCCGTGGCCTCATCCGTGGTGGCCGTGTCGGTATCAGCGTCCGGCTGGTCATTAGCGCCGTTGATCGTGAGGAGCACCTGCGCCGCGTTGCTGCCGCCATTGCCGTCGATGATCGTGTAGGCAAAGGTCTCTTGCGTGCTTTCACCGAAGGCCAGGTCCTCATAGGCGCCATTGGCATCAAAGCTGTAGCTGCCATCGGCATTCACGGTCAGCAACCCGCCACCCGAAAGCGCGATCTGGTTGCCCACATTCGCGGCCGATCCATTGACCTGGCTGACCTCGATCGTGTCGCCATCCGGGTCACTGTCGACCCCATTGCCATTATCGGCAAAGAGGTTGCCGTTGGAGACCCCGTCCTCACTGGCCGAAACATCGTCATCCTGCGCGACGGGCGACTGGTTCGTGGTCACGATGTTCAGCGTGACCGTCGCCCCGTCCGAGGCAAGCCCGTCCGAGACCGTATAGGTGAAGCTGTCCGACCCGCCGGGGATCGTCGCACTGCTCGGATCGTAATCGAAGCTGCCATTGGCATTCAGCGTCAGCAATGCCCCCGAGGCGAGCGTGATCTCGACACCCACATTTGCGGCTTCGCCGTTCACCTCGGTGACGGTCAGGACATCACCCGTATCCACATCCGTGTCATTGGTCAGGACATTGCCCGACACCACATCCGTGTCGTTGGTGGCAAAGGTATCATCCACGCCCTCGGGGTCGTCATTGTCGCCATCGACCCGGATCCTGACGGTGGCCTGCCCCGATCCGCCATCCCCGTCATCGGCCGTATAGGTGAAGCTGTCGGTGCGGGACTGGAACCGTCCGAGATCCTCAAAGGCGCCGTTGGGGTCGTAGTCGTAGCTGCCATCGGCATTCAGCGTCAAGAGCGCGCCGGAGCCCAGCGTGATCTCCACCCCGACATCGGCCGCCTCCCCGTTGACCTCGGTCACGGTCAGCGCATCGCCCCCCGGATCCGAGTCATTGGTCAGGACATTGCCTGTGGTGGAGGGGCCGTCCTCGCGCACGCTGTCGTTGTTGTCGACCACTTGGGGCGGCGCGTTCTCGACCGTGACCTCGAAGCTGTCCGTTTCGACGGAATTGGCCTCGCCGGCATTGTCATCCACGGTCACGGTGACCGTGAACACGCCTTCGCCCGCATAGGTCTTGTTGAGAACCTGGTTCACATTGGTCGAGTTGAACACCCGTATATCGCCATCTCCGAAGTCGACCGTGAAGGTGCGGTTATCGGTGTCCGGATCCGTCAGGGTGATCGCCCGGTTCAGGTTCTGCCCTTCCTCGAGGGTCTGGTTCGGCCCGGCTTCAAGGCCCGGGGCATCATTGACCGGGTTCACGGTGATCTCGGCGGCCACCACGTCATTCGAGAACACGATCCCGTCCGAGCCCGACCACAGGAAGCTGTCCGGCCCGTTGAAATCCTGCGCGCCGAGATAGACGAGATTGCCCGCCAGAAGGTCCGCACGGCTGATCACCTGATCGACCGAGACCGGCACACCCGAGAGCGTCAAGGTGCCGCCCGTCGGGAAATTCTCGATCCGGATCGCCTGCAGGCTGTTGCCATCGGGATCACTGAAGCCCGCGTCGAAGATCGACGCATCCAGCACAATGGCCGTATCCTCGTCGCCGCTGGCCGAGACCGGCGAGACGATGGGCGCATCATTGCCATAGACCTGCAGCAGGATCTGAGCATTTGCATCCACACCACTGTAGGTGATGACAAATCCGCCTTCGGGCAGGCTCGTGACACTGGGCTGGTTTTGGTTTCCCGAGGTCGTCGTATTGACCAGAATCTGACTGTCGATCCGGGCGCCTGTGCCATCATATTGCTGGGCAAAGACCGCACCCTGGCTGCCATCCGCACCGCCATTATCGGTCCAGGTGATCACGAAGCCGCCCGTATCGAGGGCCGCGATGTCCGGCTCCGATTGCGAGCTCGTGCGGCGGTCATTGACCCGGAACTCCTCGGAGATCGGCGCGCCGCTCACGTCATAGATCTGCGCGAAGATCCCTGTGCTGCTCAGGTCGTTCCGGTCGTCCTGCCAGACGAAGACCAGATCGCCATTGGCAAGCTCGGTGATCTGCGGCGCCACCTGCGAGCCGACCACGGTCGTGTTGACCTGGAACTCGGATCCGACAGCGGCCCCATTGGCGTCAAAGGCCTGCGCGAAGATGCCATTGCTGTTGCCATCACCGGCCGTACCGGAGGTCTGCGAGACATAGGTGACAAGGAAGCCGCCCGTGCTGAGCGCCGTGACCTCCGGCGAGGACTGGGCCCCGCTGGTCTCGATATTGACCACGAATTCCGTCGCGAGCGGATTGCCATTGGTATCGAAGATCCGTGCGGAGATACCCGTGCTGGAGCCGTCGCCGGAGCCCGCCGAACTCTGCGCATTGAAGACAACGACCGTGTTGCCATTGGACAGCGCGGCCACATCGGGCTCGTTCTGGGTCGAGCTGGTGAAGGAGTTGACCTGGGTCTGGCCCCCATTGACCGTGCCATCCGGATTGTAGCGCTGCAGGAAGACACCGTCGCTGGACCCGTCTTCCAAATCATCGGTCCAGACAACCACCCAGCCGCCATCGGCATAGCCGGTCACTTGCGGCTGGAATTGATCATCCGCCGTCGTGGAGTTCACGAGGAACTCATCCGTCACCCCATCGGGCAGGCCTGTGCCATCGCGCGCGATCGGGTTGCCCAGCACGTCAAAGCGCTGCGCGTAGATGCCCTCGCGGTCGCCATCGGCGCCGAAATTCTCCCAGACGACGATGAAGTCACCGCCCGTGCCCGGAAGCTCGGCGACCGAGGGGTTGTCCTGCGTCCCGGTCGAGGTGTTGACCACACGCTCGCCGCCCACGGGCTGCGCCCCATCAGGCGAGGCGGTGATGTTGACCGTGACAATCGCAGGATCCGAGGCCCCGCCATCGCCATCCGTGATCTGCACACGCAGCTGCCGCAGCTCCAGCGGATCATCCGAGATATTGCGATAGGTCAGGTTCTCGACCAGAAGCTCGACAATCGCCACATCCGCGTTCGCATTCAGCAGCAGCTCGAATGGAGCGCCGTTCTGCCCGCCCTGCACGATCTCGCCGACCAGCGTCCCGTTCACCGAGACATCCGTCCCGAGGATCGTGATCCCGTCGGCCTGGCGCAGACCGAGCTGGTCCTGGGTCAGGTCATCGGGCGCGTTGATCTGGTCGATCAGTGGCGCCGAGGAGACGAGGTTCGACACGAGGATCGAACCACCCTCGAAATCCGCGGAATCCGGATCCGAAACGGCCACGGCGCCATTGGCATCGATCAGCTGGGGAACGCCGTTCACATCGTCTTCGATATAATTCACCTCGGCATTCAGACCGTCGAGCACAGGCTCCAGCCCGAAGGAGAAATCTGCCGGATCGCCAAGGATCCGGTGGAAGATCCCGTTGCTGTTGCCATCCCCTGCAGCCCCGGAGGTGGCGGAGGTGTAGGACACTACAAGGTTGCCCCCCGGAAGTGCTGCGATGGAGGACTGGATCTGCGCGCCACTGGTTTCTTCATTGACCAGAACGGCCCCATCAACGCGGTTGCCAGCCGCGTCATACTGCTGAACGAAAACGCCCGAACTGTCGCCATCGGCGCTATTGTCGTCGGTGTAGGAGACCGCGAAGCCGCCCCCGTCCAGTGCAACCACATCCGCTTCGCGCTGGTTAGAATTGACCTGCTCGTTGATCAGGAACTCGCCGTTGATCTTAGTGCCATCAGCCGCGAGCATCTGACCAAAGACGCCAGTCTGCCCGCCCGTGTCATCGCCGGGCGCAGTATAGACGACCACATAGCCGCCGCCCTGCAGCGCCGTAATCGACGGCTCGTTCTGGGCGCCCTCAACCCGGGTATTGACCACGATCGGGCCGCCCACCAGCGAGCCGTCTGCGGCAAACCGTTGGAACAGAATACCGTCGTCACTCACAGGCGCGTTGTCGACACTGCGTTCGACATAGACGATGGCAAAGGTGCCGTCCGCCTGTGTCGCCACGTCGGGGTCTCCGATCCTATTACCCGTTGTCGGAAGCTCGAAACCGACCCCGACCTGTCCGCCCGTCGCGTCGTAGATCTGTCCGTTGATCGTGTCCTGGAACGTCGCGTTGGTCCGGCTCTCGGCAACGACCACGAAATTGCCGTTCTCGAAGGCCGCCATCGCCGGGGTGAAGGGCTGGTTCACCGAGGCGCTGTTGACCACGGTTTCGACACCGACCTCGTCCCCATTTGCGTCATAGACCTGCAGCAGGATCTCGAAGTCATTATTCGGGCTCAGAATGCCGGAATTGTCCTCATAGGCGACCGCAAAGCCACCATTGGCGAGGCCCACAATGACGGGATCGGTCTGAGCACTCTGCACAGTGCTGTTGACCTGGATTTCGCCACCTACCGGGGCTCCGGCGGCATCGTAGCGTTGCAGGAAGATACCGTTGTTATTGTCGCCTGTCGCGTCCTGATTGGTAGAGGTCCAGACGATGACATAGCCGCCATCTGCCAGGCTCGCGATCTGGCTGTCGAACTGGTTGTTGATCGTGAAGCTGTTGGTCTGGCGCTCGGGGCCGATGGCCTCAAGACCGTCGGTCTCGGGAGTGATGGTGACATCAATCACCTCGCGGACAGTCCCGCCCTCCCCATCGGTAATCTGCAGGGCGACCTTGCGCTCGGCCTCCGGGTCATCGGAAGCATTGCCATAGCTCAAGGCTTCGATAACGGTCTCAACCCGCTCGGGCGTGGCATTGGCGTTGAAATCAATCTGCAGCGGGGCTCCGTCGACGCCATCGCTCACGATCGTGCCGATCTCTGTGCCGTCCACACGGACCGATTGGCCAACGACGGAGACCGAGCCGCTCATATCAACGGCAAGCTGATCCTGAGAGGCTTCGTCCGGCGCGGCAAATTGCGACTGCACGGTCGCATTGTCCAGCATGGCAAGCACCAGGTGACCGCCATCGAAATTCGCGGAGTCCGCGTCTCCGAGGGCGATGGCCGGCGCCAGAAGCTGCGGCGCCGCGTTCACATCGGCTTCATCGAAGGTCACCGCACTGGACAGACCCACAAGGATCGGCGCAGCAGAGCCGCCAACACCACCCGAGCTGAAGACCTGCTGGAAGATCCCGGTGCTGCTGCCATCTCCGGCTGAACCGCTGGTGTCCGAGGTCCAGATGATCGTGAAATCCCCATTGGGCAGCGCCACCGCCACCGGCAAGCTCTGCGTGCTGGAGACCTCCGTGTTGACCTGGAACTGACCGTCGATCCGGTTGCCCGTCGCGTCATAAACCTGAGCAAAGATGCCCGACCCGCTGCTATCGAGGCCGCTATCATCCGTCCAGACCACAAGCCAGCCGCCCGTATCCAAGCCGATGGCCTCGGCTTGAAATTGGCTGCTGACGGTGGTTTCGTTGACCCGCACCTGCGGCCCCACGGCGGCCCCGGTCGCGTCATAGCGTTGGAGCTGCGTGCTCCAAACGCTGCCGTCGAGCGCGTTCTGATCCGTCCAAACGATCACGAAGCCGCCATCCGTCAGTGCCGCGATGGAGGAATCCGACTGGCTGCCATCGGTGAAGGTCGGCACGCCGAACTCGCCCCCAATCGGGGTGCCATTCGCCTCGAAGAGCTGGGCAAAGATACCTCCGCCGGACCCGTCACCCGCGCTGCCGCTGGTCTGGGAGGTCCAGCTGATCACATAGCGACCATCGAGCAGCACCGTCACCGAGGGCTCGTTCTGGGTGCTGGAGGTCTGGGTGTTCACGAGGCTGCTGCCCCCTAGGGCGTTGCCCGCAGCGTCAAACCGAGCCTGAAAAACACCGGAGCCGCTGCTATCGCGCGAATTGTTATCCGTGAAAACGGCAATCACCGTGCCATCATCCTGCACCGCGATATCGGTCAGGTCCTGCGTGCCGGGCGTGACATCGTTGACCTGGATCTCGTCCGTGCGCGGTGTGCCATCCGCCTCGAAGAAGCGCAGGTAGCTATTGCTGTCCGCGCTGGAGCTCCAACCGACGACGAACCCGCCGGTCGGCACCCCGGCCACATGCGGGTCATCCTGGGTGAATTGCGTCTCTGTATTGACCAGGAATTCCACGCCCACAGGGTCGCCATTCAAGTCATAGATCTGGGCAAAGACACCCGCGTTCGCATCCGCCACCCGGTCCTGATCCAGAGAGTCCCAGACGACCACGTAGCCGACCTGCACCCCGTTGCTGTCGAAGATTTTCGAGGTTTCCGGCGCGCTTTGCGTATTCTCGCTTGTGGTGTTGACCTGCTCTTCCGAGCCCACGGCAAACTGGGTGCGATCCGTAAAGGGCTCCACCGTGACATTGACGCGGATCGTGTCGGAGGCACCGCCATCGCCATCATTGAGCCGAATGGCGATCTCGCGCTCAGCAGTGGGGTTGCCAGAGGTGTTGGCATAGCCGAGCTGTGCGATCACGCGCTCGATCAGTTCCGGGGTGGCATTCGCGTTGAGGTCCACCACAAAGAGCGCGCCATCCGCGCCATTGGAGCTGATCACACCGACGGAGACGGAATCCACCTCCACCGTATTGCCGACAATGCTCACGCCATTGCCGGTCACCAGACCCAACTGGTCCTGCTCGATGCCCAGACCGGCACCAAGCTGCGCGGCCAGAACATCGCCCGTACCGACAATCCGCCCAACGGAGAGCTGACCGCCGTCGAAATTGGGAGAATCCACATCAACAACCGTCAATGCCCCATCGATTTCAAGCAGTTGCAGGCCGCTATTGACGTCTTCCTCGGCAAAAGAAATCTCGGAAGAGACCCCTTCGACGACCGGGTCAGTCGCGCCTGCAGCCGGCGGAGGCGCGTCGATGATCTTCTGGAAGACACCGGTGCCATTGCCATCCCCGGCCGTTCCGGAGGTCGCGCTGCTCCAAACCACGACAATGGAACCATCGGGCAGTGCCATCAGGTCCGGCTGACTCTGGCTCGAGGCCCCCTCGGAATTGACCACGAAGGACGCGCCCAGCGGAATGCCCAGACCGGAAAAGTTCTGCGCGATGATCGCATTTCCGTTGCCATCCAGCGAGTCGTTATCCGTCCACACCACGGTGAAGGTCCCGTCGGGACGCGCCATCACTTGCGGGTCGGACTGTGTGAAGCGCTCGCTCACATTGACTTGGAACTCACCCAGCCCGTTGCCGGCCGCGTCAAAAACCTGTCCAAAGATATCGGTGCCACTCTGGCCCGGCCCCTGCCAGACCACCACATAGCCACCGTTCAACAAGGTTCCGCCCGGCGGAATCGCGGCCACGTCGGGCAGAAGTTGGCCCCCGATGGTTTCGACATTCACCTGTTGCTCATCGGCGCCAGGCGCGGACCCGTCAATCAGTAGCAACGTGCCCGTGTCATCCAGACGCTGCGAGAAGATGCCGTTGGAATTTCCATCTGCGCCGCCATTGTCTTGCCAGACAACGATGACATCGCCATTGTCGAGCACAGCGGCAGAAACCTCGCGCTGGTTCTGGATGGTGCTGCTGTTGATCTGGAACTCGCCGCCCTCGGGCGTGCCATTGGCCGCGAAGACGCGGCCGAAGACGCCTTCGCGGTTGCCGTCCCCGGCATTGCCGGAGGTTTCGGAATCCCACAGCACCATGAAGCGCCCATTGTCGAGCGCGACAACCTCGGACAAGTCCTGGACGCTCGAGGTCTCTTCATTGACCACGAAATTGGCCCCGATGGGCGCACCGCTGCTGTCAAAAACCTGCGCGACGACTGCGCTGCTCGATCCATCGCGTGCGCCATTGGTGTCCGTGAAGGTCACGACAAAATTGCCGTTGCTCAACCCGGTGATGCTCGGTTCAAACTGGGTGCGGATCGCGATGTCATTGACCTGGAACTCGACCCCGACCGGAGACCCGTTCGCATTATAGACCTGCGCGAAGACGCCGGTTTCAAAGGTCGCGTTCGGGTTGTCCTGGCTCGTTGATGTCCACGCGATGACGTATCCGCCCGTGCTGAGCTCGGCGATGACCGGATTGGACTGATCACGGGTGATGAAGCTGTTGACCTGCTCATCCTCGCCCGTGGCGGGCAGGACCAGATCATTCTCGATCTGCAGAACAGCAGATGCGGAGGTCGAGCCCCCGGACCCGGACACAGAGACATTGAAGGTCTGCGCAGTGCGGTTGATCGCGCCCGTGGTCGCATAGGTGAAGGCCTCGATCAGGGCCTCGATGGCCTCGGCATCCGCAGAGGCGTTCAGATCAATGCCGAGCGCTGATCCGTTCTGCCCATTGCTGGTGGCGTTCACCGTCCCGATCAAGATCCCTTCGTAGCTCACATCCAAGCCGTTGAAGCCGATCTGTCCAGTCCCAGTGCCGATATCGGCCACCGACAGGATATCGACGCTGAGCCCGCCCGAACTGTTGCTGACGGTGACCTGCCCCGAGGCGAAGGTCACACCCGAGGTGTTGGTCAGATTGACCGCCGCATCGAGGCGGAGGGGCGTTGTCAGCAGGTCGGATTCCGCGACACTGCCGAGGATGGTCGGACCAGAACCGTTCTCATCCGCACCGAAATCCGAGAGCTGGAAAACGGGGTTGTTCGAGCCCTGGAAGAAGTTCAGGAAGACGGAATCCGGCTGTGTCTGCCCGCCGGCCCCGTCGGTCAGGGTAAAGCCGATCCCGCGATCTGTGTTCTGGATGTCCCCGGCGATCCCGCCGAAGCTGAAGCCGATGGCCTCAAAGAGCAGGGCCACTTCGGTCGCGGTCGCATTCGCGTTCAGATCGATGGCAAGCGGTACGCCGTTCACACCGTCTTCGGCGCCGCTGATCGTGCCGATCGCCGTCCCGTTGACCGAGACCACAGCGCCCGCGACCGTCACGACACCATTGTCCACCACGGAGAGCTGATCATCCGCAGTTTCGCCCGCGGTGTAGTAGATCCGCAGGGTGCCACCGTCGAAGTTGCCGCCATCCGGATCCACGAGCGACACGCCCGCATCCAGCAAGGCGATCGCCCCGCCAGTCACATCATTGGCGCCGACATTCGAGATCCGCGCAACGTCGGACAGAACCGGCGACGTATCCGCCGTGGGCGTGGCATCGAACACCCGTTGTATGATCGCCCCGCCGGAGCCATCGCCTGCCGTGGAGCTGGCCTCGGAGCGCCAGGACACGATGAGCCCGCCATCGGCCAGACCGAGCGCGGCGCTCTGGCTCTGGGTGCTGGAGAATTCCTGATTGACCTGGAACTCGCCATCAATGCGCACACCATTGGCGTCGTAGCGCTGACCAAAGACGCCCTGCCCTGATCCGTCGCCAGTTGAGGAGGTCCATGTGACCACGAAGCCGCCATCGGCCATGGCCTTCACAGAGGAATTGAACTGGTTCGAGTCCGTGTTGGTGTTGACCCGAAACTCGCCGCCGACCTTCGCGCCCGCATTCGTGTAGATCTGGGCATAGATGCCGTCGAAATTCCCGTCGGCCTCGTCATCGGTCCAGGTGACGACAAATCCGCCCCCGGAAAGACCCGTGATGTCTGCGTCGAACTGATCCTCGAGGGTCGTGGTATTGACGAGGGTCTCTGCGCCCAGCGCGGCACCGCTCGCATCAAAGACACGCAGGTAAACACCGTTGCGATCCCCATCCCCATCGCCGCCCGATGTGGGGCCCGTGAAGACGATCGCATGCCCGGCACTCTGGCCTCCGGCCGTGACCAGCGTCGCGACCT
Organism: Dinoroseobacter sp. S124A; assembly: GCF_049801015.1. Lineage (NCBI taxonomy): Bacteria > Pseudomonadati > Pseudomonadota > Alphaproteobacteria > Rhodobacterales > Roseobacteraceae > Dinoroseobacter > Dinoroseobacter sp. S124A. The sequence continues at coordinate 251,004 of NZ_JBNAGD010000004.1, read as the reverse complement.
CGGCATCGAACTGATTGCTCTGGGTCTGGTCCACATTGACCGTGACCTCGCCACCGACCGGGGCACCCGTCGCATCGTAGCGTTGGGAGATGATCGCATCCCCACTGCCATCGCCCGCATCGGCATTCCAGACCACGATGAACCCACCATCGGCAAAGGCTGCGACCGAGGCATCGAACTGCTGCGCAGCGACCGTGGTGTTGACCTGGAACTCGCTGCCGACCTGGGTCCCGCTCGCATCATAACGCTGTCCGAAGATACCGTTGTTGAAGAAGCCGGGCTGGTCCTGATTGATGCTCTCCCAGACCACGACGAAGCCGCCATCCGAGGTTGCCGCGACGCTGGGGTCCGTTTGCGCCTGATCGAAGGCCGTGGTGACCTGGAATTCCGGCCCCACGGGCACGCCGTTCGCGTCATAAAGCTGAGCGAAGACGCCAGTACTGCCTTCGACATTCAGGTTGTCCTGACTGGCCGAAGACCAGACAACCACATGGCCGCCACCGGTCAGTTCGGCCAGCACCGGGATCGACTGCTCGCTCTGGGTGTGGGCATTCACACGCATCTCGTCGCCCGCCACGAGCGTGCTGTCAGCGCTCGGCTCAATCGTCAGCTCGATGAACTGTTCCGGCGCGGAATTGCCTTGGGGATCGGTGAGCTGGATCTTGATCCGACGATCCGAGGCGGGGCCGTCCGAGGCGTTCGCATAGGCCAGAGCGCCCATCACCGCCTCGACGGATTCCACCGTGGAATTGCCATTGAACTCAATGGTCAAAGGCTGTCCCGCGGTCCCGTCACTGGTCAGGGTCCCTACCGTGACACCGTCCACCAGAACACTGGTTCCGGAGACCGATACCGCGCCATTGCCAACCGCGTCGGTCAGCAACCCAAGCTCGTCCTGAGCGACTCCATCAATGCCCGGGATCTGATCCAGTAGATCCGCTACCTGATCAATCTCCACTTGGAGCACACCGCCATCATAGTCGGTCGCGTCCAGATCCCCGACCGCGATTGCGCGATCCGCCTCGAGCGCCACGAGGCCCGCATTCGCCTCCGCCTCGGAAATCGTGCGCGTACCTGCCACCCCAATGATCACCGGTGCCTCGTCGAGGTTGAAATCACCCGGAACGCCGTAAATCTGCTGGAAGATACCGCGGTCATTGCCATCCCCGGCATCCCCGGAGGTGACAGAGGACCAGACCACCACAAAGCCACCCCCCGGCAAGGCCACGACCTGACCCTGATCCTGCGAGCTGGCGGTTTCGGAATTGACGATGAAGGATTCGTCAATGCGGCTGCCATCAGCGGCATAGACTTGGGCGATGACGGAGTTCCCGTTCCGGTCCCCATCATTGCTGTTGCTCATATAGCTGACCACAAAGCGCCCATCGGCAAGCACGGTGATGTCAGGCTGGAACTGCGTGCTGGAGGTGAAGCTGTTGACGACAAACTGATCGTCCTCAGGCGCACCTGTCGTGTCGAACTTGCGGGCGATGATCGAAACGCCAGAGCCGTCCAGCGCATTCGAACTATCTTCGAAGGCCACAAGGAACCCGCCATCCGGGGTGCCCACAACCGAGGGCGTGCCCTGCGCATTCAGGGTGATCTCGTTGATCAGGAACTCGCCGGTCGCCGCCGTACCGTCCGCATTGAAGATCCGGCCAAACACCCCGTTGGAGCTGCCATCCCCGGCGCTCCCGGAGGTGGCGCTCGTCCAGACGACGACAAAGCGTCCATCGGCCAATTCTACGATATCGGAGTCGAACTGGCTGCTCGCTATCTCTTCATTGGCAATTGTTTCAGGGCCTTGCGGGACCCCGCTTGCGTCGAAGCGCTGGAAGGCGATGCCGTCTGAACTGCCATCCACATTAAAGGACGTGTAGCTGACCACAAAGCCGGTGCCGAGCGCGGTGATCGCCGGATCGACTTGTGAACTGCTGACATTGGTATTGACGAGAATGTCCCCGGTGATCGCAACGCCGGCAGCGTCGAACAGTTTGGTGAAGACACCGGATCCGTCCCCGGGGCCATTCCCCTCCCAGGAGATCGCGTAGCCGCCATTGCTCAGACCAGTGACCACCGCATCGGCCTGCGAACCGTCAAAGGTCGATGCAACTTGGACTTCGCCGCCAATGTTTGCCCCATCCGCCGCGTAGCGCTGCGCATATATGCCGTTGCCCGATCCATCTTGACCAACGGAGGTCCAGACCACGACCCAACCGCCATCGGCCAGAACCGCGATGCCGGGATCCGACTGGGAGCCGGGAGTGAAGCTATTGACCTGTGTCTCCGCCCCCACCTTGTCGAGCCCGACGAGATCCGGACTTTGGCTCAGATCGATCTCAAACACGAAAGGTGTGGTGGCTCCGCCATCCCCATCCAGAAGGGTCACGGAATAGGTGCGGCTCTCCCGCGGATTGTCGGAGGAGTTCTGATAGGACAGCGCGCCGAGCAGGGTCTCGACCGCCTCGACGGTCGCGCCGGGCAGGAACTCCAGAACAAGGGACGTACCATCGGCTCCATCGGACACGACCGTGGCCACGGCCGTGCCGTTCACGGACAGGGTCGCCCCGGCTTGCGTGATATCGCCCCCAACGGCGACGGTCAGTGCGTCTTGCTCCGGCCCGTCAGGGTCGTTGAACTGCTCCTGCAGGGGTTCGGAGACGATGCGGTTCACCCGCAGCTGCCCCCCGTCCAAATCCGCGGAGTCCAGATCTGTCAGGCTCACCGCTCCTGCGGGGAAGAGCAGCACGCCCCCATTGGCCTCGGCCTCGGTCAGCGCGATATTCGACGCCAGACCCTCGATGGTCGGCGCGGCAGAGGTGTTGATTTCGTTCGGATCGCCAAAGATCTGCTGGAAGATCCCATCGCCGCTGCCATCGCCATTGTCTGAGGTCCACTGGACCACGTAATTGCCGTCGGGCAGTGCCGTCAGCGCAATCTCGTCCTGCGTGCTGGATACGAGCGTGTTGACCAGCACTTCGCCGTCAATCCGAGTACCATCGGCGTCAAACACCTGCGCGATGACATCCGTGCCCGATCCCACATTGGTATCCGCCTCCCAGGCGACGACGAAGCCACCGGTATCGAGACCGATCACCTTGGGGTCACGCTCGTTATTACCGGTGAAGTCGTTGATCCGGAATTCTCCGCCGACCGCGACGCCCTGATCGGTAAAGCGCTGACCATAGATCCCGCCCGAGAAACCATCCTGGTCCTCCGAGCGCCAGACCACGATAATGTCGCCATTGGACAGCGTGGCCACATCCGACTGGGCCTGGGCACCGTCGGCAAATGTATTGACTTGGAACTCGCCGCCCGCCGGGGTGGCATTCGCCTCAAAGATACGGGCCGCGACAGAGAGGCCGCTGCCATCCCCGTCGGCCGGGTTTTTCTGCTCCCAGACCACGGCGAAGCGGCCATTCTCGAGGGCGGTGACCCGCGGGGTGTCCTGGTCCCCATCGGTGAACTCGTTGATCAGGATCTCGCCGCCAACGGCCGCGCCTGCCGCGTTGAAGACCTGCGCCTTCACTGCGTTGAAATCGCCATCCCCGCCGCCGCCGTTGCTGGTCCAGGTGACGACGTAGCCGCCATTGCTCAGCGCGGTGACATGGGGTTCGAATTGCGAGCCAGCCTGATTAGTCGCGACCTGCAACTCCGAAATGGTCTCGACACCATTGGCGTCGAAGCGGCTCAACCGGATGCTGTCGATTGTGTTGTCATCCCAGACAACTACGAAACCGCCATCGTCGAGACCTGCAACGGACGCGTCGGATTGCGAGCCTACAACGGTGGTGTTGATCTGGAACTCATCGCCGACAACCGCACCGCTCGCATCATAGCGCTGCGCAAAGATGCCGATACTACTGTCGCCCGGATTGTCCTGGTTCGTGGAGTTCCAGACAGAGATGTAACCACCATCGGCCAGGGTCGCGATGTCGGAATCGTTCTGGGCCGCGGAAAAGACGGTGTTGACCTGAACCTCGCCGCGGATCTTGGGATCGGCATCCATCTCGGGCGTGATGGTGATGGTCACCACCACCGGATCAGAGGAGGCGCCATCGCCGTCTTCGAGTTGAATGCCCACCACCACGCTGTCGCGCGGATCATCGGACGGATTGGCATAGGTGAGGTTTTCGACAAGGATCTCGACCGCGTCCGCATCCGCATCGCTGTTCAGGGCAATCTCAAGCGGCGCACCGCCCTGCCCGTCGGACACGATTGTCCCGATCACCGTTCCGTCGACAGAGACATCTGTCCCGTTGATCGCCACGGCCCCGGCAGTGTTCAGCCCGAAATTGTCCTGCGCATCCGCGTCCTGATCCGGAAACTCGTCCTCGCTGGCCGATTGCGCGATCGCACCCACGATCAGGCGCCCGCCATCGAAATTGGCGGAATCCATATCCGAGACAGCCGCTGCGCCATCCGCATCGATCAGGATCGGGCCGGCATTGAGATCTGCCTCGAGCAGGGTCCGCTCGGTCGAGACGGCTTCGATTTCCGGCGAGGCGGGGGCGGCCACAAAGGTCTGCGGATCCCCCAGAAGTCGCAGGACAACGCCAGAGCCGTCGCCATCCCCGGACGCCCCAGAGGTAACGCTTGTCCAGGCAGCGGCAATGGTGCCATCGGGCAGAGCCGTAATCACGGGCTGCGTTTGGCCGCCTGCGATCTGCTCGTTGACGATCACTTCACCTGTGGTCGGAGTTCCGGACGCATCGAAGCTGCGCGCGATCACACCCTCCCCGCTGCCATCGCCGGCGGGTCCGCTGGTGCGCGAGGTCCAGACGACGGCAAAGCCCCCGTCAGGGGTTCCGATCACTTCCGGCTGAGACTGCGTGGATTGGGTTTCGACATTGACCTGAAACGCGCCCCCGACGGGCGTCCCATCGCCCGAGAAGAGATGCGCCGAAATCTCGCCAGCCGCGTCGCGGAACACGGCGACAAAGCCCCCGCCAACCAGACCGGCAACCACGGGTTCGGACGAGGTTGCCACGCCGAGCGATGCAAGGGAGGTCTCGGTTCCCACGGCGTTCCCGGAGGTGTCGAACACCTGCAGATACGCCATCGAGCCGCTGATGAACGTGACAACAAACCCGCCCGCAGCGAGATTGTCCGCAGCACCCGATGGCGGGATGGCGGCGACCTCGGCAGCCGTCTGGTTCACCCCTGACTGCGCACCGGTCGTGTTGACGGTGAAAGGCGCGCCAGCCGGCACGCCATTCGCGTCGAAGATCCGGGCGCGAACGTCGTCGTTGAAATCCGCACCGGACCCTTCATCATAGAAGGTCACGACGTAACCGCCCCCAGGCAGCCCGGTCACGGATGGACCGTTCTGGGTCGACGAGAGCGTATCGTTCACGATGACTTCGCCGCCGATGGGCTCTGCGTTCACATCATAGCGCTGCGAGAAGATACCTGTGCCACTGCCATCGGCAGACTCCCAGACAATGACAAAGCCGCCATCCTCCGTCCCCGCGATGGCCGGGTTGCTCTGCGCGCCTGCGCGGGTGTCGTTGACCAGAAACTCGAGCCCGATCCGCTCCCCCTGGGCCGAGAACACCTGGGCGACGATTGCGTTCTGATCCCCATCCTGGCCATCGGATTGCCAAGTCACGACAAACCGACCATCTGCCAGCGTCGTAATTGCCGGAAGGTCCTGATCATCGACAATAAATGCGTTGATGATTTTTTCGGGGGTCAGCGGGGTATTCATGCAGTCGATCCTTTCAGACACGTCGAAAGGAAACGCCACAGGTGCGAATTCAGAACATCTTGACACCCAAAGAGGGCGAAAATCAATTTACATCAAGACAACCATAAAAGCCGCTGAATATACGGCAGGTTACTTCAGAACACACAGTCCAGCGGCGATCCTCCATCACCTTGAAACTGTAACAAGATTAATCACGGCTGCTCGGCGGTCAAGCAACAAGTTAACGATCACGCAATTGCGAGCGGGCATTCCGCGGGTATGCATTTGCAGCAATTCTCATAGCGCTCTGAAATATAATTTCTTTTTGGCCCCAATTCGATCAGGCCGGAAAACATCGGCAAATCACGGCACGGGCAGAAACATGGTTAACGCGTGAAAACGAAAAAAGGCGGCAAACAGTGTTGCCGCCTTTCGCTGGATTGTTTGCGCTCAGCTTACAGAGAAACGATCTGCGCCGCGCCGGTTGCCACGGCCTGCTCGGCGGCCACGGCGGCCACGGCCAGATCCTGCAACCCGACGCCTGTGCCATCAAAGAGCGTGATCTCGTCCTCGGAGGTCCGCCCCGGGTGATCGCCATTGATCACGCGCCCGATCGGCGTGACATCGGCCTCGGAAATCGCGCCGGAGGCTATAGCGTGCTGGGTCTCGCCGATTGTCGTGGACTGGGCCACCTCATCGGTGAAGAGGGTCGCATTGGCCACGAGGGCCGCGTCGACCTCCTGCTTGCCCTTGGTGTCCGTGCCCATGCAAGCCAGGTGGGTGCCGGGCTTGATATAGTCCGCTGCAATCAGCGGCTCGAAGGCCGAGGTGATGGTGATGATCACGTCCGATTGCGCGCCCAGCTCTTCGCGGGTGACGGCTTTAAACGGGATGCCGAGTTCATCCGCAACCTTGCCCAGATTGGGGATCATGTCCGGATGCGGGTTCCAGCAGACGACCTTCTCGAAATCACGCTGCTCGACCGCGGCGCGCAACTGGAAGGTGGATTGATGCCCAGCGCCGACCATGCCGAGCACCTTGGCGTCCTTGCGCGCAAGCTGGTCGATGGAGACCGCCGAGGAGGCCGCCGTGCGGATCGCTGTCAGGTAGTTGCCCCCCACGAGCCCCTTGAGCTTGCCCGTATCCGGGTCAAAGAGGAACACCGTGGACTGGTGATTGATGATGCCCTTGGACATGTTGTTGGGCCAGTAGCCGCCGGCCTTCACGCCCAGCACCATGCCTGCCTTGTCGAAGCCGGATTTGAAGCCGTAGAGCGCATCCTCATGGCCGATCGCTTCGCGGATCACCGGGAAGTTATAGGCGTCGTCCCGCGCCATGGCGCCGAAGACGTCGCGCACGGCGGTGAAGGCGAGATTGCGGTCGATGACCTTTTGGCAGATCTCTTCGGTGACAATGACGAGCCCGTCCGTGTCCAGTTTCTTGAGCATGGGTGCCTCCCCTCAGATGGCAGCTCTGCCTCGGGCGTCGGACGCCTCCGGCGGGAGTATTTCAGGAACAATGAGGGGGGTGGTGCGTGCCACCCCCACCGTTGTCAGAGGTCCGGATCAGTAGGCCAGACCGCGGGCCGTGACTGGCCAGAGGGCTTCGACCTTGCCGCCGCGCACGCCCACATACCAGTCATGGACGTTGCAGGTCGGGTCGCAATGGCCGGGGACGAGCTTGAGCTTGTCATTGACCTTGAGCTTGGCATCCGGGTCCGCGATGACACCGTGCTCATCCGAGCATTTGACGTAGGTGACGTCGTCACGGCCATAGATGAAGGGCAGCCCGCTATCCACGGATTGCGCCTTGAGGCCCGCATCGCAGATCGCCTTGTCCGCCTTGGCGTGGGACATGACCGAGGTCAGGATGAAGAGCGCGTTTTCCCACTCGCCCTGATCGATGCGCTTGCCGTCCTTGTCGAGGATCCGGCCATAATCCGCATCCATGAAGGCGTAGGACCCGCATTGCAGCTCGTTATAGACGCCCGAGTTGCCCTCGAAGTAGTAAGACCCCGTGCCGCCGCCGCCGACGATGTCGCAGTCCAGACCTTCGGCCTTCAGGGTGTCCACGGCGTCTTTCACCATGGCCACGGCGATGTCGATCTTGGCTTTGCGGTCATAGTAGTCGTCCATGTGCTGCATGGCGCCCTGATAGGCCTGCAGGCCCGAGAATTTCAGGCCCGGTGCCGCGTCAATGGCCTTGGCGATCTCGACCACGGCGGGGGTGGTGGTGACGCCGCAGCGTCCCGCGCCGCAGTCGATCTCCACGAGGCATTCGATCTGTGTGCCATGCTTGGTGGCCGCGGCCGAGAGATCGGCGACATTCTCGATGTCATCGACGCAGCAGATGGCGCGCGCGCCCAGACGCGGGATGCGGGCCAGACGGTCGATCTTGGCTGGGTCGCGCACCTGGTTCGAGACCAGCACGTCCTTGATGCCGCCACGGGCAAAGGCCTCAGCCTCGGAGACCTTCTGGCAGCAGACGCCGCAGGCCCCGCCGAGCTCCATCTGCATTTTGGCGACATCGACGGATTTGTGCATCTTGCCATGGACCCGGTGACGGACGCCCATCTCCTTGGCGAAGTTGCCCATCTTGACCACGTTGCGCTCCAGCGCGTCGAGATCGACGACCAGGCACGGGGTCTGGATGTCCGCCTCGTCCATCCCAATCGCCGCCGGGATGTTGTAGCCCACTTCGAGCTCTGCGAATTTGGTTTCTGCGTTCATAACCTGGCTCCCCTTAGCCCATGATCCACGGCAGCTTGTCCATATCGACATTGCCGCCCGTTACGATGACACCGACGCGCTTGCCGGCGAATTTTTCCTTGTTCTTCAGAATGGTGGCGAGCGGCACGGCGCAGCTCGGCTCCATCACGATCTTCATCCGCTGCCAGGTGATCTTCATGGCGTCGATGATCTCCTGCTCGGAGGCCGTCAGGATGTCGGACACATGGTTCGACACGAAATGCCAGGTCAGATCCTTGAGCGGTACCTTGAGCCCGTCGGCAATCGTCACCGGCGCATCATCGGCGATGATGTGACCGGCCTTGAAGCTGCGATAGGCGTCGTCGGCCTGCTCGGGCTCGGCGGCGATGATCTTTACCTCGGGGGCGATATTGCTGAGCGTCAGGCAGCAGCCCGAGATCATGCCACCCCCACCGATGGGCGCGATCACCATGTCGAGCCCGTCGGTCTGTTCCATCAACTCGCGTGAACAGGTGCCCTGCCCCGCAACGACCCGCGGGTCGTTATAGGGGTGCACGAACTCGGCACCGGTCGCGGCCTGCACCTCGGCGAAGACAGCCTCGCGCGAGGTGGTGGAGGGCTCACATTCGGTGATGATGCCGCCATAGCCCCGCACAGCCGCTTTCTTGGCCTCGGGGGCCGTGCGCGGCATGACCACATGGCACGGGATCCCGCGCCGCCCGGCGGCGTAGCTGAGCGAGAGCGCGTGGTTGCCCGAGGAATGGGTCGCGACGCCCTTGTCGGCCATCTCTTCGGTCAGCCCGAAGACCGCGTTGGAGGCCCCACGCACCTTGAAGGCACCGGCCTTCTGGAAGTTCTCGCATTTGAAGAACAGCTCCGCGCCCGTCAGCTCGTTGAAATAGGACGAGGTCAGAACCGGGGTTCGGTGAATATAGGGTTTGATCCGCTCATGGGCGGCGACCACGTCCTCATAGGTCGGGATCACCGCGGGTTCGATCGTGTCTTTCATCACGCCCTCACGCTGCTTTGGCGAGGCTTGCGCCCGCCGTGGTCCGGTAGAACTGCTGGGCGGCGGCCACGCCGGAGCCCAGCTCGATCGGATAGTCGAGATCGGCCATTGCCATCTCGATGGTCGCCAGCCCCGACAGCATGGTCACATCCGTCAGCGCGCCCAGATGTCCGATCCGGAAGGCCCGGCCATTCATCTCGCCCAGACCCACCCCGAAGGAGATGTCATAGGTGTCGAAGGCGTGCTGGGTCAGCGCGTTGCTGTCAAAGCCCTTGGGTACGTAAATGGCGCTCACCGTGTCGGAGTAAAGCTCGGGCCGCTCGGCGCAGAGGCTCAGCCCCCAGGCAGAGACCGCGCGACGCACACCCTCGGCCAGACGGAAGTGGCGGGCATAGACGTTTTCCATCCCCTCCTCGGCCAGCATCTTGAGGCTCTCGGCGAGGCCGAACATCAACTGGATCGGCGGGGTGTAGGGGTAGCCCCCCGCACCATTGGCCGCGAGCATGTCGTCGAAGCTGAAGAAGGTGCGCGGCAGTTTCGCCGTCGCGCGATAATCCAGCGCCTTCTGGCTGACGGCCACGATGCACATGCCGGTGAACAGCATGAAGCCCTTCTGCGAGCCGGTGATGGCAATATCCACGCCCCAGCCGTCGAAATCGAAGGGCATCGACGCCAGTGACGACACGCAATCCACCATCAGCAGCGCCGGGTGATCGGCACTGTCCATGGCCCGCCGCACCGCGCCGATATCCGAGCGCACGCCGGTGGCGGTTTCGTTATGGGTCACCAGGACCGCCTTGATCCGATGTGACGTGTCCGCCGCCAGCTTGGCCGCAAACAGGTCCGCCGGCGCGCCGGAGCCCCAGGCGCATTCGATGATCTCGACATTGAGGCCATGGCGCTCGCACAGGTCGATCCAGCGATGGCTGAACATCCCGTAGCGCGCGATCAGCACCGTATCTCCGGGCGAGAGCGTGTTGCTCACCGCGGCTTCCCAGCCGCCCGTGCCACTGGCCGGGAAGGTGATGATCTCGGCGGTCTTGGTGTTGAACACTTTGCGCACGCCATCAAAGAGCGCAGGCAGCATCGCGCCGAATTCCGGCGAGCGATGGTCGCGGGTCTGCACATCCATGGCGCGCCGCAGACGGTCCGGTACATTGGTCGGCCCCGGGATAAAAACTGGGTTTTGCTCAAACATGGTGCAGTCCTCCTTTGAGCAGCAACATAGACAGGGCTTTCTATTTTTCCAATTTTTTCGAAAACATTTTTCGTTTTTGGAAAAATCTGCCTTAACCCATGTTTTCATGTGATTTTACAATTTCCAAAGAAAGTTTTCATCCCGGTATTGAAAATATTTTTCACTGCGAGATACTCATAGACAGCCAGACCGGAGAGATCATGACCGACTCGACCAACCCCCAGCGCCGCAGCCGTGGACGCCCGAAAAACCCGTTTTCCGAAACGCAGACCAGCACGATTCAGGCGCTGGACCGCGGGCTCTCGGTGCTCAGCGCATTGGCCCGGGATGGGGGCGGGACGCTCTCGGATCTTTCCATGCGCTTGGGCATGCCCGCCTCCACCGCGCACCGTGTCCTCGCAACGCTGGAGAAACATGGCTACGTGGATATGGACGAAGCCACACAGACATGGCGCGTGGGGCTGGAGGCGTTTCGCGTCGGGTCCAGCTTCATGCAACGCACGAACCTGCTGGAGGTCGGGCGCAGTACGATGCGGACCCTGATGGAACAGACCGGCGAGACTGCGAATATGGGCATCGCCGACAGCGACCATGTGGTCTTCATCGGGCAGGTCGAGACCCATAACCCGATCCGCGCCTTTCACCGTCCGGGCTCGCGCGGGCCCATGCATGCCTCCGGGATCGGCAAGGCCCTGCTGGCGGCGATGGCGCAGCCGGATACGGAAAAGCTCTTGCGGCGCACGGGGTTGGAGCAGTTCTCCGCCAAGACCCTGACCGCGCCGGATGCGCTCTTGTCGGATCTCGCGGCGGCGCGGGCGCGGGGCTGGGCCTTCGACAATGAAGAACGGTTCGAGGGCATGTGCTGCGTCGCGGCCCCGATCTATGACAGCTTTCAGGAGCCTGTGGCAGGCATCTCGGTCTCTGGCCCGTCGGCGCGGTTCTCGGCCGCTGCCCTGCCCGGGCTGGGCGAGGCCGTGCGGGCCGCCGCAGCCGAGGTCACCGCCCGGATCGGCGGTCAGGCGCCGCGCATGGCCGCCGAGTAACCCGCCCGCTCAGCCCGCCAGATGGCAGGCGACCCGCGCGCCGCCGATCTCGCGCAGCTTGGGCCGCTCGGCACTGCAACGGGCCTCGGCGATGGGGCAGCGCGGATGGAAGGCACAGCCTGAGGGCGGGTTGATCGGATCGGGGATCTCGCCCTGGGGCGGGTCTACCTCGCGCCCGAACCCATCCATCTTGGGCGCCGCGGCAAGCAGCATCTGGGTGTAGGGATGGCGCGGCGTGTCGAACAGCGTATCGGGATCCGCCTCCTCCACCAGCCGCCCGAGATAGAGCACCCCGATCCGGTCCGCCATATGCTGGACCACGGTCAAGTCATGGGAAATAAACAGATAAGTCAGCCCGAACTCATCCTTGAGGTCGGACATCAGGTTCAGCACCTGCGCCTGAACCGAGACATCCAGCGCCGAGGTCGGCTCGTCGCAGACGATCAGTTTGGGTTCGGAGGCGAGGGCGCGGGCGATGCAGATCCGTTGCCGCTGACCGCCGGAAAACTCGTGGGGGAACTTGCCCGCATCCTCGGCGGACAGGCCCACCTGTTCCAGCAACCGCTCGGCGAGGCCCTGCGTCTCGCCCCCCCGGGCGGCCACGGGTTCGGCAATGATATCGCGCACGCGCCAGCGGGGATTTAGGCTGGCGAAGGGGTCCTGAAAGATCATCTGGATGTCTGAGCGTACCGCGTCCAGCGCCGCCTCGTCGGTCTCGCGCGCGAGGTCTATCCCGTTGATTTCAACGCCGCCTTCGGAGGGGCCGAGCAGTCCGACCACCATCTTGCCGATGGTGGACTTGCCCGAGCCGCTCTCGCCCACGAGGGCATAGACCGAGCGTTCCTCGACATCGAAACTGACATCCGAGACCGCCGTCAGGATCGCTTTGGGCAAACGCTCCAGCACGCGGTTCAGCCAGGGTTTCGAGACGTCGAAACGGCGGCTCAGCTCTTTGACGGAGACAAGCGCGGTCATGGATTTCCTCCCTGCAAACCCGCGTCGGCACCGGGTCGGCCTTCTGTCGGACTTGTGTCGGGCAAGTGTCGGGCACCTGCGTTCGGTGGTGTTGCGTCCGCTGCGGCCGGCGCGCCCTCCATCGGATACCAGCAGGCGGCCCGCTCCGTCGCGCCGATGACCGGGCGCGGGTCCTGACGACACCGATCCGCCGCACGCGGGCAGCGCGGGTTGAAGGCGCAGCCCTCGGGCAGCCGCCCGAGCCGGGGCATGGAGCCCGGGATCTGGTGGAGCCGCGCCAGCCCCTTGGAGGCGAGCGGGGTCGAGCCCATCAGCCCGTGGGTATAGGGGTGGCTCGGCTGACTGATCACATCGCGCACCGGGCCCAGCTCGGCCAGACGCCCGGCATACATCACCGCGACCCGGTCCGCGGCCTCGGCGATCACGCCCATATCATGGGTGATCAGCATCACCGCCGTCCCCCGCTCGCGGCAGAGCCGCTTCAGGAGCGCGATGATCTGGGCCTGCACCGAGACATCGAGCGCCGTGGTCGGCTCGTCGGCGATCACCAGGCTCGGCTCGGCACAGAGCGCCAGCGCGATCACCACCCGTTGACGCATCCCGCCGGAAAACTCATGCGGATAGCTGTTCACCCGCTGGCGGGCGGCGGGAATGCCGACCTCCTCAAGGGCGGCAACCGCGCGTTCATCGGCCTCGGCCCGGGAGATCGGCAAATGGGCGAGCATCGTCTCGGTCAGCTGATCCCCGATCCGCAAAAGCGGGTTGAGCGAGGTCAGCGGGTCCTGAAAGACCATGCCGATATCCTTGCCGCGCACCCGGCGCAGGGCGTCGATGCCCAGCTGGTCGATGCGCTTGCCGTTGAGCCAGACCTCGCCGCTGGAGATATGGGCGGGCGGGTTCAGAAGGCCGATCACCGCGTTCCCGGCCATGGACTTGCCCGCGCCGGATTCGCCCACCACGCCGAGGATCTCCCCCGGGGCGATGTCGTAGGAGACGTTGTCCACGGGCCGCAGCACCGCGTAACGGGTCGGAATATCCACAGTCAGGTTGCGGATCGAGAGAACCGGTTCGGTCATTTGGGGCGACGGGCTCCTGTTTCGGGGGCGGGTCTGGCGGTGGCGGGGACCGCAAAGCGCCTCATTTCCGGGCAGAGGCGCCCAATCGGTGCCCCAGGGGCAGCAGGGCCCGTTGCGCCTGCGGACGAATGCCGCAGCGCAGCATAAGCCATCCCGCAACGGCGGGCGTCCCGTGGCATAGTCCGTTCAAGCCGCCATGCGGGGGGACCGGCGCGCATCACAGAACCTGCCGAAGGAGTGCCCCTCATGTGCCTGTCGACCCAAGCCCTTGTCCTGTTCCTCAACCTGATTGGCTCGGATCTGGTGACCACCGATCCCGGACGGATCATCGTGGCCGCCGAGACCGGCGACGTGCATTGGGTGCTCACATCCGATGATGAATGGTGCACCATGGCGCCCCAGCTCGACCGATTGGCGCGGTTCTCGCCCGTCCACTGAGCGGTCATCGCAGCCTCGGGTTCAGGGCGTCGCGCAGCCAGTCGCCCAGCAGGTTCACGCTGAGCGCGAGCACCAGCAGCGTGATCGCCGGGAAGAACAGGATCCACCACTCGCCGGAGAACAGGAAGCCCTGCCCGATGCGGATCAGCGTGCCAAGGCTTGGCTGCGTCGGCGGCGCACCGACCCCGAGGAAGCTGAGCGTCGCCTCGGCGATGATCGCGAGGGCCAGCGAGATTGTGGCGATGACCAGCACCGGCGAGAGCACATTGGGCAGGATATGGCGCAGCATGATGGCGCCGGATCCGCGCCCGATCAGGCGCGCGGCCTGCACGTATTCCTTGTTCTTCTCAACCAGCGTGGCGCCCCGCACGACCCGCGCGAACTGCACCCAGTCCGACAGGCCGATGGCCAGGATCAGCACCCAGATCGCCATTTGGTCGCGGTATTCGACGGGCGTGATCCCCTTGGCGATCCCGAAGATCAGCATGGCCACGAGGATCGCCGGGAAGGTCAGCTGCACATCGGCCACACGCATGATCAGCGTCTCGACCCAGCCGCCCACATAGCCCGCGATCAGCCCCAGCGTGACGCCGAGCACCATGGCGAACATCACCGCGGCGAAGCCCACGAAGAGCGAGATCCGCATCCCGTAAAGGATCGTCGAGAACACGTCCCGGCCCTGATCATCGGTGCCCAGCCAGAACACATCGCCGGTAAAGGCATTGGGCTGCATCGGCTGCGAGAAGCCGTTCATCAGGTTCAGCGAGGCCGGGTTGAACGGGTCATAGGGCGCGATCAGCGGCGCGAAGACCGCCGAGAGCACCAGCACCACCACCAATGTGAAAGAGATCAGCGCCACGGGCGAGCGGCGGAATTTCCACGCGAAATCCGACTGCCAGGCCACGGCGAGGCGCGAGGGCTCTTTCACCGGCGCGGGCGTGTCGTTGGGCATATCCGTCATCTCAATGTCCTCCGGACCCGGAGCGATCCACGCGCAGGCGCGGATCGATCGCGAAATAAAGCAGATCGACGATCAGGTTGATGCCCACGAACATCACCGAGATCAGCATCAGGTAGGCGGCCATCACCGGGATATCGACAAACTGGATCGCGTTGATGAAGAGGAGCCCCACACCGGGCCACTGGAACACGGTCTCGGTGATGATCGCGAAGGCGATGATCGAGCCGAGCTGCAGGCCGGTGACCGTGATCACCGGGACGAGCGTGTTCTTGAGCGCGTGGCGGAAATTCACCGCCTTTTCGGTCAGTCCGCGCGCCCGGGCAAAGCGGATATAGTCCTGTCGCAGCACTTCGAGCATCTCGGACCTGACCAACCGCATGATCAGCGTCATCTGATACAGCCCCAGCGTAATCGCGGGCAATATCAGCGCCTTGAGCCCTGATGCGGTGAGGAAGCCTGTGCTCCACCCGCCGAGATCGACGACCTCTCCGCGTCCGAAACTGGGCAACCAGTTGAGCTCGACCGCGAAGACATAGATCAAGAGGATCCCGATCAGGAAGGTCGGCAGGGAGACCCCGATCAGCGAGACCGACATCACCGCGCTCGCGGCCCAGCCATCGCGGCGGATCGCGGTAAAGATGCCGAGGATAATGCCGAACCCGATGGCCAGCACGCCCGAGACAGCGGCGAGTTCCAGCGTCGCAGGGGCGCGTTCCAGCAGGATCTCGGCCACGGGGCGGGACTGGCGATAGGAGATCCCCAGATCGCCCTGAAAGGCGCGGCTGAGAAAGCTCCAGTATTGCACGAGGAACGGGTCATCGAGCCCGAGCTGCGTGCGCAGACGCTCGATATCTTCCAGCGTGCGCTCCTGCCCCAGCAGGTTGTCGATCGGATCCCCGACGAAGCGGAACATCGAGAACGCGACCAGACCGACGATGAGCAGCACGACCAGCGACTGCACAACGCGGCGAATGATAAATGCGAGCATGCACCCTCCCCAAGCTGCTCTCCGTTGTCCCGCGCCGGGCGGTCATGGTCAAG
This sequence comes from Dinoroseobacter sp. S124A, assembly GCF_049801015.1. Classification (NCBI taxonomy): domain Bacteria; kingdom Pseudomonadati; phylum Pseudomonadota; class Alphaproteobacteria; order Rhodobacterales; family Roseobacteraceae; genus Dinoroseobacter; species Dinoroseobacter sp. S124A. Next base: position 234,866 of record NZ_JBNAGD010000004.1, on the reverse strand, counting down.
GCCCGTCTCCTCGGCCGGGCACGCGCCGTCACGGCAAGCCGAAGGTGGCGCGGCCTGAGGCAAAAACCGTTGCCCCCTGCCCAAGCGAAAGGCATGGTCACAGCAACCGCCCGGTTTCGGGCGCGCAGAGACAGTGTGACAGCCGGGGCGCCCACCCATGCCCGGCCCATTTCAGGAGGAGATTTCATGAAACCCTGGACAGCTCTTGCCGCCATGGCGGCCTTCGCCCTGCCCTCGGCTGCGCTTGCGGCCTGCGCGACCGATGACGAGGTTGCCAGTTTCGTTGCGGATTACATCGCCAAGACCCCGACCAAGGCGCTTGGCGTGAATGCCACCATGGAGGAGGCGTTCTGCACCCAGGCCAAGGTCGCCAAGGCGCTGGAGCCCCATTTGGGCCCGGTCGTGGGCTACAAGGCGGGCCTGACCAGCGACCGCGCCATGGAGGCCTTTGGCGTCTCCGAGCCGGTGGCGGGCGTTCTGTACCGCGACATGTTCCTCGAAGACGGCGCGACGGTGACCGGCCCCCACGGGGCACGGCCCCTGTTCGAGGCGGATCTGGTTCTGGTCGTGGGCAGTGCCGCGATCAACACCGCCGAGACCGGCGCGGATGTGATGGATGCCATCGCCTCGGTGCACGGGTTCATCGAGCTGCCGGACCTGATGTATGCCAAGGACGAGCCCCTGACCGGTGCCACGATCACCGCGGGCGGCGTCGGCGCGCGGGCGGGTGTGCTCGGCCCGGCGATCCCGTTCGAGGATGGCGGCGCGATGATCGACCTGCTGGCCGAGATGCAGGTGCGCGTCACCGATGCCGAGGGCACGGTCCTGTCCGAGGCGCCGGGTGCGGCGGTTCTGGGCAACCCGCTGCGATCGGTGATCTGGCTGCGCAGCACCGGCATCACCTTCAAGGAGGGGGACATGATCTCGGTGGGCTCCATCGGGCCGCTCATGCCGCCGGCCAAGGCCAAGGGCATGGCCACGGTCGAGTATCTCGGCCTGCCGGGGAACCCCAGCCTGACGGTGAATTTCGAATAACTCCGCAGCGCCACGCTGCGCCGCGCCGGGAACCATGGGACCCGTGCGGCGTTTGCGTTCACAAGAGAGACAAGGACCCTGCCATGACCGACCCGACCACGACACCGCCTCCCGCCCCGGCACCGGCCTCCAAGGATCCGCTCCTGCCGGTGAAGATCGTCTATGGTCTCTATGCGGTGGGGTATTTCGTGGGGCTCACAAGCCTCGCCGGGCTGATCTATGCCTATATCACCCGCGGATCCGACCCGGTGGCCGACAGCCATTTCACCTTTCAGATCCGGACCTTCTGGATCGGTCTGGGGCTCGCGATCGTGGCGGTGGTGCTTCTGGCCGTCGGGATCGGCTTTTTCGTCTGGCTCTTCCTCGTGGTCTGGGGCCTGACCCGCGTGATCTCGGGCTTCGTGCTGGCCAATGACGGCAGGCCGATCAGTGGCACGAAATACGCGGGGATCCTCGCCGTCTGAACCGGTCGGGACCCCATCCGCGCATCCGGGCGACACCGGCCCGCCGGGGCCGCCCGAGGCATTACGATCCGGCCAGTCGCGGACCTTGGGGGTCCACCGAGGACCGCCACCCGAAGGCAAAGAGCAAAAGCCCGGCCAGCGCCAGCTCCACCGCGAGCGCGCCGAGAATGCTGGCCGAGGGCACCCCGTCGACCAGAAGGCTGACACAGCGCCCGGCCGGAAAGCTCAGATAGACCGTCAGCGCGATCTTGAAGGCCAGCGGCGCAAGGCGTGGGCGCATCATCCCGGCGAGCATGATGGCCCCGAAACTGGCGAGCCCCGCGCCGGGCGCGCGCAGCTCGCTCAGCCGGTTGGGGTTGTCATCGAGCGGGATGCCGTAGCTGGCATAGAAGGCATGGGGCACAAGCAGGATGGACAGGCCGATGGCCAGTGCCGTGAAGCCGCTGAGACCGAGGGCGATTTTCTGAAGACGGGAGAGATGCATGGTGACGTTCCTTGGCTGAAGTTGATGGCCAAGGTTTAGGGATCATGGGGCTGCCGGGTCTTGACCGGCCATGCCAGCGTTTTGACCGGCGCGGCCAAAGGCTGGTCCGGCGCGATGGATCGGCCCGACCTGTCAGGGTGCACCCGGGGCCGGGCCTTGGATCCCCCGGAGGAGGCCCTGCGCCTGCGCAAAAGAAAACGGCGCAGTCCGGGACCGCGCCGTTTCACTCTGTCACAGCCCGGGACGGCTCAGTTCATCGTCACCCAGCGAAGGATGAAGAAGTTGTCCGGGCGTTGGGTCAGGGTGACGGTGTCGCGGGTGCCCCAGACCAGCGGCTGGACGTAGAGAGGCACATAGGCCGCGTCGTCCTGCAGGATCTGCGTGACCTCGTCGAGCATGGCCTGCCGCTTCGTGTCGTCGATCTCGGACTGGATCATCGGCAGGAGCTCATCGACCCGCGCATTCGAGTAGCCGCCGAAATTCCACGAGCCCAGCTTCTTTTCCGCATTCGGGGTCGAGGCGAGGAAGCGGATCGGGTGCTCGGCATCGAAGGTGCCCGGCGACCAGCCCAGCAGGTACATGTCGAAATCATCCTCGCGCAGGCGCGGCCAGTAGCCCCGCACGGGCATCGCCTCAAGCTGTGCGGTGATCCCGACCTGTGCGAGCATGGAGGTGACCGCCTGACAGACGGCCTCGTCATTCAGGTAGCGGTCATTGGGGCATTTCAGGCCAAAGGAGAACCCGTCGGGATAGCCGGCCTCGGTCAGAAGCGCGCGCGCGGCCTCCGGGTCATAGGCGGGCCGGGCGGCGAGGCTTTCGGAATAGCCGCGCATGGCGGGGCTCACGAGCTGGCTCGCGGGCTCGGCATTGCCGCGCATGATCGTCTGCAGGATCGCGGGCACGTTGATCGCGTGGGACACGGCCTGCCGGACGCGCAGATCGGTGAAAGGGTTTCCGGGATCATCCGATTGCGAGTATTTCAGCGTCTCGGCCTCATGGGGAAAGCCCAGCATGATGACCCGCGCCTCGATCCCCTGGATGACCTGCACCCCCGCCTGCCCCGACAGGCGCGCCGCGTCCTGGATCGGGACCGGGTTGATCATGTCGATATCCCCCGACAGCAGCGCCGCCACCGCCGTGGCCGGGTTCTGGATCGGGGTGAACTCGGCGCGGGTGATGTTATGCTCCGCCTCGCCCCACCAGCCCGCGAAGGGTTCGAGCACGGTGCGCAGGCCCGGCTCGCGCGCGGTCACCCGGAAGGCGCCGGTGCCATTGGCGTTCAGGGTGGCGTAGTTTCCCGCTTCCTTATCCGGCAGGGCGGCGCCATTGGCCTCGGCCCAGCCGCTGTCGAGGATCATCCAGTTCGCGATGCTGTCGGGAAAGATCGGGTTCGGGGCCGAGGTCATGATGTCGACCGTGTAGTCATCGACCACCGTCACCCCAGAGACGGGCGCGAACCAGCTGCGGGTGTCGGAGGTCTCGTCCGAGGCGCGCTGATAGGAAAAGAGCACATCCTCGGCGGTGAAGGCCGCGCCATCATGGAAGGTCACGCCCTCGCGCAGGGTGAAGCGCCAGCCCTCGCCATCGCCGATCGGCTCCCAGCTGGTGGCGAGCGCAGGCTCTACGCTCATATCCTTGCCGCGCCGGACAAGCCCCTCATAGACGTTGTTGAGAAAGCCGAGAACCGGGGCGGAGTTCACCGCATGGGGGTCCATGGTCTGGGGATCGGTGGTCGAAGCCCAGCGGAACTCGTTGGCCGAAGCCGGAACCGCGACAAGCAGCGCCAGCGCGGTCGAGGTCAGCAATCGCGTCATGATCTGTCCTTTGTGGTATGTGCAGCAACCCGGGCAGCATGCCGCCAAAATGTCGCAGGGTCATCGCGAAAACGCGGCGATCACGGGGCTGTGATGGCGCGGATTTCCGCGTGACGGGGTGGCGAACGCGGGTCGGTCAGTCCTCAAAGGGCGTGCCGTTCTTGCGGGTGAAGATGTAGGTGCCCTGCACCAGATGGGCCTCCAGATCATCGTCGGGATAGGTGCCGCTATCGCCCGGGCTGCGATCCCCGATCTCGAGGTACCGCACTGGCGTCGCGGTCTCGTTGACCAGATGATGGGCCACGCCCCCTGCGGGAAACCCGGCGCACATGCCCGGCGCGAGGCGGATCTCGCCCTGATCAGTTTTCAGGGTCGGATGGCCGCTGAGGATATAGATGAACTCATCCTGCGTCTTGTGCCGATGGAGCAGCGCGGATTCCGCGCCCGGGGCCAGATCCGTGAGGTTCACGCCGAAATTCGTCAGGCCGAACGCATTGCCGAGCTGGCGCTTTACCCGGCCCGCGACCCGGGCGGCAAAGGGGGCGGGATAACCCGATTTGGCGGCCCGGGCCGGGATCTCGGTGGCCAGTGCGGCCTTAGGTTTGGAGGCGGTGTCGTCACTCATGCGGGGTCTCCTTGGACGGATCTGAAAGCGGGCGCCGCACGGCGCCGGGGGAAAGGGCAAACCGGTCGTGAAACCGGCGGGCAAAGCGCGAGGCGGAGCGATAGCCCACCGCCTCGGCCACGGAGGCCACGGGCCAGCGCGTGGTCTGCAAGAGATGCAGCCCGCTGCCGAGACGCAAGTCACGCAGGATGTCCTGAAACGCGCAGCCTTCGGCGCGCAGGCGGCGGCGCAGGGTCGCCGGGCTGATCTGCAGGGCGCGCGCCAGGGTCTCGGCCGTCCAGGGCGCGGCGAGATCCGTGGCCAGATGCTGCCGCACCTGAGCTGCGAGACTGCGGGCGGGCGCCGGAGGCAGCCAGGCCCGCGCCAGTGCCATTTCCAGGGCGAGCGCCTCGCAGTGCAGCCCGGTGCGGGGATGCTCCGGATCCTGACTGAGCCCGGCGAGCGCCATACCAAACGCCTCGGCCGCGGCCCCCAGATCGAGGCAGGATTGCAGGGGATAGGGGGCGCGCGCGCCATCGCGCGGCAGGCGGGCATAGGCCGCCTCGAAGACCGCGCGGGGAAAGGCCAGCACCGTGGCCGCATAGGGCGCCTCACCGAGGGGCAGGTTTTCCACCAGCAGGGGCGTCTCCTCGGGCAAAAGGATCAGCGTTCCGGCCGTGGCCCGGGCGGTCAGACCGGCCGCCGTCAGGCGCTTTTCGCCCGCCTCGACCCGGATCACCGCCGGCAGCGGGCTGATCAGGCGATCGAACCGGGCGCGGCGGTATTGCCGGATGTGAAAGCCCGGCGCGATATCCTGCATGGCATGGGTCATGGGCCGCAGCCTAGGCGCAGCCCCCCGCCCCGGCCAGAGAAAGCCTGCGCCCGCACGGATCAATCTGCGCCCGTTCCGATCATAGCTGCGGCAAAACCGGCCCATTTGCGCGGCTCGAAACGAAACATGCCGGACCCGAGGGCCCGGCATGGTCTGTCATTCCTCAGGTCAGAGGGATCAGTTCATGGTGAAATACTTGAACTTCGGATCATCCTCGGGAGACACGTTCGGATAGCCGACCGTGGTCTTGCCGCCCCAGTTCAGCACCTGGTGGTGGATCGGCAGGTAGAGCTGCTCTTCCTGCACCACGGACCAGATCTCGCCGATGGTTGCGTTCCGCTTGGCCAGATCGGTTTCGGAGGCGAGGCTGACGATCTTGGCATCCACATCCGCGTCGCTGAAGCCGGTGCCGTTCCAGGATCCCCGGTCGCCGCCGCGCGAATGCACGAGGAAGTTGAAGATATACTCGGAATCGTAGGTCGGCACGCCCCAGCCCAGCATGTAGAAATCCGTCTCGCCATTCTGGATCAGCGGGAAGTGCTGGGCCTTGGGCTTGGCGTCGAGGTTCACGGTGATGCCAATCTGACCCATCATGCCCACGGCGGCCTGACAGATCGCCTCATCGTTGATGTAGCGGTCATTCGGGCAGTCGAGCTGGATCGAGAAGCCATCGGCATAGCCCGCTTCTTCCATCAGAGCCTTGGCCGCATCGATATCGGTCATGGACGCGCCGTCCATTTCCTCGGTCCAGCCATTGACGAAGGGCGGTGCGATCATGCCTGCGGGCGCGGACTGGCCGCGCATCACCACCTGTTTGATGGCATCGCGGTTGATCGCCATGCTCATGGCCTTGCGCACGCGGGCATCGCCCAGCGGGTTGGCCCCCTCGACATTGTCGCGGGTGATGTCATCGGGTCCGGAATTCATGCCGAAGAAGATGACACGGTTCTGCGCGGCCGTGCGCACTTCGAGGCCATCGGTCCCGCCGACACGCTCAAGATCCTGCACCGGCACGTCCTGGATGAAATCCACCTCGCCCGTCAGCAGGGCCGCCACGCGGGTCGCGGCGTTCTGGATCGGGGTATAGATGATCTCGGTCACGCCCAGCGGGAACTGGTCCGTGCCCCAGTAATCGCCATTCAGCGTGAGCACGGTGCGCACATCGGGCTCGCGGCTGGTCAGGACATAGGGTCCGGTGCCCATGGCGTTGGTGGCCGCAAAGGTGGTCTCGCCATTGGCGATGTCCTGCACCTTGGTCACGCCATTCGCCTCGGTCCAGCCCTTGTCCATGATGAACAGGTTGGTGAAGTTGTTCGGCAGGATCGGGTTCGGCCCGTCGGTCACGAACTCGACGGTCATGTCGTCGACCGCACGCACCTCGGTGATCGAGGTCAGCAGTTCCTTCATCGCGGAGGTCTCGGATTTCGCCCGCTCGAAGGAGAAGACGACATCCTCGGCCGTGAAGGCGGAACCATCGTGGAAGGTCACGCCCTCGCGCAGCTTGAAGACCCAGACATTCGGGTCATCGGCCTTGGGGGCCCATTCCGTCGCGAGCGCGCCTTCGAACTGGCCGAAGTGATCGCGGATGATCAGCGGCTCGTAGATCTGATGCGCGAGCGTGTGGGTCGGGCCTTCGTTCTGGGCGTGCGGGTCAAGCGTGAGGCTGTCACCGGCGCGCGCCCAGTTGAGGGTTTCAGCGCTGGCGAGCAGCGGCGTCAGGACGAGCGCCGATGTGGCCAGCAGGAGGGTCGTTTTTTTCATGGATCGTATCTCCCAGTTATGGTTCGGCGGGTGTGGCAGAACGCGCCATCCGCCGCGCTGTCGGGTGTCCTCTTCGCGTGACCGCCTCGACAGGCGCCGGGAAAAAGAATGACGGGGCCGGAGCAGAACGCAAGGCCGAAATGCCCCGCCCCCGCGTCAAGCCCCGGCGCGGATCCGGGGCCTGATCGCAAATCGGGCTGTGGCGTCAGGCGATGCCGCCATAGGCCACACCGGTCAGATCGCGCATGTCCCGTTTCCAGGTGGTGAGGTCCTCGGCCGAGAAGCCCGAGAGGTGATCATGGCCGCAGGCGCGCGCCATGACCTGCATGAGCTCCACCGAGGCGTCGAAGAAATTGGCCAGCTGCCGCGCGGATTTCTCGACCACCAGCCGGTTGACCAGATGGGGTTTCTGGGTGGCGATCCCCACGGGGCAGTTATTCGTATGGCAGGCCCGCATGGCGAGGCAGCCGATGGCCTGCATGGCCGAGTTCGACACCGCCACCGCATCCGCCCCGAGCGCCAGCGCCTTGAGGAAATCCGCCGGTTTGCGCAGCCCGCCGGTGATCACGAGGCTGACATCGCCGCGCCCGAGCCGGTCCAGATGCCGCCGCGCCCGGGCGAGCGCGGGGATGGTCGGGACCGAGATGTTGTCGCGAAAGATGATCGGTGCGGCCCCGGTGCCCCCACCCCGCCCGTCGAGGATGATGTAATCCACCCCGACCTCGAGCGCGGCATCGATATCCTTCTCGATATGCTGCGCGCTCAGCTTGTAGCCGATGGGGACCCCCCCGGTCCGGTCGCGCACCTCGTCGGCAAAGGCGCGGATCTGCGCCGGCTCGGTCCAGTCGGGAAAGCGCGGCGGCGAGATCGCGTCCTGCCCCTCGTCAAGCCCGCGCACCTCGGCGATCTTGCCCTTGACCTTGGTGCCGGGCAGATGCCCTCCGGTGCCGGTCTTGGCGCCTTGGCCGCCCTTGAAATGAAAGGCCTGCACCTTGGCGAGTTTGTCCCAGTCGAACCCGAACCGGGCCGAGGCCAGCTCGTAGAAATAGCGCGAATTCGCGGCCTGCTCTTCGGGGAGCATCCCGCCCTCGCCCGAGCAGATGCCCGTCCCGGCCAGCTCGGCCCCGCGCGCGAGCGCGACCTTGGCAGGCTCCGACAGCGCGCCGAAGGACATGTCCGACACAAAGAGCGGGATCTTGAGCCGCAGAGGTTTCTGGGCATTGGGTCCGATCACCACATCCGTGCCCACCGGGTCATCATCGAGCAGGGGCGCACGGTGAAGCTGCGCTGTCAGGATCTGCAGGTCGTCCCACACCGGCAGCTCGTCCCGGGGCACGCCCATGGACGACACCACCCCGTGATGGCCCGTCTTGCTGAGCCCGTCCCGGGCATATTGCTGGATCAGCCCGTTATGGGGTTCCTCGGCGGTGCCGTGGGACGTGTCCGCATAGAGCCCGAGATAGGCGTCCCGGTCGAAAGGCTGCGGGTTGGCCTGCGCCCAGTCGGCGATCTCATCGGCATCGACCCAGACCTCCCCCGCCTCGATCCAGGAAGAGAATTTCGGCAAGGCCTCTTCATTGGCATATTCCGACACGCCACTGTCGAGCCGGTAATCCCAGTAATGCACCCCGCAGATCAGGTTGTCGCCCTTCACAAAGCCATCGGACATCAGGGCCCCGCGATGCAGGCAGCGCCCATAGAAGACGGAGACCGTCTCGTCGAAGCGCACCACGACCAGATCGACCTCGCCCACCAGAGCGTAAGCTGGCGCGCGGTCTGCGAGCGCGTCGAGTTTGGCAACGGATGTTTTTTGCATTTTTTTCTCCTCCTGGTCTCACGGACACTGCCCCGGTTCGGCGCTTCGGCCAATGCCCGGCAGGCGCACATCCTCTGCGCGCGACCGACATGGCGGCCTCGGCACGCGGTGCAACATGTTGGAAATAAAGGTTAACGCCCCCCGCCCGGCGCGGCCCGGCCCCCGTCAAAGCTGAGCTTCAGAATCACTAACAGTTCTCTAACGGTACGTGACGCAAGGTCAGCAGGCATCTGGACAGGATGCGGTTAACGCTGACAAGATGGGCTCCAAACCTTTGAACAAAAGCAATTTTTCAGTAGCTAATCTTTTCGATCAAGGGCACTGTTCCCGCCCGATACGTTTGAAGAACCAAAACCTGGAGCTCGACTTCGATGTGTCCAAACCCTGTTCAGATGCACCCTTCCCGGTGGAGACAGAGGGGCGGGTACATTCCCAAACCTTCCCTACCCCTCTGTTCACCCCGTCTCGGGGGTCCGAAGTGAGTGCGGAGCCCCAATCGGGGACTGCCCAGCTGGCCAAGCTCTACGTGCTTGGTCCGCTGGGCCTTTTCTCGGCGGGCGACCGGAACCTGACCCCTCGGGGGAAAAAGACACAAGGCCTGCTGGCGCTTCTGGCGCTGGCACCGCGCGGACAGCGCACCCGGGTCTGGCTGCGCGACAAGCTCTGGAGTGCCAGCGACGAACAGAAATCGGCGTCGTCCTTGCGCCAGACCGTGTTCGAGCTGCGCAAGGATCTGGGGCCGCTGGCCGATGAAATCCTCGACATCAACCGGATGTCCATCGGGCTGCGGCTCGACCGGATCTGGATCGACCATCACGTGGTCAGCGAAGATCCCACCGCCCTGCACAAGCTGGAGGTGAGCGAAGACACCGAACTGCTCGAAGGCATCGATGTCGCCGATGAGGAGTTCGAGGACTGGCTCCAGATGGAGCGCCAGATCTGGTACGACAAGGCGACCGAGATCCTTGAGGCGCATCCCCGCCCGGCCCCGAGCAAACCGACACCCGCCCAGACCCGTGGTCTGCTTGTGCCGACGCGCAGCACCGAGGATCTGTCGGAGAACCCCGAGCCGGGCACCTTCAGTGTCGGGTTCCTGCCGAATATCCAGCAGGGCTGCGATGCCAATACCCAGCATCTGGCGGATTACGTGCTGGAAGGGGTCGCCCGGAACCTGCGCGAGTTCGAGCCGGTCGCGGTGTTCGATTTCCGCGACCCGACCGTGCATTCCGACCAGTTCACCCAGGCCTTCGAGACCGAGTACTACACCCGCGTGCGCACCATGCAGGTGCGCGACAGCCTGACCCTGACGTTTTTCCTCTATCGTTCCAGCCGGATGGCGCTGGAATGGTCCCAGTCGATCCAGACCTCCGCCGATCAGATCATGCAGAATTCCATGATGCTCGAGGGGTTCATCGCGCAGAATGTGGACCGTATGGCCAAGTCGATGTTCGAGGACCGGCTGCGGATGCTCGACAGCCGCGACGACTGGCCGCCCAAGGTCGGCTACACGGCGCTGAACCTGATGTTCAAGCTCGACGAGAATGCGCTGAGCAATTCCGAGACCATGCTGCTGCAGGGGGATGACGCCCATGATGCGGCCTCGGTCTATCCGGCGCTGCGGGCCTATCTGACGACCTTCAAGATCGGCGAGAATGTCGGGGTGCTGAACCGGGGCGAGCTGGACGATGCCCGGCTGGCCGCCGAGAGCGCGCTGGCCAACAACCCGTTCAACTCGATCTCGCTGGCCTGCATCGCCCATGTGCTGGGCTATGTGTTCCACGAGCATGATCTGGCGGGCGGGTTGCTGGAACAGGCACTGAACCTGAACCAGTCCCAGCCCTTCGTCTGGGATCACTATGCGCTGCACAAGCTCTATACCGGCGAGTTCGAGGCCGCCTACCGCGCTGCCGAGCGCGGGGCGAGCCTGGGCAGTTTCAGCCCGATCAGCTACAGCTATGACACCACGCTCGCGATGGCCGCGACCATGGCCGGCGACCACCGCCGTGCGATCATGGCGGGCCAGCGGGCCTTGCGGAAACAGCCGCGCTTTGCGGCGGCCATGCGGTATCTTCTGTTGAACTATTCCAAGCTGGGCCGCGAGGCGGAGGCACAGGCGATCTATGGTCGTCTGCTCGATGTGGATCCCGAGTTCCACGATCCCGAAGTGCAAAAGGAGCGGTTCCGCTTCGCGCACAAGCAGGATGAAAGCTCGGTTTTGGGGATTTTGAAACGACTGACCACGTGAAGGGGACACGGTATGGAAGACCAGCCTGACAGCGACGATATTCTGCTGTCTCATACATTTTCGGTAACGGGCGTCGGCCTGAAACTGTCCGGCACCAGTGACGCGCAGGGGGATGGCGCGGTCGGGGATGCGGCCGGGCCCGGCGGTGCGTCGGGGTCGGTGATGGTGGCGCTGAACCGCAACCGGAACCGCAATCGGAACAGAAACCGGAACCGCAATCGCAACAGGAACCGCAACCGCAATCGGAACCGCAATCGCGGGCCAATGGAAGATGGCGGCGGGATGAGCATGCAGGAGCCCTGGCGCGAGCGCGAGGCCCTGCACAAGATCATCGGCGAATGGATCAACCTGCCCCTGGCCCTGCCCCCCGATATGGAGCAACTGCGCGCCGAGGCGGTCGACCTGTTGGAAAAGCAGGTGCTGTTGCATCGCCCCGAGGGCGGCCAGCGCCGCGCAGAGATCCTGCGCGAGGCGGAGTTCGAGCTGTCGGGCTATCTGCGCCCCTTGGGCATCGAGGGGGTCAGCGGCTATGACGCGACCGTCGGGCTGTTCATGACCGTGCTCGCGCTGACCGACGAGATCGGCCTGCGCTACAAGGCCCGGTTCAACACGCCACGCCCGAACCAGGTCGAGCCCCGGCTGCGCCCGTTCCTGCCTTATCCGGGCCATGAGAGCCAGCCGTCCAACCACTCGTTCCAGTCCTTCTCGCTGGCCTTCGTGTTCTCGCGCATGTTGCCCGAGCATCCGGCAAGCTCCGAGCTGTTCCGCTCGGCCCGCCGCATCGCGGAGAACCGGGAATGGGCCGGGGTGCATTACGCCTCGGACACCGAAGCGGGCTATCAACTGGCGCGGATGGTGACCCCGGTTCTGGAAAAAGTGTTGAAGAAACAGATGCTCGCCGCGGCATCCGAGTGGATGTGAGGGGGACCGGAGCATGACAACAGGACGTGAGAATTACCCCGAATACGACGCGCTGTGGCATCTGCAGTCCATGGGTGTGCGCACGGACAAGCATCGGCCCAATGGCTGGAAGTACAAGCGCAGTGACCGCAAGCGCACCCGGGTGGCGATGATCGACACCTCGGTGGCGGTGGATCATCCCAACCTCGAACCGGCGATCAACAAGAAGCTGGCGCTGGATCTCTTCTCGGCCCCGCTGGGCAGCTTTGCCTATCGCAAACCCGATGAGAAGCTCGAGGATCTGTGCCTCAACACCCGCACCCGCGTGGCCGATGGCCTGCCCGGGATCACCGAGATCCTCGGCCGTCTGATCGACCGCACCAGCCATGGCAGTCTCGCCTGGCAGAACAATCTGCAGCCCTGCGTGGGTGCCGAGTTCTCGTCCCATGGCACGGCGATTGCCGGGCTGATCGGTGCCAAACCCACCCGCGTGCAGGCCGTGGTGCCCGAGCCGACCGACGAGATCACCTCGATCCCCCTACCTTATGTGGGCGTGGATCCGTTCTGCGAGATCGTGCCGATCTCGACGAATTTCGACCCGGATCCCGAGGTCCTGATCGTGGCGTTCCTCTATGCGGAACTGATCGATGCGGATGTGGTGCTCTTGCCGCGCAACGTGCCGGACCCGGTGCGGACCGTGCCCGAGATCTTCACCCGCACCATCGATGGCGTCCCGCTGAGCGAGGCCACCGCCCCGGCGGCCACCACCCCCGAGGAGGCGCAGCTCTGGGCCGAGCTGGCCGAACTGATCGTGAATATCTCGATGGCCCGGCCCGTGGTCTGCGCAGCAGGCAACGCCAATGAGGAGAACGGGATCTATCCCGCGAACCTCGCCACCGACCATAACGGGATCATCTCGGTCGGGGCCATGAATGCCAAGGGGGTCCTCGCGGGGTTCTCGGCCAGTCAGGGTCTGACGGTGATGGCGCCCTCGGGCGATGCCGAAGTGTTCGACCGCACGCAGGTGCGGCTCGACACGCGGCGCCATGACTATGATCCGGTCGGCGTGCCGGAACCCAATGAGAACCACAAGTATTCCCATTACGACGTCATCTCGACGGATGTGCCGGGGATCTATGGCTACTCCGACAGCCCCTATCGCTCGCTCGAGCCGGAAACGGGTCTGCGCGAATTCGGCTCCTATTTCTGCAGCTTCGGCGGCACCTCGGCGGCTTCGGCTCTGGTGGCGGGCTATCTCAGCCTCGCGCGCAGCGCCGGCGAACTGGACGTGAAAGCCGATGGTTTGCAGGCCAAGGCTTGGCTGCTGGCCAATTGCGCCGAGGTGCAGGATGGCGACACCTGCTATCTCTACCCGGCTTGGGATGGCGATTACAGCTTCCCCGACGCCTGAGCTGAGTGGTCTCAGAACCCGTAAAGCGCCGCCGGCGTGTCCGTGAGGATGCGTCGGCGGTTCTCCGTCGAGGGGACCGCGTCGAGAAACGCATTGAGCAGGTCGCCCGCATCGGGCTGGGCGGCATCGGCCAGCATCAGGTGCGGCCAGTCGCTGCCCCAGAGGCACCGATCCGGGTTCGCCGCCACCAGCGCTGCGACTGCCGCCGCCGCCCCGTCATAGGGCGCGGAACACAGCCGGTAGGGCGCCGAAAGCTTCACATATGCCTGCCCCTCGGCCACCAGACGACAGAGCGTGGCAAATCCGGGCTCAGCCGGTCCCGCCGCGAGATCGGGCCAGCCGATATGGTCGAAGACCACCGGCACCCCGAGCCCGGGCACATCCGGCGCCAGCTCGATCATGTGTTTATGGGTGTTCATGAGCATCTGCACATGCAGGCCATGGGCCGCGAGCCGGGGCGCCATCTCGCGCACCCCCTCCCAGGACAGGATGCCGCCATGGACATAGTTCAGGCGCACGCCCACCACCCCGGCCTCGGCCAGCGCGGCCAGTTCGGCATCGGGCGCGCCGTCGCGCACCAGCCCGATCCCGCGCGCGCGGCCTCCCAAAGCCGCCACGGCGGCGCGCGTTACCGTGTTGTCTCCGCCGTAGAGGATGGAATGGACGATCACGACCCGCGCCATCTGCAGCGTGTCGAGATGGGTCTCCAGCCGGGCCACCCAGTCCTGCAGGGTCCCGGGGGCCGGATCCTCGACCCGCCCGTCCCAAAGCGGGATGTCATCGGCGACCATATGGACATGGGCATCGCAGGCCCCCTGCGGGATCGCGGCCTTGGGCGCGCGCGGGCGCGCCACCGGGGGCAAGGCGGCAGGCATCGGATCGGAAGGGGTCATGGCATGATCTCTGCAAAGGGAAACGCGCCCCTGACTTGACCGGGGGACGAGCGGTTTGTCCAGCCATCCGCAGCCGGGCTAGCCCTCGGCCAGAAAGGCCTGCACCGCGCCATAAAAGGCCGTGGGCGCATCCTTGTGCAGCATATGCCCGGCCTCGAGCATGCGGTGCCGGGCCTCAGGCAGGCGTCGGGCCAGATCCATTGCCTGCTTATGGGTGCGCGGGTTGTTCCGCCCGGTCAGGATCAGCACGGGGCACCGGATCCGCGCGATCAGATCGCGCCCGTCAAAGCCGTGCGCTGCGGTCATCGCGTCGTTGAGCCCTTCGGGATCCATCCGGGCCACCTCGGTCAGATAGGCCTTTTTTGCCGCCCCCTTCTCGCCCATGGCCGCGAGCTTGGCCGTCCCCCGCGGTCCGAGCTTGGCGGTCAGCCAGCTGGCGAAGCCCGCGCCCTTTCGGTCGATCCAGCGGCTCTGCATGCTGAAGGCGCTCTCGGCGAAGACGAGCCGGGTGATCCGCTCTGGCTGGGTCGCGGCCAGATGCAGACCGATCATCCCGCCCAGCGAATGCCCCACCAAGGCGCAGCGGGGCGGCAGCTGCGGCAGCAGCATCTCGGCAAAGCCCGCCACCGAGGCCTGCCGCGCGCGGGGCTGGCCCGCATGGCCCGGCAGGTTGAGGCAGAGGCCCTCGGCCCGCCCCTCCCATGTCTGGGCCGACAGCCCCGCGCCATGGATCCAGACGGTGGTCGGCTGTGGGTCGGGCATCGGGCGGCTCCTGCATGAGATGGCGGCAGCGTGACGAGCGCCATGCCCGGGGTCAAGGCCGCCGGAGCGCGCGCCCGCAATCGCGATGCGGCACGCTAAGGCGCCACTGGCACGAGCCGTGGAGCAAGGCCCAAACGCCTGCGAAAGCTCTGCGCACATGGCCGGGCGTGGCATGGGGATGAGACATCCCGGCGTCCTCGGGGTCGGGGGGTCCTGATTCCGAGAAAGACGGCGGACCGGCCCGGGCGCGCGGCGAGGCTCCGACCCCGAGCCTCATGGCGCAGGCGGCGGCGGTTGGTTCATCTGCGCAGGCCGCAGCCCCGACCAAAGGGCAGTGGGGAAAACGCAAACGGCCCCGTCGCAGGACGGGGCCGGTCGTGAGTGGTTGGCTTTGGGCTCAGGCGAGCCCGTGCTTGGAAAAGGGCAGTTCGGTAATACGCTGCCCGGTGGCGCGGGCCACCGCATTGGCCACAGCCGGACCAATGGGCGGGGTGCCAGGTTCGCCCACACCCGTGGGTGCCTCCGACGAGGCGACGATATGGACGTCGACCACGGGCATGTCGGTGATGCGCAGGGGCATGTAGTCGGGGTAGTTGAACTGGTCGACTTCCCCGTCGGTCAGCGTCACCTCCTCGCGCAGGATCCCGGACAGGCCATAAGCCAGCCCGCCTTCGATTTGCGCGCGGATATTGTCGGGGTTCACGGCGATGCCGCAATCCACCGCGCAGGTGACCTTCTCGACCTTCACCGTACCGTCCTCGCGCATGCGCACCTCGGCGATCTCGGCCACATAGCTGTTGAAGCTCTTGTGGACCGCGACGCCGCGATGCAGGCCCTCGGGCGCAGGGCTGTCCCAGCCCGCCTTTTCAGCCGCCAGACGAAGCACGCCCGCAAGGCGCGGATCATCACCCAGATGCGCGAGACGGAAGGCCACCGGATCCTGCCCCGCCGCTTCGGCGAGCTGGTCCATCATGGTCTCCATCACATAGGCGGAGTGGGTATGCCCGACCGAGCGCCACCACAGCACCGGGATCCCGACGTTCGGGTGGTGCACATCCATGGCCATGTCCGGCAGGCTGTAGGTGGAATCCGCAGCCCCCTCGGTGCTGGAATGGTCCACGCCGTCCTTGACGAGGAAGCTTTCGAAGGGCGTGCCGATCATGATGCCCTGGCCGACGATGCGATGCTCCCAGCCCGAGATCTTGCCCTCGGCATCCACGCCCGCGCGGACCTTGTGCAGGGTCAGGGGACGGTAATAGCCGCCGCGGATGTCATCCTCGCGGGAATAGACCAGCTTGATCGGCGCCGCGGAGCCGGTCTCGGCGAGCCATGCGGCCCCGATGCTCGCGGTTTCGGCCACCAGATGCCCGTCCGCCGTGGCGCGCCGCCCGAAAGAGCCGCCGCCCCACATGGTGTTGATCGCCACATTCTCGAACGGGATCCCGAGCACGGCGGCGGCCACATTATGGTCGATCGTCTGGATCTGGCTGCCGCCCCAGAACGTCGCCGTCTCGCCGTCAAAGAGGACGGTCATGTTGAGCGGCTCCATGGGGGCATGGGCGAGATAGGGGAAATGGTAGCTCGCCTCGACCACTTGCGCGGCCCCTGCGAGCTTGCCCGCGGCATCGCCACGCGCGACGGCCGTGTTCCCTTGCGTGTCCAGCAGGGCGGAAAACTCCTCGGTGAGGGTGTCCGTGCTGCGGGTCTCGGCGGTGGACATGTCCCATTCGATGTCCAACGCATCGCGCGCCATCATCGCGCGCCATGTGTTGTCGGCCACGACGACCACGCCCTGGGGGATGGTCAGAACGGCCGAAACACCCGGCATTGCCTTGGCCGCATCGGCATTCACCGAGGCCACGGTGGCCCCGAATTTCGGCGGACGCGCGGTCACGGCGATCAGGATCCCCTCGGGCTTGGCATCCATGCCGAACATGCCCACGGACCCTTGGGTCTTGAGCGGCAGCTCGACCCGGGCCATGTCCTTGCCGATCACCGTCCAATCCGCAGCAGATTTCAGGGACACGCTTTCAGGGACGGCCTGACGACCCGCGGCCTCGGCCAGATCGCCGAAGCTCGCGCTGTCATCGCCGCTGGTCACCTGACCCTTGGCGACCGAGATGGTCTCGGGCGCGACACCCCAGGTCTCGGCAGCCGCCGCCACGAGCATGGCGCGCGCAGCCGCTCCGGCCTCGCGATATTGCATGAAGGAATTCGCCATGGCGGTCGAGCCACCCGTGCCCTGCACACCGAAGGCGGTATTGACATAGACCTGCGGGTTCGACGGTGCGAATTCCACCGCCACCTGATCGGGATCGGCGTCAAGCTCTTCGGCGACAAGCGTGGCGAGACCGGTCGCGGCCCCCTGCCCCTTGTCCAGATGCTTGATCAGCACGGTCACGGTGCCGTCGGGTGTGATATGAACGAAAGGTTGCGTGAAGCCGCCCTCGCCCATGGCCTGCGCCCCGCGCGGTAGGCTCGCGCCGATCAGCAGCCCGCCGATCGCGCCCGCAGACAGCTTCAGAAAGGTCCGGCGCGACGGGGCCGGAGCGGTCAGGGCCTGTTCCAGATAATGCAGCATCTCAGGCCTCCATGATTTCGGATGCACGGTGGATCGCCTTGCGGATCCGGGCATAGGTGGCACAGCGGCAGACATTGCCTTCCATGGCAAAATCGATGTCCTCATCCGAGGGCTTCGGCGTCTCAGCCAACAGGGCCGTGGCGGACATGATCTGGCCCGACTGGCAATAGCCGCATTGCGGCACCTGCATCTCGACCCAGGCGGCCTGGATCGCGGCGGCGGCCTTGGTGTCGACGCCTTCGATCGAGGTCACGTCGGCCCCTTCGAGATCGCCCACCGCGATCTGGCAGGACCGGGTCGGAACCCCGTCCACATGCACGGTGCAAGCCCCGCAGGAGGCCACCCCGCAGCCAAACTTCGTTCCCGTCATCTTGAGTTCGTCGCGCAACAGCCACAGCAGCGGCATGTCCTCTTCGACATCGACCGTGGTTGGCGCGCCATTAAGCGTAAAGCTGACCATCGAGACCTCCCCGTCATCGGATCTGTGGTGTTAGACGCTCTAACTTAACCCCGAATGGCGATTTGTTTAGCGCTATTTCCGCGCGCTGACGCACATTGGTTGTTTTCTCGAAACCGAGATGCGCGGGGGTTCAGAGAAAAATCGCGGTCAAAGGCATGATCCCTCTGGCCTTTCGGCGCAAAACCCGGTTCCGTTTGGCCCGTGCGTGATGCGCGTCAGCGATGGAGGGAAAGCGATGAATTGTGTGTTCGTTCAGATCAGGTGCCGACCGGGGACAGCCTATCGCGTGGCCGATGACATCACCCTGCGCGAGATCCATTCCGAGCTCTATTCCACCAGCGGCGAGTATGACCTGCTGCTGAAGCTCTACATCCCGCAGGACGCGGATGTGGGCCGGTTCATCAACGAGAACCTGCTGGATATCGACGGGATCGAACGCACGCTGACCACATTGACGTTCAAGGCGTTCTGAGAAACGCCGGACACCAACGGGAGAGACGAGATGACACTGAAAACAACGCTAGTCGCGGCACTTCTGGCCGCAACGACCGCGGGCATGGGCCTGGCCGAGGGCCATGGCGGCGCGGTCAAGGTCGGGATGATCACCACCCTGTCGGGCGGCGGCGCGGGCCTCGGGATCGATGTGCGCGACGGCTTCATGCTGGCCGTGAAGCAGGCGGGCAATGACAAGCTTGAGGTGGTGATCGAGGATGATCAGCGCAAGCCGGATATCGCGGTGCAGCTGGCCGACAAGATGATCCAGTCCGAAAAGGTCGACGTGCTGACGGGCATCATCTGGTCCAATCTCGCCATGGCGGTGGTCCCGGCGGCCACGGCGCAGGGCAAGTTCTACCTGTCGCCCAATGCGGGCCCCTCGGCGCTGGCCGGGCGCGGCTGCCACCCGAATTACTTCAACGTGGCCTGGCAGAATGACAACCTGCACGAGGCGGCAGGAGCCTATGCCAACGAGGCCGGGCTGAAGAACTCCTTTATCCTCGCGCCGAACTACCCGGCGGGTCAGGATGCGCTGACCGGCTACAAGCGGTTCTACGAGGGTGATCTGGCTGGTGAGATCTATACCAAGCTGGGCCAGACCGACTACGCCGCCGAGATCGCGCAGATCCGCGCCTCGGGTGCCGATAGCGTGTTCTTCTTCCTGCCCGGTGGGATGGGGATTTCCTTCCTCAAGCAATACGCGGCCTCGGGTGTGGACCTGCCCGTTGTCGGACCCGCCTTCAGCTTTGATCAGGGCATCCTGCAGGCCGTGGGCGATGCGGCGCTTGGTGTGAAAAACACCAGCCAGTGGAACAAGGATCTGGACAACCCCACCAACGCCGCCTTTGTCGAAAGCTTTCAGGCCGAGTATGGCCGCCTGCCTTCGCTCTATGCGAGCCAGGGGTTTGACACGGCGAACCTGCTCCTGAGCGCGATGGCCAAGGCCGATGTGGCGGATGCGGATGCCTTCCGCGCGGCCCTGAAAGAGGCGGATTTCGCTTCCACCCGGGGGGATTTCGCCTTTGGCCCGAACCACCACCCGATCCAGGACATCTATATCCGCGAGGTCATTCAGGAGGGCGATGTCTTCACCAACAAGACCCTCGGCGCGGCCCTGACGGACCATGCGGACGCCTACGCGGCCGAGTGCAAGATGTGATCGGTGGCCCGGCCTGCGGGCCGGGCGCCCAGTCGGGGTGGCCTAGACGGTGAGTGCGGTTCTGCTGATCGAGCAAGTGCTGAACGGCGTGCAATTCGGGATCATGCTGTTCCTGATGGCCGCCGGTCTGACGCTGATCTTCGGGGTCATGGGTCTGATCAATCTGGCCCATGGCTCGCTCTATATGGTGGGCGCGTTCGCAGCGGCGGCGGTAGCCGGGGCGACGGGGTCGTTCCTGCTGGGCCTCGCGGCAGCCCTTGCGGCGGCGGCAGCGGCAGGCGCGCTGATCGAGGTGACGGTAATCCGCAGGCTCTATGATCGCGACCATCTGGATCAGGTGCTGGCGACCTTCGCGCTGATCCTGATCTTTTCCGAGGGCACGCGCTGGATCTTCGGGTCCTTCCCGCTCTTTCTCGATGTCCCCGCCGCGCTGGCGGGGCCGGTCACCCTGCCCGGCGGGATCCAATACCCGGCCTACCGGCTGGCGATTATCGGTGTCGGGCTGGCCGTGGCGGTGGGGCTTTTCTGGTTGATCGGGCGGACGCGGATCGGCGTGCAGATCCGCGCGGGCGAAGCCGATCGCGAGATGATCGGCGCGCTCGGGGTGGACATCAACCGGCTCTATACGCTGGTCTTTGCCCTGGGCGCGGCCCTTGCCGGGCTTGCAGGCGCGCTGGTCGGCGCGATCCAATCGGTGCAGGTGGGCATGGGCGAGCCGGTGCTGATCCTCGCCTTTGTGGTGATCGTGATCGGTGGCATCGGCTCGATCAAGGGCGCGCTTGTGGGCGCGATACTGCTGGGGCTGACGGACACGCTGGGCCGGACCCTGCTGCCGGTGCTGCTGGGAACGGTGATGGAGCCCTCGGCCGCCACGAGTGTCGGCTCGGCCATCGCCTCCATGGCGATTTACATCTTGATGGCCTGCGTGCTGGTCCTGCGGCCCACGGGACTCTATGGGCGGGCCTGAGATGACACGCGAGGGGATGCTGAACGCCGCCATCGCGGCGGGCCTGCTGGCGGTGCCGCTCTGGGCGCTCTGGGCCGATGAGCCCTTCACGATCACGCTGGCCACCCGGGTGGCCGTCCTCGCGCTGGCGGGTGTGGGGCTAAACCTCGCGCTGGGGCTCGGCGGGCTGGTGAGCCTCGGACATGCGCTCTTCTTCGGGATCGGTGGCTATGCCATGGGCATTCTCGCCCATCACGCCCAGACCTATACCCCCCTGATGGAGGTGCCATTCCTGATCGAGGGGACGAAATCCATGCCGGTGATCTGGCTGGTGGCCATGGTGACAAGCGCGCTCGCCGCTCTCGCCGTAGGAGCCCTGTCCCTGCGCACCTCGGGCGTCTATTTCATCATGATCACGCTCGCCTTCGGTCAGATGTTCTACTACTTCGCGATCTCCTGGCCGGCCTATGGCGGCGAGGACGGGCTGTCGATCTATGTGCGCAACGGGTTTCCCGGGCTGAACACGCTCGACCCGATCCAGTTCTTCGGGATCTGCTATGGGCTTTTGCTGCTGGCGCTGTTCGTAAGCGCGCGGATCGCCGCCTCGCCCTTCGGGCTGGCCCTCAGCACCGCGCGCCAAAGCCCCGCCCGGGCCGAGACGCTGGGCTTCTCGCCCTTTCGCCTGCGCCTGATCGCCTTCGTGATCTCGGGCGCGATCACCGGGCTCGCAGGGGCGCTCTTTGCCGATCTCAACCGTTTTGTCAGCCCGACCATGTTCAGCTGGCACACCTCGGGCGAGATCATGGTCTTCGTGATCCTCGGCGGGGTTGCGCGGCTCTTTGGGCCGGTGGCGGGTGCCGCGCTCTTCATCCTGCTCGAACACTGGCTGGGCGGGCTCAGCGACTATTGGCACATCTATCTCGGCGCGCTCCTGCTGGGAGTGGTTCTGTTCGCCCGGGGTGGGTTGGTGGGCACGCTGGTGCGGGGGCGCTCATGAGCGTGCTGGCACTGGAGGGGATCACCAAGCGCTTCGGCGCGCTAGTGGCGAGCGACGCGGTGACCCTCGATCTGCGCCCCGGTGAGATCCACGCGTTGATCGGGCCGAATGGCGCTGGCAAGTCGACGCTGATCGCGCAGATCGCCGGGGCATTGCGCCCCGATGCTGGGCGCGTGTGGCTGGCGGGCGAGGATGTCACCGCGCTCGACACGCCCGCGCGGGCGCGGCGCGGGCTGGGCCGAACGTTTCAGATCTCCGCTTTGGCCATGGAGCATACGGCGCTGGAAAACGCCCTGCTCGGCGCGCAGGGGGCGCGGGGCGGGCGGTTGTCGCTCTGGCGCCCGATCCAGCGGGCTGCCGGGCTGCGCGCCGTGGCCGAAGCGGCCTTGGAGCGGGTCGGTCTGGGTGACCAGGCCGGGACCATCACGGCGACCCTCTCCCACGGGCAACGGCGGCAACTCGAGGTCGCGGTGGCCCTGACCCTGTCGCCCAAGCTGTTCCTGATGGATGAGCCCATGGCCGGGCTGGGGATTGAGGGGACGGCAGCGATGACCCGTCTGCTCGACGGCTTGCGCACTGAAGCGCCGATCCTGCTGGTCGAGCATGACATGGATGCGGTCTTTGCGCTGGCGGACCGGATCTCGGTGCTGGTGGCGGGGGCGGTGATCGCCTCGGGGACACCGGACGAAATCCGCGCCGATCCGGCGGTGCGCCTCGCCTATCTCGGGGAGGAGGACCCATGAGCGCGCCCCTCGTCGAGATGCGCGGCGTGACCGCAAGCTATGGGGCGTCTCAGGCTCTGTTCGGGGTGGACCTGACCCTGCCGGAGGGCGGCGCGCTGGCGCTGATGGGCCGCAACGGCATGGGCAAGAGCACAACGCTGAAGACACTTTGCGGGCTCCTGCCGCCCAGCGCGGGGCAGATCCGGTTTGCCGGGGTCGAGACGGCGGGCCTGCCGGCGCATCGCATCGCACGGCTCGGGCTCGGGCTCGTGCCCGAGGGACGCCGGTGCTTCGCCCCGCTGACCGTGATCGAGAACCTGATGGCGACGGCGCGGCCGGGCCCGTGGGATCTGGACCGCGTCGCGGCCCTGTTCCCGCGTCTGGCCGAACGAGGGGACCAGCGCGCGGCGTCCCTGTCCGGGGGCGAGCAACAGATGCTCGCGATCGGCCGCGCCTTGATGACCAACCCGAGGCTCCTGGTACTGGACGAGGCGACAGAAGGGCTCGCCCCGGTGGTGCGGCAGGAAATCTGGGCAGCCGTGGCCCAGCTCCGCGCCGAAGGAGGGCTGAGCCTGATCCTTGTGGACAAGTCCCTGCGCGAGTTGCGGCAGGTCGCGGATCAGGCGGTGATCCTCGCCCGGGGCAAAACCGTCTGGGCCGGAGAGATGGCCGGGCTGGACGCGGAGAGCGCCGCGCGCTGGCTCGGGGTCTAGTTTGGGCGACAAGGTCAGGATCGCGGGGGCCAGCCCCCGCACCCCCGGGATATTTCCGGACTTAAGTCTGGCAGACGGGTCGCACTGGCCCCCTCGGGTCGAGCACGCTGACGGGTCGGGCGAGGAGCACCGGGGGCGACGCCGCCCCGGCGTCGGAGGGGGCGGGGCCCCCTCTGGCACGCAGTGCAGAGTGATATGCGCCGCAGGCGCGCCTTTGGATCACCGCCCGAAGAGGCTCAAGCGACGGCTTTTTGCGCGTCTTTCATCACGCTGGCCAGGGTGCCGTAGGTCTCGGCCCAAGCCGCTTCGACCTCGGGCGTGAAAGCGTCACCCAGCCCTTTTTCGAGCGTGTAGAGCAGAGCCGCCCCCACGCTGTCATAATGGGCATCAGTCACCTTGTAGCCCTGATGGCGTGCGCCGAGCTCCTGCACGGCGGGCACGATCGCCTCCAGATTGGTCAGCCCGTTCACCGCCACCCCCAGCATCTGCATCAGCTTTTTCTTCTGGTCGGTCATCACCTCGGGAAAGAGCGCCCGGGTTTCCGGCGCGATCTCGAAGAGCCGCGCATAGAAGATATCCGCGGCCGTCTCGGCAATCGGCGCCACGCTTTTGAAGCTGGTCTGGACCAGGTTTACTTGATCAGGTGTCATGTCAGTCCCTCGGGAAGTCAGGAGATTGGGTATAGGCCAGGGCGTCTTCCGCGCCTCCGCTGGCCCAGACCATAAAGGCGAGGGCAGCCGCGACCTGCCGGTCGGTCAGGTCCGGATTGCCGCCCCGCGCGGGCATTTCTGTGAATTTCGGGCCCACGAACCCCTCGGTTGCGTGGATGAAAAGCTGCGGAAAGCCCTTGGCGATCCGCGGGGCCCAAGCCTCGGTCGAGGTTACCTTGGGCGCACCGGTGTATCGGTTGCCATTGTGGCAATTCACACAGGGCCCGCCCCAAACCTCGCGGCCCAGGGCGAGCACCGGATCGTCCGGGACCGGCAGCGCCTCCAGCGCCACCAGCCCCGGCAGACCCTCTGGCGATGCCACGCCCTCAGCCCCGGCCTGCGCGCTCAGCACAAGCGTGGTGCAGGCCACCACCCAGCATCGCCAGGCGCGCATCAATCGACCGGGATCCGGATGACCACGCCACCCATCACGTCGCCGCCCTCAAAGTCGGTGCGCGGGCTGTCCTTATGCTCGTTATGGCAGGAGGAGCAGGCCTCGGCGACGGAGATGTCCGGGTAAAACGCGGTGAAATAGGTGGTCCCGCCCAGCTCTTCCTCGCCGTAGAAATTCTCGCCCGGGTTGTCCGCGATATACTGCAGGCCTTCCTTCTCGAGATCGGTGGTCGGCGCGTTCTGCTTGTTGATCGGCCAGAGCGACAGCAGCGAGTAGGAGAAGGCGTCGGTCTCTTCGGCCACCATCTCGGCGCCAAAGCGGAACATCTGCGCGGGCAGCACGAGCGCCTTGTCATCCATGAAATGCTCGGAAGCCTTGATCACGCCTTCCTTCACCGCGAGGCGGTTCACGATCATGCGGGTATAGACCGTCCGGTCCGAGCTCATCACGAGGTGCAGAAGATCCGCGACCTGCTGGTATTCCATATCTTCGGCCTGGGTGGCGGGGGCCACGACCGACAGACCGGCCGCAAGCAGGGCGGCGGCTTTGAACTTGCGCATTTTGGTATACATAGAGAGTGTCCTCATTTTCTACGGGAGGTGGGGGATGCGTGGAACAGCCGGGTCATTGGTTGGAGCCTTCGTCCGGTTGGTCCACGCGACGGACCGCCCAATCGACACTTTCGATCGTGCGGGAAGGTTGGCCTGCGAAATTGTTCGCCACGAGATCCGGATCCGCCAGCGCATCGATGGCAAAGCGCAGGCCATGGCAATCCATGCAGATGGGCCGGATCATTTTCTCGTTCGGTCGCAGGGTGTCGTTCTGGTTGTGGTTTGAAACCACGCCCTTGGAGGTCTCTTCCTTGGGCATGTGGCAGGTCGCACAGGTCACGCCACTGCCCGGGGGCAGATCGCCCGCAAGCTCGGCCTGCCAGAGCTGGTGATGGGGACTGCCCTCATAGGCCATGGAATGGTCGTCCGCATGGCAGCTGGTGCAGCTTTCCACCTGGGCCTTCACCACATCGACCTTGTGGGGCCCGTGGCAGGTGGTGCAGGTCAGCTCCTGGCCCATGGCCTCTGCGTGGAGAGGCACACGCGCCTCGGCGGTGCTCATGAGGGGCGGCGGCGTGGCGTCGCTGAGATAGGCATCGAGCTGGGCCAGCAGCTCCTTGTCGGCCTTCCAGCCCACATCCCGGGTGATGTGCTTGGCATCGCGGGGCTTGCCCAGCTTGGGATGGGTGCGCGTGCCGTGACGCCCCAGACGGAAGGTCTTGGCCTCGGCCTTGTGGCAGCTTGAACAGATCTCCTGAGGGTCGGGGCTTTCGACCCAGTTCGCGGCAATCTCTTCGGCCGTCTCGGATTTCGGCGCATGGCAGGAGGCGCAGCCCACATCCGCCGCTGCATGGGCGGAACCTGCCCAGTCATGGGCAATGGCCTCGTCCTGGGGATGGGGCTCCGGCGCAGGCGGCAGCGCGGCGAGATAGGTTCGGATTGCGTCTGCATCAGGCTTGGGGCGTTGGCGCGCCGCTGCCGAGGCCGCGTGGACGGGATCCTCGGCGATCCAGGGACTGTCCGCATGTTTAACGAGGAAATCCTCATAAAGCGCGCGATTGTCGTGGTAGTTGTGACATCCCGACGAAGCACAGGTGTCAAAGGTCAGGTCCGCGTGGCTTGCGCGGTTGACCCGGACGTCCTGCTCGCCTTCGGAATGGCAGGCGACACAGTAGTCGCCCTGGATCGTGACCATCCCGGCCAACGTCACCTCCGGCAGGTGCTCGGAATGGCAGGTCGTGCAGAACCGCCCATCCACCTTGTCCCAGAACTGCGCCATGCGCGGCGGGGTGAATTTCTTCTTCGGGTGGCTGTCATCGGCGGCCTTGAGCTCGTCCTTGTGACAGGTCACGCAGGTCTTGTTGATGTCCTTGCGCACCTTCGTGGTCGAAGCGAAGGGTTTCGAGGTGTGACAGGTCTCGCAAGCAATCTCGAGCTGATGGTGGACACCGGTGGTCTGCCCCGGCAGAAAGGCCGTGCGGTCGCCGGTCACGAAGATCCGCGCGCCGGCCACCCCGGCCAGGGCAAGAGTGCCAATGATCCAGAGGGTCCAGAGGAGTTGTGTACGGGTCATCGAACGGCCTCCTCAATACGCATAGACGGTCAGGACATGGACGAGGATCAGGACCGGCAAGGGCCAGATCGCAAGAATATGCAGCCAGGTGGGCAAGGCGCGCGCCGGCTTGCGCGCGGTGCCGATCCGGCGGGCGCGCAGGGCGTGATCCCCGCCCGTGGCCATGCCCGCCACGGCCCCCATCACCAGCGTTGCGGTGAAGGCCACAAAGAGCGCGAGATTGGTGTTCGCCCCGGGCCGCAGACCGGTATGCACGACCAGCGCAATTGCGGCGAGCAGCCCGATGCCGAGATGGATCACCCGCCACCAGTCATAGGCGCCCAGACGGTCCGTGATCCGCAGCCGCTTGCGCAGCCCCACCGCCATGGCCGCCACCGCGATGCCGAACAGGGTCCAGCCCGTCCACTGCTTGACGATCGGATCGCGCCAGAGCCAGTCCCGCAGGGAGGCCGCATCAAAGCTTGTCGGGTACGGCACCCGCGGCAGCAACGCGAGCGCCAGCGCCAGAAGCGCCGCTAGAGACGAGAGCGCGATCAGCGCCGTGAAGAGCCGGACCGGCTTGGGCGGCCCGCCCGCATCTGCCAGCTCCTCCAGCTGCGGCACGCAACTGCCGCAGACCGTGCCCGCCCCCGTGGCGAGGCTCAGCGCAGGCGCGTCGCCTGCCCCGGCCGCTTGGCAGGCCCGCAGACGGCCCGCCGTTACACCGGTGCAGTTGCACACGGTCGCCTCCTCGGGCAGGTCCGCGACCCCGAGATCCTCATCGGGCCAAAGCTGACCCGTTGTGCGAAAGCGCCAGACTTGCCAAGGATGGACCGGCATCTCGCTCTGCACCGCGTTCTGAACCCGGCTCGACTGGCCCCAACCACCCACGGCCATGGCGCCTTTGAGCTTGCCCCGCGCGAGAAAGATCCGCCGGTATCCCGCCGGTCCGCGCCAGACATGGCTGCGCACATCCGGGCGCGCATCGAGCTGCTCGACCTCGCCTGCCGAGAACACTTCGGCGCCGATCACCTTGAGCTTGGTGGCCGGAGCGGTACCCGAATAGCTGGCCGTCCCGCCGCTCAGGACGGCGGCGGCCACATCCGCCTGGGCATAGCCCGGCCCCACGAGGCCATAGACCTGCCCGCGATGCTCGGCGCACTCGCCAATGGCATAGATGTCGGGATCCGCCGTCTGCATCGCATCATTGACGATGACGCCGCGCCCGACCGGCAGCCCCGCCGCCAGCGCGATCTGGGTATTGGCACGCACCCCGGTGCAGATGATTACCGTATCGGCCTCGATCTCGGTCCCGTTGGCCAGCGCGAGCCCCGTGACCTTGCCATTCTCGCCCGCGATGGATTTCACCGCCACTCCGGTGAAGACCTTGACGCCCAGCGCCTCGATGCTCTGGGCCAGAAGCGCCCCCGCCTCGGCATCGAGCTGGCGCGGCATCACCCGGCCCTCATGTTCGATCACGGTCACCTCGGCCTGCCGCTGGCGCATCCCGCGCGCGGCCTCGAGCCCGAGCAATCCGCCCCCGATGACCACCACCTTGCGCGCCGAAAAGCTGCGCGCCAGAAGGGCAGAGGCATCTGCTGCCGTCCGGAAGGTATAGACCCCGGTCAGATCCGCGCCGGGGATCGAGGGCACGAAAGCGCGCGACCCGGTGGCCAGCACCAGCTTGTCATAGGGCCAGACCCCGCCATCGGCAGTACGGACCTGGCACGCGTCGCGATCGATGGCCGTCACCGGCAGGCCCGTGAGGCAGGTCACGCCCTCGGCGCCGCCCATCTGGGGCACCTCGATCTCGCCGAACTGGACATCGCCGGCCAGCAGCGGGGTCAGGCGGACACGGTTATAAGGCTGATAGGGCTCCGCCGTCAGCAGGGTGACAGGCTGACCGCGCCGGGCGATCTCGTTGGCGGCGCGGACACCGACAGGGCCACCGCCCACCACCACCACGCCGGGGGGGGCAGGTTCAGAAACGGGGTCGCTCAAAAATCCGGGGTCGGACAAGGACAATGGGGAAATCCTCATGCAGCAGGAGAACCATCCTCACCGCGCAAACGGTGGGCGTGTGGCGCATCATTGCTGCCAGTCGAAACGGAACGTCCTTGCTCCGCATTGAGAGACGACTGTGTCTCGGGGTTGCCTCTGGCGTAGCATGGCTGCGCGGCGTTCAACCAAGGGATTAGCGGCACTGCGGCAGAATGCCGAGACGATGACCGCGAAATGACCGCTCTCTCCGGGGTGCGCGCTCAAATTAGGCGCTGACGGCGTTTTGTCCGTGATTTCGGCTGATTCCGGGCCGGTTTTCGAGCATTTGCCCGAAATCCGGCAGGATCCGCCTCGCAAATCGCAATTCTTGCCGCTGCAGAAACCGGCAAATCCGGATCAGCCGTTTTCAGGCTGCCCCATTTGCCACCATCTGCGACCGCCTGCCCCGGGGGGATGGCGCAGTCTCTTGCAATACCGCGCCCATGGGGTAGGACCGATAGATCCCTGCACAGGTCGAGAATCCCCCATGTCCATTACCGCCAGCATCTATCATTTGACCCATTACCAGTATGACCGCCCGGTCACGCTTGGCCCGCAGATCATCCGCCTGCGCCCGGCGCCGCACAGCCGGACCCGGGTGATCTCCCATGCGCTCAAGGTGTCGCCCGGCGGGCATTTCGTGAACCACCAGCAGGACCCCTATGGCAACTGGTTGGCGCGCTTCGTCTTTCCCGAGCCCGTGCGCGAGTTCAAGATCGAGGTCGATCTGGTCGCGGATATGAGCGTCTACAACCCGTTCGATTTCTTCGTCGAGGAAACCGCCGAGACATGGCCCTTTGACTATCCCGAGGATCTGGCGCCGGATCTGGTGATCTACAAGACGCCCGAACCGGTCGGACCGAAGCTGCGCGCCTATCTCGACGCCTTGCCGCGCGAGACTGAGCGGACCGTGGACTTCCTCGTGGGGCTGAACGCCAAGATCGCCAGCGATATCGGCTATGTCATCCGGATGGAGCCGGGGGTGCAGACCCCCGAAGAGACCCTGACCAGCGTCAAGGGCTCCTGCCGGGACAGCTCGTGGTTGCTGATCCAGATCCTGCGCAACCTCGGATTTGCGGCTCGGTTCTGCTCGGGCTACCTGATCCAGCTGAAACCGGACCTCAAGGCGCTGGACGGCCCCTCGGGCACGGATCACGACTTCACCGACCTGCATGCCTGGGCCGAGGTCTATCTGCCCGGGGCGGGCTGGATCGGGCTCGACCCCACAAGCGGGCTGCTGGCAGGCGAAAGCCACATTCCCCTGGCCGCCACGCCCCATTACCGCAACGCCGCGCCCATTGCGGGCATGGCGAGCGCTGCGGATGTTACGTTCAATTTCGACATGCAGGTGACCCGCACCGCCGAGCATCCGCGTATCACCAAGCCGTTCTCAGATCAGGCCTGGGACGCGCTCAATGCGCTGGGGCACAAGGTCGATGAGAAACTGGCCGAGGGCGATGTGCGCCTGACCATGGGCGGCGAGCCGACCTTTGTGTCGATCGACGATTTCGAGAGCGCCGAATGGAACACGGCCGCCGTGGGCCCCACCAAGCGCGCCCTGGCGGACGAGCTGATCCGCAAGCTGCGCGACCGGTTCGCGCCCGGAGGGTTCCTGCATTACGGCCAAGGCAAGTGGTATCCCGGCGAGACCTTGCCGCGCTGGACCTTCTCGCTTTACTGGCGGGGCGATGGCAAACCACTCTGGTCGAACTCGGACCTGATCGCGCGCGAGGAGAGCGACGCGACCCCGGGTGCCGAGGATGCCGAAGCGCTGCTTGGCGCGATTGCCGCCGCCCTCGAGGTGCCCGAAGAGAACGTCACCCCGGCCTTCGAGGACCCTGCCGAATGGCTCGTGCGCGAGGCCAGGCTGCCGGAGAATGTCACGCCCGAGAACTCCAAGCTGAAGGACCCGGAAGAACGGCACCGCATCGCCCGGGTGTTCGAGCGCGGGTTGACCACGCCCTCGGGCTATGTCCTGCCCGTGCAGCGCTGGCAGGCGAAATCCGGCGCGGGCTGGCATTCGGAGCGCTGGAGCCTGCGGCGTGGCCGGTTGTTCCTGACCCCCGGGGACAGCCCCGTGGGTTACCGCCTGCCCTTGGGCTCCCTGCCCCATGTGTCCCCTGCGGCCTATCCCTATACCTATCCGGCGGATCCCTTTGCCGAGAAATCCCCCCTGCCCGAGCCCGACCTCGTCGCCAAGGAGGCAGAGCGCCTGCGCGACCGGCGTGAACTGGCCCCGGCCCAGACCAGCGTCGCCGCAGCGGGGGAGGCCCAGACCGGGCAATACCTGACCGAGCTGGGCGGCCCGGTCCGCACCGCGATCAGCGTCGAGCCGCGCGATGGCAAGCTCTGCGTCTTCCTGCCCCCGGTCGAAAGCGCGGCGGACTACCTCGAACTTCTGGCCGCGACTGAGGCGGCGGCCACGGCGCTGGAGCAGCCGGTGCATATCGAGGGCTACGCCCCCCCGGGCGATGACCGGCTGAACGTGATCCGCGTAGCCCCGGACCCGGGCGTGATCGAGGTGAACATCCATCCGGCCCATAGCTGGGACGATTGCGTGGCGATCACCGAAGCCGTCTATGAAGAGGCGCGGCAATCCCGGCTCGGCGCGGACAAGTTCATGGTGGACGGACGTCACACCGGTACCGGCGGCGGCAACCACGTGGTGGTGGGCGGCGCCTCGACCGAGGACAGCCCCTTCCTGCGGCGGCCCGATCTGCTGAAATCGCTGATCCTGCAATGGAACCGGCATCCGAGCCTGAGCTATCTCTTCTCGGGCGTGTTTGTCGGCCCGACCTCGCAAGCCCCGCGCATCGACGAGGCCCGCCATGACGGGCTCTATGAGCTTGAGATCGCGCTGGCCAATATCCCCGATCCCAGCGCCGGGCAGGCCCCGCCCCCGTGGCTGGTGGACCGGCTGCTGCGCAACGCCCTGATCGACGTGACCGGCAACACCCACCGCTCGGAGATCTGCATCGACAAGCTCTACTCGCCCGATGGTCCCACCGGGCGGCTCGGGCTGGTCGAATTCCGCGGCTTCGAGATGCCGCCCAACCCGCGCATGTCGTTGGCCCAGCAGGTGCTGATCCGCGCCCTGATCGCGCGGTTCTGGGACGCGCCGCTTTCGGGCAACCTGACGCGCTGGGGCACGCAGCTCCATGATCGGTTCATGCTGCCCCATTTCCTCTGGGAGGACTTCACCGAGGTCTGCCGCGATCTGGCCGCCCATGGCCTGCCTGTCGATCCCGAATGGTTCAGGGCGCAGTCCGAGTTCCGCTTCCCGTTCTGCGGCGAGGTCACCTATGAGGGCATGACGCTGGAGCTGCGTCAGGCGCTGGAGCCGTGGCATGTGCTGGGCGAGACAGGCGCGATTGGCGGGACCGTGCGCTACACCGACAGCTCGGTGGAGCGGATGCAGGTCAAGCTGAGCGGCGCCGACCCCAACCGCTATGTGGTGACCGCCAATGGGCGGCGGGTGCCCCTGCGCCCCACCGCCTCGCCTGAGGAAGCGGTGGCGGGCGTGCGGTTCAAGGCGTGGCAACCTGCCGAGTCCCTGCACCCGACCCTGCCCGTGCAGGCGCCCCTGACCTTCGACATCTTCGATACCTGGACCGGGCGCGCCCTGGGCGGGTGCCGGTACCACGTGGCCCATCCGGGCGGGCGCAACTACGACACCTTCCCCATCAATGGCAACGAGGCCGAGGCGCGCCGCCTTGCCCGGTTCGAGGCCCATGGCCATAATGCCGGGACCTACGCCCCGATTGCGGAGACCCCGCACCCGGAATTCCCGATGACCCTGGATTTGAGACGGCCCCCGAATGTCTGACCCCCTGGCCGCGCCTGCGGACGATCCGATCGAGACGCAGGCGCTGCTGTCGGGATATACCCCTCAGCCCGGCGTCGCCGACGAGCTCTATGACAGCGCGGGCGAGATCCGCCCGGTCTGGCGCGCCTTCGTCCGCCATCTGGCACGGCTGGACGAGAGCGGCATCGCCAACCGGTTCAATCGCGGCGAGCAATACCTGCGCGATGCGGGCGTCTTCTATCGCAAATACGGCGCAGAGGCGGCGAGCGAGCGGGACTGGCCCCTGAGCCATATTCCCGTTCTGCTCAGCCAGGAGGAATGGACCCGGATCGCCTCTGGCCTGATCGAGCGTGCGGACCTGCTGGAGCGCGTGGTCGCGGATCTCTATGGCGAGAACCGTCTGCTCGCCGAGGGGCATCTGCCCGCCGAGCTGATCGCCCAGAACCCGGCCTGGTTGCGTCCGCTGGTCGGGGTCACGCCGTCCTCGGGGCATTTTCTGAACTTCATCGCCTTCGAGGTCGGGCGCGCGCCCTCGGGGCAATGGTGGGTGCTGGGGGATCGCACGGATGCGCCATCCGGCGCAGGCTTCGCGCTGGAAAACCGGATCGCGACCAGCCGGATCTTTCCGAATTTCTATGCCAAGGCGAATGTCCACCGCCTCGCCGGGTTCTTTCAGGCCTTTCGCGAGGGGCTGGTCGGCCATCGCCGGGACCGGGACGAGCCCATCGCCCTGCTCACGCCCGGGCAGATGAACGATGTCTATTTCGAGCATGCCTATCTCGCCCGCTATCTCGGGATGCTGCTGGTGGAGGGCGAGGACCTGACCGTGGATCAGGGCCGTCTCAAGGTCCGCTCCGTGGACGGGTTGCGGCC
Organism: Dinoroseobacter sp. S124A; assembly: GCF_049801015.1. Taxonomy (NCBI): domain Bacteria; kingdom Pseudomonadati; phylum Pseudomonadota; class Alphaproteobacteria; order Rhodobacterales; family Roseobacteraceae; genus Dinoroseobacter; species Dinoroseobacter sp. S124A. The sequence goes on along the minus strand of NZ_JBNAGD010000004.1, from coordinate 201,847 downwards.
CATCTCGGTCCTGTGGCGCAGGCTGGATGCCGAGTTCTGCGACCCGCTGGAGCTGAACGAGAGCTCGACACTGGGCACTCCCGGCCTTGTGGATGTGGTCCGGCGCGGCGAGGTGGCGAGCGTCAATGCGCTCGGCGCCGGGGTGCTGGAAACCCGGGCGATGCTGGCCTTTTTGCCAAAGATCTCGCGCGCGCTCACCGGCGGGCCGCTGGCCCTGCCCAATATCGCCACATGGTGGTGCGGGCAGGAGGCCGAGCGCGCCCATGTTCTGGCCAACCGCGACCGGATGATGATCAGCTCGGCCTATGCCACGCGCCTGCCCTATGACGATCCGGGCGGCACGAGCGTCCCCGAAGACCTGCGCAGCGAGGGCGGCGACCGGGTTGCAGAGCTTCTGCAGACCAAGGGCCGCGACCTTGTGGGCCAGGAAATCGTGACCCTCTCGACCACGCCGGTCTGGGACGAGGGCCGCCTCGCACCGCGGCCGATGTCCCTGCGCGTCTTCCTCGCGCGCACGCCGACGGGCTGGCGGGTCATGCCCGGCGGATACGCGAGGGTGGCCGCCCAGAACAACGCCTCGGCCATCGCGATGCAGGCGGGCGGCGCGGTCTCGGATGTCTGGATCGTCAGCGACGGGCCGGTCCCGAAACCAACCATGATCGCCACGCCCACCCCCGGCGTCAGCGGAGATGGGCACGCGGCTTCCCTGCCGAGCCGGGCGGCGGACAACCTCTACTGGCTGGGGCGCTACGTGGAACGGGCCGAAGGCGCCATGCGCGCCTATCGTGCGTTTTTCGGGCTGCTCTCTGCAGGGGTCGTGGCGGAGGCCGAGTTGCCGACCTTCATCCTGTCGGATCTGCTCCGGGCGCGCAGCGCGGATCCAAAGGTGCTCGCCGCGCAGTTTCAGGAGCCGCTCGAGGCCGCGCTGGCCTGCGGTGCCCGGATCCGCGACCGGATCTCGGTGGATGGCCTGCTGGCGCTGAAAGACGTCTCGAAAGCGGTGCAGAAACTCATCGAGGCGCCGATCCCCATCGAGGAGGCCGCCCCGGCCACGGGGATCCTGCTGCGCAAGCTGACCGGGTTTTCGGGGCTGGTGCATGAGAACATGTACCGCTCCACGGGCTGGCGGTTCATGAGCGCGGGCATGTCGATCGAACGGGCCAGCGCCATGTGCACGACGCTCGCCCGGATCGGCGATCCGGATGCGCCCGAGGGGGCGCTCGATCTCGCGCTCGAGCTGGGCGACAGCGTCATGGCTCATCGTGGCCGTTTCATGAAACCCGCCACGCCCGAGAGCCTGACCCAGATCCTTGCCCTGGATAGCCTGAACCCGCGCTCGGTCCTGTATCATCTGGAACGGTTGAAACATCATATCGACGCCCTGCCCCGGACCCGGCAGGACGACACCCTGTCGCCCGTTGCGCGCTGCATGTTGCAGGCCCATACGGATCTCGCCGTGCAAAGCGCTGAGAGCCTCGACCCCGCGAGGCTGCGAGCCTTGCGGGCCCAGATCTGGACGCTCTCGGACCTTCTGTCCGAGACCTATATGCGCTGAGGGAACGGGATGCTCTATGACATCCGGCTGGAGCTGAGCCACAGCTATTCCGGGCGTGCCAGCGGGGCGCGGCACCTCACGCGGGTCGTCCCTGCGAACCTGCCCGGCCGGCAGGTGGTGCGCACCAGCCTGCTGAGCTGCGCGCCGCTGGCCGATACGCGCCACGGGTTTCGCGACTTCTTCGGCAATGAGGCGACCGTGTTCTATCATGACCGGCCCCATGACGAGATGATCGTGACCATGCAGGCGCGGGTGCAATGCGACGCGCCCGAGGCCAAGCTGGACATGTCCCCCGACCGCGCTCGGCTGACGCGCGAGATTGCGCAGGTCCCGGCCCTCGGACCCGCCGCGCCGCATCACTTTCTCGGCCCCTCGCCGCGGGTGCCCCTGCGCTCGGAGATCGCCCAATTCGCCCGCGAGATCGTGGCCGAAACCCGCGGCGGGGCACTGCCGCAGATGCGGGCGCTCGGCCGGGCGCTGCACCGGCAGATGAAGTTCGACGCCACCGCCACCACTGTCGAGACCCCGATGATCGAGGCCTTTGAGAAGCGTCACGGGGTCTGTCAGGATTTCAGCCATATCCTGATCGCCGCGCTGCGCAGCCTCGGGATCCCGGCGCGCTATGTCTCGGGCTTCCTGCGCACCCTGCCGCCGCCGGGCAAACCGCGCCTGGAGGGGGCGGATGCCATGCATGCCTGGGTCAGCGCGTGGTGCGGCACGGATATGGGGTGGATCGAGTACGATCCGACCAATGACCTGTCCATCGAGACCGATCACGTGGTGGTGGCCTATGGCCGGGACTACTCGGATGTCTCGCCGATCAAGGGCGTGCTGCGCACGGCCGCAGTGGGTACGAGCGCGCAGGGTGTGGACATGATCCCGGTAGAAAACGCCGCCTGAGCAGGTCGCGGAATCTGCGGACCGGAACGGATCACGCAGATCCGGGGAAGCTCAGTCAGACCGGGGCGGGTTAGGCCGGCCGAAGGGGCTCGGTCGGACAGCCACAGTCAGTGCGGAGAGGGTCTTGCAGGGGGGGGCGGCGACCCGGGCAGAGCGAAACAGCTCAGCCCTGAAGCGGAAGCTCCCGATCATCGGAGCCGTTGCGCCAGAGGCAGAAGGCGGCCACCGCGAAGCCACCGCCGAGACAGGCCGCGCCCGTCCCGGCATAGATCAGCAGGGCAACGAAAAGCGGGGCGCCGAGGACAAGGGACATGCCTGCGCTCAGAACGCCGAAAACCGTTCCTATGAGCGCGTAGATCATGCAGTCCTCCATCGGGTTGGTACAAATGAAGGGTAGCTTAGCGAATCTTACCAGAGTCTTAACGAAGGTTTACGGAAGGCACCTCGGGACCGCCGAAACGCCTTCAATTGTTCCGATCCGTCAGTCGGCCCATTCCCATGGCCGGGTGAAGTTGCCCAGCGTATGGCCCAGCGCCTCGGTATCCACGTCACCGGTCTTGCGCAGCCGCGCGACCAGACCGCGTTTCTTGTCCTCGACCACCTCGGCCACCTCGGCGGCATGGCCCGCCTCGCTCAGGGCCTTGTCATAGACCAGCCGAATGGCGCGCTTGCGCAGATCGGGCTTGAACACCTTGCCCACTGCGGTCTTGGGCAGCTCGTCCAGAACCTCGATCCGCTTGGGATGGGCTGCACGCTCGGTCACGATCCCGGCGGCATGGGCCATGAGCTCCTCCGAGGTCGCCTCGGCCCCGCCCACGAGTTCCACATAGGCCACGGGCAACTCGCCCGCGTAGGAATCCGGCTGGCCGATCGCCCCGGCCATGGCCACGGCCGGATGCGCCATCAGCGCCTCTTCGATCACCGCGGGATCGATATTGTGGCCCGACCGGATGATCAGGTCCTTGGCCCGCCCGGTGATCCAGAGATAGCCTTCGTCATCGATCCGGCCCAGATCCCCTGTCCGCAGGTAGACCTTGTCCGCATAAAGCCCGAGATTCTTGCCCGCCTCCGTATAGGTCGAGCCGTCATTGACGCCCGGATTGGCGATGCAGATCTCGCCGACCTCATCGGTGCTGCATTCATAGGTGATGCTGCCATCCTCCCCGCAATGGAGGATCCGCACATCTGTATGGGGCAGCGGAATGCCGACGGAGCCGACCTTCTGAACGCCATCGATCGGGTTGCAGGAGACAAGGCAGGTCGCCTCGGTCAGCCCGTAGCCCTCGGCAATGTTCACGCCCGTGGCTTTCTGGAACCTCGTATAAAGCTCCAGCGGCAGCGGCGCCGAGCCCGAGATCGCGATCCGCAGGGACGAGACATTGGCATCCACCGGGCGCTGCATCAGCGCTGAGAGCGCCGTGGGCACGGTGATCATGAAGGTCACGTCCCACCGCTCGATCAGCTTCCAGAAATTGTCGAACACGCCCTCGCCGCGATAGCCCTGGGGCGTGGGGAAGACCACATGGCCGCCCGAGGTGAGCACGGACATCAGAACCGGATAGCAGGCAAAGACGTGAAACAGCGGCAGCGGGCAGATCAGCGTGTCGTCATGGGTAAAGAGCAGCTCGGAGCCGAGCCAGCCGTTATAGAGCATCCCTGAATAAGTGTGCTGCGCCACCTTCGGCATGCCGGTGGTGCCACCGGTGTGGAAATAGGCCGCCACCCGGTCCTCGAAACTGTCCGGGAAGGTCAGGCCATCAGCGGGCTGGCGGGCGATCTCGGTGTTGAAGTTCAGCACCGTCGCACGGTGCGAGACCGGGTTCTTGGGCCGGAGCAGACCGGCGATCCAGCTCTTGGGCGGGCTGAGATAGCGCAAGAGATCGATCTCAAGCACATGGGTCACGCCCGGCGCCATGGCGACGGCCTCGGCGGTCTTCTGGGCAACATCGGTCTTGAGAAAGGATTTCAGGGTCACGACGACCTTGGCCTTGGTCTCGTTCAGGATGGCCCCGATCTGCTCGGCTTCGAGCAGGGGATTGATCGGGTTGACCACCCCGGCCACGGACCCGCCGAGATAGGCCCAGACCGTCTCCGAGGTGTTGGGCAGCACATAGGCGACAACGTCATTCTCACCCACGCCCAGCGCGCGGAACAGGTTCGCCGCCTGGGTCGCCTTGCCGTGCAGCTCGCGCCAGGTCAGAGTCTCTCCCGCATCCTTGGGGTCCGAGGTGAGCGTGAAGGTCACCGCCTTGCGGTCGCCATGGGCGTTTTTGGTCTTGGTCAGCAGCTCATAGATGGTCTGCGCGGGCTGCGCGGTGTCCCACGGATGTGCGGCCTCCAGATCGGCCTTGTCTGCAAGCGTCGAAATGGAAACTCCCATCGCGCCTTCCCCCCTGTTTTTCCCTGTCAGCCTGTTTTCTGCCCGCAACCGGGCGCTGATCCGGGATCCAGAGATACGCAAATGACAGAGTGACGCAACCCACCGCGCAACTTGGCAACGTTACGTCGAACCGCGCGCGCCGCGACGTCAAGGGGCCCAATGGGCCGGAAACGGAGGCTATTCCGCGGCGAGCCCGGCCGTGAATTGCAGCCGCGCGAGCCGGGCATAGAGCCCGCCCTGCGCCACCAGCGCGTCATGGGTGCCCTCGGCCACGATCCGGCCCTCTTCGAAGACGAGGATGCGGTCGGCCTTCTTAACCGTGGCCAGACGGTGGGCCACGATCAGGGTCGTGCGGCCTTCGGACAGCTGTTCCACCGCGCGCTGGACGGCCAATTCGGATTCCGCGTCGAGCGCCGATGTCGCCTCATCGAGCAGCAGCACCGGCGCATCCCGCAGGATCGCCCGAGCCAGCGCGATGCGCTGTTTCTGCCCACCCGACAGCATCACGCCGCGCTCGCCCACATAGCTGTCATAGCCTTCGGGCAGACGGGTCAGGAACTCATCCGCGGCGGCGGCCTTGGCGGCGGCCTCCACCTCGGCGTCGCTGGCTTCGGGGCGGCCAAAGCGGATATTGTCCCGCGCGCTGGCGGCAAAGATCACCGCATCCTGCGGCACGAAAGCCATCTTGCGACGGAAGGCATCCCGCTCGGTCTCGCGCAGGTCGATCCCGTCAAGTTTCACCGTGCCTTCGGACGGATCGAAGAAGCGCAGCAGCAGTTGCAGGATCGTCGATTTGCCCGCGCCCGAGGGGCCCACGAGGGCCACGGTCTCGCCCGGTTGGATATCGATGTCGATCCCGTCAAGCACAGGCGTATCGGGCCGGGCCGGGTATCTGAAGCTCACCCCTTCGAACTGGATATGGCCGACGCATTCGTTGGGCAGCGGCTTGGGATCGGCGGGGTCCTCGACACTGTCCTTCATGGTCAAGAGCTCGACCAGACGCTCGGTCGCGCCTGCCGCGCGCTGCAGCTCGCTCCAGATCTCCGAGAGCGCACCGACCGAGCCAGCCACCATCACCGCATAGATCACGAATTGTACCAGACCCCCGGGCGTCATCAGCTCGTCGCGCACGTCCCGCGCACCCATCCAGAGCACGCCGACAATGCCGGTGAAGATCAGGAAGATCACGATTACTGTCATCAGCGAGCGCACACCGATGCGGCGCTTGGCACTGTCGAAGGACGCCTCGGTCATCCGGTCGAACTCGGCGCGGCTCTCCTGCACATGGGTGAAGGCCTGTACGGTCTGCACCGACAAGAGCGCCTCGGAGGCATTGCCCGAGCTCGCCGCGATCCAGTCCTGGTTCGCGCGGCTCAGCTTGCGCAGCTTGCGGCCCAGCACGACGATGGGGACCAGCACCATGGGCACCAGCAACAGCACCAGCATCGTCAGCTTGCTGGAGGTCAGCAGCATCAGCACCATGCCGCCCAGCAGGATCAGGAAGTTCCGCAGCGCAACCGACACGGACGATGAGATTACCGACAGGATCAGCGTGGTGTCCGTGGTCAGACGGCTGAGCACTTCGCCGGTCATGACCTTCTCGAAAAAGGCCGGGCTCATCCCGAGGGTGCGGTCGAAGACAGCCTTGCGAATATCGGCCACCACACGCTCGCCCAGCCGGGTCACGAGGTAGTAGCGCAGGCCGGTGCCGATCGCGAGCAGGGCCGCCACGGCGATGGCCGCGCCGAAATACTGATCGAGGAGTGCCGTGTCCCGCGCATCGAACCCATCGACCACGCGACGCACCGCCATGGGCAGCAGCAGCGACAGAAACGCCGTCAGCACCAACGCCACGCCCGCCGCCGTCAACAGGCTGCGATAGGGCATGATGAAGGGAAACAGCGTCTTCAGCGCACTGATATTCTTGGATTTCGCGCGCTCTTCGGAAGCGGTATTGGGCGCGCTCGGCGCGGGTTGTCTGGCCATCGGCGGCAGCTCTCACACTGTGCGGAGCACGTGCGCGGCCCCACGCCCCGCTGCATGTCCCCCGAAGGTCACTCAAACGACAGCCTGCCCGAGGGGCGGATCCGCCGCACCGGCAGATCGGGGCTCCTGTCCCGGCTCCGCCAGCAGTCTCAGGTCTCGGCCGTGTGGCTGCCTCCGCTCAGAGACGGCCCGTCCGGCCGGGGTGCTTGGAGCGGGCGGCGGGAATCGAACCCGCGTCATTAGCTTGGAAGGCTAAGGTCTTACCACTACACAACGCCCGCGTAGCATGAAGGTCGTATGTCATCGGATTTGCGCGGTCAAGCACTTGCGGGTGCGCAAGATGTAGCACCATAGGCGCAGGCGCCCGGGTGGCCTGCGTCAGTCGCCCTGCCCGCTCGAGGCGCGGCGCACCAGCGCCACGGGCATCCGGGTGACCGGCGCCGGTGCGATGCCGGTCTTGATCCAGGACAGGGCGCTCTGGGCGGTGGTCCGGGCGAGCTCGGGGATGTTGCAGCTGACCGAGGTCAGCGCCGGAAAGCTGTCGCGGCAATCCTCGATATCGTCGATCCCGATCACCCGCAGCTCGCGCCCCACCCGGGGGCCATGTTCGGCGCAGCCCGCAAGCACCCCCAGCGCCACCAGATCGTTGAAGCACAACACCCCGTCGACCTGCGGCTGACGATCCCGCAGATCGCGCGCGACGGACTTGCCGAAGGCCCGCGTCGCCTGCCCGGTCAGGATGATCGGGTCGCGGCCATGCGCGTCCAGAACCTCCAGATAGCCGCTCATGCGTTCTTGGGTGACGGGCCGCCCTTCCAGCCCGCCGAGAAAGGCGATGTTGCGGCACCCGGCCTCGATCAGGTGACGGGTTGCGAGCGCGCTGCCACGCTGAAAATCCGGCGCGATGAAGGGGACCTCGGCGCAGGAGCCTTCGAGCTGCCGCAGAACCTGGATCGTCGGCGTGCCCGCAGCCTGTAGCGCCGCGAGGGTCTCGGCATGCTGGCCATAGGCCGGGGACAGGATCAGCCCCGAGACACCATGCTCGACCAGCGAGGCAATCATCCGGATCTGCAGGGCCGGGTCCTCATCGGTGTTGGCAATCACCGTGGCATAGCCCGCATCCGCCAGCTGCATCTGCAGCGAGGCCGCGAACTCGGTGAAGAACGGGTTGCGCAGATCGTTGATGACCAGCCCGATCAGCCCCGAAGAGGCCGAGCGCAGCGTCGCCGCCGAGCGGTTATAGACATAGCCGATCTCGCCCATGGCTTCGCGCACCCGGGCCCGGGTGCTGTCCTTGACCGTGTTGCTGCCCTGCAGGACGAGGCTGACCGTGGATTTCGACACGCCGGCCTGCTTGGCAACATCCAGGATGGTCGGTCGGCGGGCCATATGCTCCTCAGTGGTCGATCCCGTGGGTGGCCAGCAGGGCCTTCATCCGCGCCTCGGCCATATCTGGCTGTAACAGCAGATCGGCCTGATCGGCCAGCCGAAAGACCTGTGCATAATGGGTGATGTCGCGGCTGGACTGAAATCCTGCGGGCATGATGAAGTGGCTCTGCGACCCGTTCAGCCAGGCCAGAAAGGCGATCCCGGCCTTGTAGAACCGGGTCGGCGCCCTGAAGATCTCGCGGCTCAGGTGCACCGTCGGCGCAAAGAGCGCGTGATAGCGGTCCGTGTCGCCCTCGGCCAAAGCCTCCAGCGCCTGACTGGCGGCGGGGGCGATGGCCGCGAAGATCCCGAGCAACGCGTGGCTGTAATGCGCCCCATCCCCGGCGATCAGGTCCGCATAGTTGAAATCATCCCCGGTATAGAGCCGCACGCCCTCGGGCAGACGGGCCCGGAACGCCTCCTCATGGGCCTGATCGAGGAGGGAGATCTTGATCCCGTCCACCTGCCCCGGGTTCTCGGCGATCAGGTCGAGGACAAAGCAATTGGCCGCCTCCAGACCCGTGTGACCCCAATAGCCGGTCAGGGCCGGATCGAACATCTCGCCCAGCCAGTGGAGCACGACCGGCGCCTGCGCGCCATCGATCAACGCGCGGTAGACCTTGTGATAGTCGTCGGGCGTCGCCCCCATGGCCGGGAAGGCGCGGGACGCCATCAGGATCAGCTGCCCGCCTGCCGCCTCGATCGCCTCGGCCTGCTCCTGATAGGCTGCGAGGATCGCCTCGGGGCTGCCGAGATCGGCCATATCCTTGTGATCGGTCCCGGCCCCGCAGGCCACGCGTGGACGTAGCGGATGCGCCTTGGCTGCGACCATGGTTCGCTCGATCAGCTCCTTCGCCGTCAACCAGTCCACCCCCATGCCCCGCTGGGCCGTATCCATGGCCTCGGCCAACCCGAGCCCCTGATCCCAGAGGCCCGTGCGGAACCGCAAGGTCGCCTCCCAGTCCACGGCGGGACGGCCGTCCCACGGGTTGCGCTCACGCAGCGGGTCACTGACCACATGGGCGGCGGCAAAGGCGGTGCGCGTCAGGGGCACGCGGGGCGCGCGCGCCACCAGCGGCGTGGCCCGCATCCTGTAGGGCGCAAGCCCGCCCTCGGCAGTTGGCAGGGTCAGCATCGGCGCGCCTCACACATCGAGATCAAGCACGCAGAGCCCGTCGATCCCGCCCACGGCGTTCTCGACCAACTGCCCGCCCAGCGCCTGATGGTCGGGGTTCTCGGCATAGGCCTGCAGCGCCTCCCAGCTGTCGAAATCGATGACGAAGCCATGCATAAAGCCGCGCTCGATCTGCTCGGGGCTTTCCGAGCGTCCACCGGTAAACCCTCGGGCCCCTGGCAGCTGCTCGGTCAAGGCGGCGAGGCCACCATAGATCTCGGCGATCTTCGCCTCCGGGGTGCCGGGCTTGAACTTGGTAAGGACGATATGTCGGATCATTGCAGAAACCCCTGATCTTGCTTGATCATATCGGCAGCTTTCTCGCCGATCATGATCGTTGGTGCATTGGTGTTGGAGGAATTGACGCGCGGCATGACCGAGGCATCGGCCACGCGCAGCCCGTCGATCCCGCTGAAGCGCAGCCGCGGGTCGAGCACGGCCTCGGCATCGCTGCCCATCCGGCAGGTGCCCGCGCAATGGTGCGAGGTCTTGGAATGGGCGCAGATGAAATCGAAATACTCCGCATCCGTGCGCACGCCCGGCCCGGGCAACCGTTCGGCGAGGATGAAGGGCTTCAAGGCGTCTTGGGCAAGGATCTCCTGCACCAGCTTGAGGCCCCGGATCGACATCTCGCGATCATAAGGGTCCGACAGGTAATTCGGATTGATCAGCGGCATGTCGGCGGGATTGTCGCTTTGCAGCCGGACCGTCCCGCGCGAACGGGGCCGCAAATGACAGGCGTTCAGCGTGACACCGCCGTTGGGCATCGCCTCGACCCCCGCCTCGATCCCGGTGCCCAGGCCCAGATGCATCTGGATATCCGGCGAGCGCGCGTTTTCATCCGCGTACCAGAACCCGCCCGTCTCAAACAGGCTGGAGGCCACCGGCCCCTTGCGGGTGAACAGGTATTGCAGCCCCGCCAGCGCCGAGAGATGCAGCTTGGCAAAGCGGTCATAGGTGTGCGGGCCGGTGACCTCACAGATCGCGTAGAGATCCAGATGATCCTGCAGGTTCGCACCGACACCGGGCTGGTCGCAGACCACCTCGATCCCAAGTCCGCGCAGATCCTCGGCCGGACCGATCCCCGACAATTGCAGCAGCCTCGGAGACCCGATTGCCCCCGAGGACAGGATGACCTCACGATCGGCGGTGATCCGGCTGCCATCGGCCATCTCCACCCCCGTGGCGCGCCCGTTTGCGACGGTGATCCGGCGGACCTGTGCCTGCATCCGGATCGTCAGGTTGGGCCGCCCCTTGGCCGGGCCGAGAAAGGCCATGGCCGCCGAAGACCGCCGGGCGTTGCGTTGGGTGAGCTGATAATACCCGGCCCCGTCGGGCTTGGCCCCGTTCACATCCGTGGTCTTGGGGATCCCGATCTCGCCAGCCGCCGCGATGAACGCATCGCAGATCGGCAAGGGGGCTGCGGGCATGGACACGCCCAGCGGGCCGCCCTGCCCGTGAAACTCTCCGGAATAGGTATCGTTGTCCTCGGATTTCTTGAAGTACGGCAGGACCTCGGCATAGCTCCAGCCGTCGCAACCCATTTGCCGCCACTCGTCGTAATCCTGCGCCGCGCCGCGCGTGTAGATCTGCGCGTTGATGGCCGAGCCGCCGCCGATCACCTTCGCCTGCGTATAGGTGAACACCCGGTCCTGCATCGCCCCTTGCGGCGTGGTCGACCAGCCCCAGGAGCCAATGCCCTTGGTCATCTTCGCAAACCCGGCCGGCAGGTGGAAAAACGGATGGCGATCACCGCCCCCGGCCTCCAGCAACAGCACCGAGGCCTCGGGGATCTCGCTCAGCCGCGCGGCCAGAACCGAGCCCGCCGAGCCGCCACCGATCACGATGAAGTCGTATCCTTCAGCCATCTTCAAGCCTCACAATCTGGCGATGGAGAGCCCGCCATCGACGGGAATGACCGCGCCGGTGGCAAAGGGCATCTGGCCGGTGACCAGCGGCAGGACGACCCGGCCGATATCCTCGGGCTCTCCCCAGCGTCTGGCGGGGACGAGCCCGTTCTCGATCCGGGGGGTGTAGCTGTCCCGCGCTCCGGCGGTCATCTCGGTGGCGATGATGCCCGGGCGCAGCTCGAACACCCCGATCCCCTCGGGCGCGAGACGCAGGGCAAAGAGCGTACTCGCCATCGAGGCGCCCGCCTTGGAGATGCAGTATTCCGCCCGCTCGACCGAGGCCATGGTCGCACTCACCGAGGTGATGAAGATGATCGCGCGATAGGGCGCCTGCGGCAGGGCGCACATCCGGCGGGCAACCTCCTGGGTCAGGAAGAAACCGCCGCGCAGATTGACCGCCATCACCTGATCGAAACTCTCGGGCGCCATCTCCAGCATATCGCCACGGGCGGGCGCGCCCATCCCGGCATTGTTGACCAGCGTGGTGACCGGACCGAGATCCGCCTCGATGCGCGCCAGTAGCCCGTGCACCGCCGCTATATCGCGGATGTCGTGCTGATAGTACCGCGCGTCTTGGCCCAGCGCGGCGAGGGACGCCGCCACCGGGGCCGCGTCAGGCGCGGGCAGCGAGGCGATGGCGATCTTGAACCCCGCCGCTGCGAGCTCCGTTGCGATGGCGAGGCCAATGCCTTGCTGCCCGCCGGTGATCAGGGCGACGCCGCTCATGCCGCAAGCTCCGTCTCGGTGATGTGACGCCCGGCCCGCAGAGCCAATGCGGCGATGGTCAGGGCCGGGTTCACCGCGGCCGAGGTCGGCAGGACCGACGCATCAGTGATGAAAAGGTTCTTGTGGTCGTGGCTGCGGCAGAACACATCCACAACGCTGGTGGCCGGATCCGCCCCCATCCGCGCCGTGCCGCATTGATGCGACGGGGTGCGCCGGTCGAAAGGCTGGGACAGCACGATCGGAAAGCCCGCCGCGCGCAGCTTGGCCTTGAGGGTCGCGACCAGCTGCAGATGGGCCTCCCAGTTCGAGCGTTGCCAATCGAGCCGGATCTGCCCATCTTTCAGGGTCACACGGCTGTCGGGATTGGGCAGATCCTCGGACATCGCATAAAGGTCGACACTGCGCGCCGCGACGGCTTGCGCGAGCCAGCCCGGCAGCTTTGAATTGGCGGCGAGGATCGGCCCGGTGATCTTGCCCAGAAGCTGGATATTGCCGAGAGGCAGCCCCCCCGCCCCATCGCCGTTATAGTAGTCATTGACCATGAGCGTCTTCTGATAGATCGCGCGGTTGCGGCGCAGCGGATGCAGGGCCAGCACAGCCGAGCAGTTGTGGTTCATGAAATTGCGCCCCACCTGATCCGAGCGATTGGCAAGACCGGTCGGACGGGCTTCATCGGCCGAAGCCAGAAGGAGCGCCGCGCTCTGCACCGCCCCGCAGGCGAGCCCGACAATCCGAGGCCGCAGCGTCTCAGCTTTCCCGTCAGCCTCATACTGCACCGCTGTGATCCGCCCCCCGGCCCCGGCCTCCAGACGCGTCACCCGGCAGCCGGTTCGCAGCTCCACATTCGGGTGGGCCAGCGCCTGCGCGAGCCCGCAGCTTTCCGCATCCATCTTGCCGCCGCAGGTATCGGGATAGCCATCCCAGGTGGTGTCCCCGGCCCCGCGCCACGTGTCCAGATCCACGCCCAGCGGCAGGCTGGCGGGGGTCAGGCCCACGCGCTGCAGCCGCGCGCGCAGATCCGCGATCTCGGGTTCGTCGGGCACGGGCCCGTGGGGATAGGTCCCGGAATGAGGCGGCTCGGTGGGATCCTGGCCGAGGGCGCCGCGGACGCGGTACATCTCCTCGGCGGCCTGATAGTCGGGCTCCAGATCGCCGTAGACGAGCGGCCATCCGGGGGTCGATCCCCCGGGATGGCCGCGCGCCTCGAAATCCTCAGCCCGGTAGCGGATCAGCGCCGCGCCGTAGAATTTCGAGTTTCCGCCCACATAATAGAAATTCCCGGGGTTGAAGGGGCGGTCCTGACCGTCGAGCCAGCTCTCGTCCGGGCGAAAGTGCCCGGTGCCGAAAATCGCCCCGGCATCCCGGTCCCGAGGCGAGGGCCGCAACCGCTCCCCCCGCTCCAGGATCAGGATCCGCCGCCCGGACGGCGCCAGCGCCGCCGCAAGGGTCGCGCCGCCCATGCCCGAGCCAATGATAACCACATCAGGTTGCATCAGGGCGCAATGCGGCTCTCGGTTTCGGGGTCAAAGGCCACCGCCTTTTCCATGTTCACCGCAAAGGTGAAATCGATCCCCGGCGCCACCTCGGCATCGGACCGCATCCGGGCGATCACGTCCCGCCCGCCGAGGTTCATGGACACAAAGGTGTCCGACCCCGCAGGTTCCGTCACCACGATCCGGTTGGTCAGCTGTGCGATATTCGACGACTTGCGATCCGCCGCGTCCTCGTCGGTGATCGTCTCGGGCCGGATCCCGAGCAGGATCTCCTTGCCCGCCCAGGCTGCCATGTTGTCCTGGCTGAAGGGCAGCGCGCAATGGCTCCCGTCATGGAGCGCGACCTGCGCCACGGGCCTGCCATTCTCCAATGCGACCTTGGCCGGGACCACATTCATGGCCGGCGAGCCCATGAAGGTCGCGACAAAGATGTTCGCGGGCGTGTCGTAGATCTCCTGCGGGGTGCCAAGCTGCTGGACATAGCCGCCATTCATCACCGCGATCCGGGTCGAAAGGGTCATCGCCTCGATCTGGTCATGGGTCACGTAGACGATCGTGGTGCCGAGCTTCTGGTGGAGCTTCTTGATCTCGGTGCGCATATCCACGCGCAGCTTCGCATCGAGGTTCGAGAGCGGCTCGTCAAAGAGGAACACATCCGGGTTGCGCACCAGCGCGCGCCCCATGGCCACCCGCTGCCGCTGCCCGCCCGAGAGCGCGCCCGGCTTTCGGTCCAGAAGCTGCTCGATCTGCAGCAGCTTGGCCACATCGGTCATGGCCTTGTCGCGCTCCGCCTTGGGTACGCCATGCATCTCGAGCCCGAAGGTGATGTTCTTGCCCACGGTCATGTTCGGATAAAGCGCGTAGGACTGGAACACCATCGCGATATTGCGCTTGGACGGGTGGACCCCGTTCATCACCGCGTCCTTGATCCGGATCTCGCCGCTGGAGATTTCCTCCAGCCCCGCGATCATGTTCAGCAGGGTGGATTTCCCACAGCCCGACGGGCCGACAAGCACGAGGAACTCCCCCTCTTCCACCGAGATGTCGACCTTGTGCAGGACCTCGACGGCGCCATAGGACTTTGTGGTATTGTCGATATCGAGAAAGCCCATAACGTTTATCCTTTCACGGAGCCCGCCATCAGACCGCGCACGAAGTAGCGGCCCGCGACGATGTAGACGAGCAGGGTTGGGAGGGCGGCGAGGATCGCTCCGGCGAAGTGGACATTGTATTCCTTCACACCGGTCGAGGACTGCACGAGGTTGTTGAGCGCGACCGTCATCGGTTGCGAATTGGCATCGGCAAATGACGCTCCGAACAGGAAGTCGTTCCAGATATTGGTGAACTGCCAGATGATCGAGACCACCGCGATGGGCCCGGAAGACGGCAACAGGATCCGCCAGAAGATCTGGAAGAACCCGGCCCCGTCGATCTGGGCCGCGCGCACCAGCTCGGTCGGGAAGACCGCGTAATAGTTGCGGAAATAGAGCGTGGTGAACCCGATCCCGTAGACCACATGCACCAGCGCCAGACCCCAGGTCGTGCCCGCCAGCCCCATCAGACCGAGCATCCGCGCCATGGGGATCAGCACGATCTGGAAGGGGATGAAGCAGGCAAAGAGCATCAACCCAAACAGGATCGTATCCCCCCGGAACCGCCATTTCGTCAGGACATAGCCGTTGAGCGCGCCGAGGATGGTCGAGACGATCACCGCCGGGACGACCATCTTGATCGAGTTCCAGAAATAGGGCGACAGCCCCGTGGGATCGACGCCGATCTGCGCCGAGGACCAGGCCTTGGCCCAGGGCTCCAGGGTGAAGACTTGCGGCAGGTTCATCATCCCGCCGCCGGTGATCTCGTCGAGCGGCTTCACCGAGTTCACCAGCATCACGTAAAGCGGCAGCAGGTAGAACAGCGCAAAGAGCAGCAGGACAACGTAGATCAGGGTGCGCATGACGCGCCCGGTCCGGATGGCAGTATCTTGGCTTGCGACAGACATCACTTCTTCTCCCGCAATTCGGCATAGAGATAGGGGATCATGATCGCGGCAATCGTCATCAGCATGATGACCGCCGAGGCCGCGCCGATGCCCATCTGGTTCCGCGTGAAGGTATAGGAATACATGAAGGTGGCCGGCAGCTCGGTCGCCCGCCCCGGCCCGCCCCCCGTGAGCGCGATGACCAGATCAAAGGTCTTGATCGCCAGATGACTCAGGATCACGAAGGCCGAGAGGAACGCGGGGCGCAGTTGCGGGATGATGATCCGGCGATAGAGGTTCCAGTTCGAGGCCCCGTCCATCTGTGCCGCCTTCAGGATCTCGTTATCGATCCCGCGCAGCCCGGCGAGGAACATCGCCATGACAAAGCCGCTGGTCTGCCAGACCGCCGCGAGCACGACCGTGTAGATCGCGAAGTCGCGGTTCTTGATCCAGTCGAACTTGAACGTCTCCCACCCCCATGTGTGCATGACATTCTCAAGCCCGATCCCGGGATCGAGGAACCATTTCCACGCTGTCCCCGTCACGATGAAGCTCAGCGCCATGGGGTAGAGATAGATCGTCCGCAGCATCCCCTCGGCGCGGATTTTCTGGTCGAGAAAGATCGCGAGCCCCAGCCCGAGACAGGTGCAGATCCCGATATAGAGCGCCGCGAAGACCCCCATATTCTTGAGGGAAATCTCCCAGTGGCTCAGACGCCAGAGCTTGGAGTAGTTCTCCCAGCCGACCCAGCCATAGGAGGGCAGCAGACGGCTGTCGGTGAAGGACAGGTAGACCGAGAACAGGATGAAGCCGTAGACAAAGACCAGGATCATCGCCAGGGACGGCGACAGGATCAGCTTGGGCAACCATACCTGTAGTCGCGTCTTGAAATCTGCGTTGGCGTGTACGGCCATCACACTCCCCCTCGGGTCAGGTTGTCGGGATTGGTGCCGCCGGGACGGCACAGGGATGGAGCGGCCCGTCGGGCCGCCCCACCGGGGAGGATCACTTCGCGATCGACACGGCGTCCACGAGTTCCGCCACAGCTTCTTCGCTGTCGAACTCGCCATTGAAATGCGCCGTCACCACGTCATAGACCGCGTTTTTCACCGAGGCCGGTGCCGCGTGGCCATGGGCCATGGAGCCAAAAAGGTTGCCCGAGGCCGCCGCAGCGGCGAGATCGGCCATCCCCTTCTTGCCGCAGGCGTCAAACGCCTCGTCCGAGACATCCGTGCGCGCCGGGACCGAGCCCTTGACCACGTTGAAGGCCGACTGGAAGGACGGCGACAGGATCGCCGAGGCCAGCGCGGCCTGCTCGTCAGAGACCTGACCGCCCTGATCGAACATCATGAACTGGTCGGCATTGAACGTGACCTGCTCGGCCGTGCCCGGGAAACGGAAGCACAGGAAGTCCTGATCCGGCACCTTGCCCGCGTTCAGGAACTCGCCCTTGGCCCAGTCGCCCATCATCTGGAAGCCCGCTTCGCCATTGATCACCATGGCCGTGGCCAGGTTCCAGTCGCGGCCCGAGAAGTTGTCATCCACATTGGCGCGGATCACGTCCATCCGTTCGAAGGCTTCCTGCATCTTGGCGCCGCCGAGCACATCCTCGTCGAGATCGATGAAGGCCGCCTGATAGCCGTCCGGACCGAGCACCGACATGGCCACCGCGTCAAAGACGGTCGCGTCCTGCCAGGCCTGACCCCCATGGGCGATGGGCGTGATGCCTGCCGCCTTCAGGGTCTCGAGCGCGGCGGTGAACTCTTCCCACGTGGTGGGAACCGCGATGCCATTGGCGTCGAGCACGGCCTTGTTGGCCCAGACCCAGTTGGTGGAATGCACATTCACCGGGGCCGAGACCCATTTGCCGTCGATCTTGGCGAACTCCTGCAGCGCGGCGGGCACCACGTCGTCCCAGCCTTCCTTGGCGGCCACGGTGTTCAGATCCGCAAGCGAGCCCTGCTTGGCCCAGTCCACGATGTCAAAGCCGAGGCCCTGCACGGCGGTGGGCGCGTTGCCCGCAGTGACCCGGGCGCGCAGCACGGTCATCGCCTGCTCGCCGCCACCCCCTGCGACCGGCATGTCGGTCCAGCCGATGCCCTGCCCCTCGAGATCGCCCTTCAGGACGTTCAGCGCCGCCGCTTCACCGCCCGAGGTCCACCAGTGCAACACCTCGACGCCTCCGTCCTGCGCAGAGGCGGCGCCCCCACTCATCATCAGGACAAGCGCAACAGCCGTGCTGGTCTTCTTGATCGAACGCATTTGGTATCCTCCCATTTTGCATTCTGGTTATGCCCACGCTTTATGCGTGTGTTGTGACCCAAGGTGCCCGGCTGCGCCCGATGCGCATCACCACCGATTTCACCTCGAGAAATTCCTCAAAGCCATAATGACCAATCTCGCGGCCTTGACCAGATTGTTTGACGCCCCCGAAGGCCAGCTCGGGGAAGCCATCCATCCAGGTATTGGTCCAGACCGTGCCAGCCTCGGCGCGCCGCGCAAACTCAAGGCAGGTATGGATATTCTCGCTCCAGATCCCGGCGGAGAGGCCATACTCGCTGTCATTGACCAGCGCGATCGCCTCATCCAGCGTGCGATAGGTCAGCACGGTCAGGACCGGGCCGAACACCTCCTCGCGGGCAATGGCCATATCCGGCGTCACACCGGTGACCACCGTGGGCTGGTAAAACTGCGGGCCCAGCCCCTCGACCCGCAGGGCTGCGCCGCCGAGCGCGATCGTGGCTCCCGCATTGCGTGCATCGCGGACATAGCCGTCGATCTTGGCATTGTGCTCGGCAGTGACGATGGCACCGACCTGCGTCGTGGGATCCAGCGGGTCGCCGAACCGCACCTGTCGCGACAGCGCCACGACCCTGGCAACGAAGGCCTCGGCGATATCCTCATGCACGATGATCCGGCTGGAGGAATTGCAGCACTGGCCGACATTGAAATAGACCCCGAAGGTCACGGCATCGGCCGCACTGTCGAGATCGGCATCCGGGCAGATCACCTGCGGGTTCTTGCCGCCAAGCTCCAGCGCGACTTTCTTCAGCGTCCCCGAGGCCGCCTGGGTGATCAGCTTGCCCACGGCCGTGGAGCCGGTGAAGGTCACCATGTCCACATCTGCGTGGGATGACATCAGGCTGCCCACCGGATCGCCATGACCCAGCACGATGTTGCAGACCCCCGCGGGCAGGCCCGCCTCGATCAGCAACTCGCCCATCATCACCGTCGATGAGGGTGTCATCTCGGACGGTTTGACCACGACCGTACAGCCCGCCGCGAGGGCGAAGGGCAGCTTCTGGCTGAGGATCCAGAACGGGAAGTTCCAAGGGGTGATGATCGAGACCACCCCGATGGGCTCTTTCAGAACCACACCCAGCATGTCCTCGCCCAGCGTGTTGTGGCTGTCGCCATGGCTGCTGCGGGCGAGCGAGGCCGCATAGCGCCACAGATCCGCCGCGCCCCCAACCTCGCCCCGCGCCTGAGAAATCGGCTTGCCGCTTTCGAGCGTTTCCTGCACCGCGATCCGGTCCACATTGGCCTCGATCAGATCGGCCACGCGCAACAGAACCTCGGCCCGCGCCTTGCCGGAGATCCGGCTCCAGCTCCCGGCCTCGAACGCCCGGCGCGCGGCCGCGATCGCCGCCTCGGTTTCGGCCACACCCCCCAGCGCCGAGCGGCTCACCACCCGGTCATGGGAGGGCGCGCGCCGCTCAAACTGCGCCGCGCTGCCGACCCAGGCCCCGTCGATCAGGTGCCGTCCGGTGAAAACCGGCGGCAGGTCATAGGCGATGGCAGTGTTGATGGTCATGTCGTTCATGCGTTCAGAGCCCGTCAAATTGGGGGGAGCGTTTTTCAAGGAAGGCCGCGACGCCCTCGTCCCGGTCGGCACTGGCACCCGCGGCGGCACTGCCCAGCGCCTCGATGGCGGCGGCGCGGTCCTCGCCCACGGCCCCGTGGATCATCGCCTTGGCCAGTTCATTGGCCCGGGGCGAGACATCGGACAGCGCGGCGGCGATCTCATGCGCGGCGGCCAGCACGTCCTCGGCAATCGCGGCGGCAAAGCCCAGCGCCTCGGCGCGGGGTGCCGGGATACGCCGCCCGAACAGCGCCATCTCCTTGACCACCGGCTCCGGCAAGAGCCGGGTCAGGCGTTGGGTCCCGGACCAGCCGGGCACGATCCCGACCTTCGCCTCAGGCAGGGCCAGCGTCGCGCGCGGGGTCATCACCCGGATATCGCAGCAGGCCGCAAGCTCCAGCCCGCCGCCAAAGGCATGCCCGTTGAGCGCGCCGATCACGGGCTTGCTGAGCCTTGCCAGCCGGTCAAAGACCCGGTGCCCGTCGCGCACCCAGTGGCGGGCAAACTCCGCCGGGCCGAGCGCACCCCATTCCGCGATATCGGCGCCACAGCAGAACGCCTTGGGCCCCTCTCCGGTCAGGATCACCGCGCGAATGTCGGGCTGCCGTTCCAGCGCGTCGAGATGGGCGGCCAGCTCCCGCAGCATGCCCGTGGTGAGCGCGTTGAGTTTCGCGCCGTTTTCCAGCGTCAGCACGGCCGTCGCGTCGGTTATGGTGCAGCTGACGCCCGTCATAGGGCCAGCCCCATGGGCGCATCGACCAGCAGGGATTTCGGCATGAGCTTGGCGTTCTCGGCCACCTGCACCCGGCCTCCGGAGGCTCCGACGATATGCTCCTGCGGGTCGATCCCCGGCATGATCTCGGTCGCGAGCAGCCCGTTCCCGGTCAGCTGGATCACGCAGCGCTCGGTGACATAGAGCACGTTCTGCCCCTGCTCGCGCGCACGGCGGCCCGAGAAGGTCACATGCTCGACCTCATCCACCATCTTGGTGAAGCGTCCGGGCGCGGCGATCTCGATCCCGTCATCGGTCAGGTTGATCTTCGCCCCGGCCTCGAACCAGCCGGAGAAGACGATGTTCCGGGCCCGCGCCGTAATGTCGACAAAGCCGCCGCAACCGGCGGTGAGATAGGGCTTCTTGCCGAGCTTCGAGACATTCACATTGCCCTCCACATCGACCTCGAGAAAGGAGAGGAACGACATGTCGAACCCGGCGCCCTGGAAGTAGATGAACTGCTGCGGCGAGGGCATGAAGGCATCGGCATTCGACGCGCAGCCAAAGGCGAACCCTGTCAGCGGCACGCCCCCGACAGCGCCCTGTTCGATGGCCCAGGTGACCGCGTCCGGATGCCCCTCTTCCAAGAGAACACGCGGAACCATGGCGCTGATCCCGAAGCCGAGATTGGCGGTCATGCCCCGGCGCAACTCCTGCGCAGCGCGGCGGGCGATAACCTTTTCGACCCCGTGTTCGGCGCGGCTGAAACTGTCCCAGGGGCGCATGATCTCGCCCGAGATGGCCGGGTCATAGCCGGTCTCGGTGGTCTGCTTCTGGTCCGGGTCGACCACGATGCAATCCACCAGATGCCCGGGCACGCGCACATCGTGGGGGCGCAGGCTGCCATTGGCTGTGACGCGCTTGACCTGCGCGATGACAATGCCGCCATTGTTGCGCACGCAGATCGCCTGCTCGAGCCCGCCGAGATAGGCGCCTTCGTGTTCATAGGTGAGATTGCCCCGCTCATCGGCCGTGGTCGCACGGATCACGGCGACATTCGGCACGATATTGGGAAAGTGCAGCCAGGTTTCGCCGGCAAACTCCACCCGGTCGACAATCGGGGTCGCCGCGCCGGTCTCGTTCATTGCGCAGCCTTGGAGGTTGGGGTCCACGAAGGTCTCCAGTCCGACCTTGGTCAGCACGCCGGGGCGATGGGCGGCAGCTTCGCGATGCATGTCGAACATGATGCCCGAGGGCACGTTATAGGCAGCGACCCGATCCTCGACGATCATCTTCCAGATCTCGGGCATCTCGACGCTGGACGGCCCCGAGGGGTAGGACCCCGCGAGCACACGGCGCAGCAGCCCGTCCTTGGCCAGATGGTCCATCCCCTTGACGCCATAGACATCGCCGGCCGCTATCGGATGCAGCGAGGTGACCCCGCGCGGGTGCCCCTCGGCGTCGAACCGGTCTCCGATGGCCGCGAGCACCGCATCCGGGCAGCCCAGCGTCGAGGAGGAAGAGACCGAGATCACGGCCCCATCGGGGATCCGGGCCACGGCGTCGGCGGCGGGAAGGACCTTGCTCATGCCACCTCTCCATACGCGACGGTGACCTTCTGACCGCTCTGGGCGGCAGCGCGGACGGCCATTGCCACGGCGAGCGATTTGATCCCGTCCGACCCGCTGGCGGCCGGAGCGCCGCGCCCAGCCACGGCGGCATAGAAATCCGCAACCCCTTGCACGTAGAGCGAGTGGTCGGAATAGGGCACCTCGCGCGTCCCGCTTGCGGTGCGCAGGGTGATCGTGCCCACGGGCATCTGGGTCATGACATCGCGGGCAAAGATCGAGCCCTCGGTGCCGTGGATTTCGAGCCCGCTGCCGGCGAAGGGATGGGTGAAGCTTTCATGGGACATGACCATGGCGCCCGAGGGCATGGCCCAGACGGACATGCAGCTATCCTCGACCCCCTGCCCCATGCCGGAGCTTGCGAGTTGCGCCACCACATCCACCGGGTCCTCACCCAGCAGGAAGCGCGCCACATCCGCGTCATGAACGGTGATATCCGGGATCACGCCGCCCCCGGCAGAGGCGTCGTTGATCCGCCATCCCTGCAGGTTTTCCGGCAGATGCACCGCGTGGTGAATCCGCAGGGACAGGACACGCCCCACCGCGCCATCATCGATCAGCGCACGCATCGCCCGGTGGGAGCCCGAGCAGCGCAGGTGATGATTGGTCGCAAAGACAACGCCCACATCCCGGGCCGCCGCCACCATCTCATCCGCTTCGGCAAGGCTCAGCCCAAGGGGCTTTTCACAAAGCACATGCTTGCCCGCTGCGATGGCCGCCATGGCCTGCGCGTGGTGCTTTTCATTGGTCGAAGAGATGTAGACGCAGGCAGCCTCCGGATCGGCCAGCGCCTGAGACAGATCATCGGTCGCCTGCGCGATCCCGTGATCCGTGGCCCAGCCCTGCGCCCGGTCTGCATTGCCACTGACGACCCAGGTTACCGCGCCTGCGGGCTGTGCCCGGACTGCCGCGATCATGTGCTGAGAGGCGATGGTGCTTGCTCCGACAAAGATCCAGTTCATCTGCCCCTCCTCCCGAAGCCTTGGAACGTTCCATATTCGTTAGCTCCGTAGCTATTGGAACGATCCAAATTGCGCAAGCAAAAAATTTGCGATCATCCAAGATGCGGCGGTTCAGCTCTGCGCGAGTTCGTACAGCTCGATCGGCAGACCGTCTGGATCCTTGAAAAACGTAAAGCGCGCCGCGGTGAGGGGATCGATACGCACAGGCTCCACCGCCACGTCCAGGCAGGTCAGGCGCGCGATGGCCGCATCCATGTCCGCCACCTGGAACGCCAGATGCCGCAGGCCGCAGGCCTCGGGCTGGTTGGGACGCGCAGGCGGCTCGGGGAAGGAGAAGAGTTCAAGCTGCCCACCCCCGGGGATCTGCAGGTCCAGCTTCCAGGAGTGCCGCGCCGCGCGATGGGTCTCGGCAATCACGGCCAAGCCCAGCACCTCGGTATAGAAGCGCTTGGAGCGCTCATAGTCACTGACGATCAGGGCGACGTGGTGAAAGCTTTCGAGCATGTCCGGGGTCTCCATCAAGCGGCTGCGCGGCACGTGACAGATGTCGCGGCATGGCGACCCGATGGCAAGGGCTGTTACGCTGGCGGCTGCCCCCCCCAAACCCAATCCGCCTGCGTCCCGACACGCAGCAAGACCTGACCTGCCACCACGATCGTGCAGCGGTCCGCCGGGCAGCGCCTGAAACCCGCTCCGTTGCCGGGGGTTTATCGCGGGACCTCAGGCAGCGCGCGGCCTGACAGCAAGATGGCGCGCGACGCCCCCTGACGGAAAAGGGACTCTGACGGCCGGTCTTCTCGCGCAAGGCAAACCCGCCGAAGCGGGCTCAGGCGTCGGTCAATCGCGGCACCTCGGACCGCAAGCGCATGATATAGCCCGGATCGCCGTGGATCAGGGTCAGTACCAGCGCCCCCTCGAGCAGGATGCAAAAGGTTTCGGCAGCGCGCGCGGGGCGCGCATGGTGCCGCGCCGCAAGCTCCGCCGCGATCCAATCCTGCACCGCGCGCTTATGCCGATCCGCCGCGGCCCGGACCGGATGGCCCGGCAGATCGGCCAGTTCCAGTGTCAGGCGCGTGAAGCCCGACCCGGTCCATCCCGGTGCCCCCGCCCAGTCAGCGAGTTTCACCAGCAGACCGTCGAGAAAGGCATGGGACGTCACGGCCTCCGGGTCGGCCCACCCCCGGACCGTGTCGAGGGTCAGATCCGCCTGCCGGTCCATCACCGCGCCGATCAGGGCATCCTTGCTCGCGAAGTGGTTGTAGAGCGTCCGCTTGGTCACGCCCGCCTCTGACGCGATCTCATCCATGCTGACCCGAGAATAGCCGCGCCGAAAGAACAGCCGGAACGCGGCCGTCAAAATCCGGTTGATCGTAGGGGCCGAGGAGCGGGACATGGGGTTTCTATGCTCAACAGTGAACGTATTCGCGAGGACAGCCGCGCTAGCCCTCGGGGGACGCCATCAGGAGATCCCCATGCCATCGCCCACCATCACCGCCATCCGAACTCGTGCTGTCCTCGCCCCTCTGCCCCGGCCCATCACCACCGCTGTGGCGGCGATCGAGAAGGCGCCCTTGCTCTTGATCGATCTCGAGACGCGCGAGGGGGTCGTGGGGCGCAGCTACCTGTTCACCTACACGCCGCTGGCACTGGCCCCGCTGAGCAGCCTGATCCAGAACATCGGGGACGGCCTGATCGGCAAGACCGTGGATCCTCTGCCGCGCTTTGCCGAGTTGACCGGGATGTTCCGACTGCTGGGGCGGCAGGGGCTTGTTGCCATGGCGATGGCGGGTCTCGATATGGCGCTCTGGGATGCGCTCGGCAAATCCTGCAACCGCAGTGTCGCCGAGTTGCTCGGCGCCGCAGCGATGCCTCTGCCCTGTTATGACAGCCACGGGATCTTTGACGGGCGGCGCGACCGCGCGCTGCTGGAGCAGTCGCTGCAGGAGGGGTTCCGCGCCGTGAAGTTCAAGATCGGTAACGGAACGGTCGGTGACGACATCCGCGCCCTCGCCGAGATCACCGAGATCGCTGGCCCGGAGGTAGACGTGATGGTGGACTACAACCAATCGCTGAGCACCCCCGAGGCGGTCCGGCGGGTCCGCGCACTCGAAGACCGGTTCGACCTCGCCTGGATCGAGGAACCTTTGCCCGCCGAAGACGTCGCCGGCTACCAGACCCTGCGCAGTGCGGTCCGCACGCCGCTGCAGGCCGGAGAGAACTGGTGGCTGCCCGAAGATGCCGCCCGGGCCATCGGGGCGCGGATCTCGGACCATGCCATGCTGGACATCACGAAGATCGGCGGCATCACCGGCTGGATGCGCGCCGCTCCTCTGGCAGACGCCGCGTCGATGCCTGTTTCCAGTCATATCTTCGTGGAAGCGAGCGCCCGTGTCCTCGCCGCGACCCCCAATCGGCACCTGCTGGAATATCTCGATGTGGCCGGAGGGATCCTGGCCGCGCCCTATGAGATTACCCAGGGCACCCTGACGGCCAAGGGACCGGGACTGGGGATCGCGTGGGATGAGAAAGCCGTGACGCGGCACGCGGCATGATGGCAGCGGCGCTGTACGTGCCGCCTCGTCAATCATATGTCTCTTGGGGAGAATGGTGCGGTCGAGAAGACTCGAACTTCCACGGGTGTTACCCCACAGCGACCTCAACGCTGCGCGTCTACCAATTCCGCCACGACCGCACGCCTTGGAGAATGAGGCGCGGTTTAGCGGGACTGTTCGGCAATGCCAAGAGGGAAATACGCCCCCCTGCGCGGATTTTTCGCCCTCGTGGTGCCGCACGCTCTCTTGCCCAGCGCCGGGGATTGCGGCACGACGCATCTGAACCGCTGGAGGGGCCCATGGACTGGATCATTAGCGACGGCCTGGTGGCCTACGAGACCGCCCTCGCCACCATGGAAGACCGCGTGAGCGCGATTGCCGAAGGGCGCGCGCCCGAGATGGTCTGGCTCTTGGAGCATCCGCCACTCTACACGGCCGGGACCAGCGCAAAGATCGAGGATCTGACCGATCCGGACCGCTTTCCGGTCTACGAGGCCAAGCGCGGCGGGCAATATACCTATCACGGCCCGGGCCAACGGGTGGTCTATGTCATGCTCGATCTCGGCAAGCGCGGGCGCGATGTCCGCAAGTTCGTCTCGCAGATGGAGGCTTGGGTGATCGCGACCCTTGCAGAGTTCAATGTCACCGGCGAGCGGCGCGAGGGCCGCGTCGGCGTCTGGGTGCAGCGGCGGGACAAGCCGCTCACCGTCCTTGGCCAGCCCCCGGAAGACAAGGTCGCCGCCATCGGCGTGCGCCTGCGCAAATGGGTGAGCTTTCACGGGTTGTCGATCAATGTGGAACCGGATCTCTCGCATTTCTCGGGCATTGTGCCCTGCGGGATCTCCGAGCACGGCGTGACGAGCCTCGTGGATCTCGGCCTGCCGGTCACCATGGATGATGTGGATGTCGCCTTGCGATATACCTTCGAGCAGCAGTTCGGACCGATCGCCGACGGCTGATCCGCCCGCGCCCGCCGATCCCGGGGCGGCCGCTTGACATCCCGGCGCGGTGCAGGCTCCGCTGCACCAAAGGAGCTTTGCCCGTGTCGCGATCCGAAGACCTCATCTCTGAGTACCGCAAGGTCCATGCGGGCAAGGTCTATGGCCAGACTTCCGAGCTGCTGACGGGGTATATCCTGCGTCAGGTGGCGTTCCTGCCCCCGCCGCGCCGGATCTTCGACTATGGCTGCGGACAGGCGCGGACCGTGGATTGGCTCGCCAAGATCTTTGACGCCGAGGCCTATCGCTATGACCCGGGTCTGCCGGATCACGCGGAGCGTCCGGAGGTGACAGCGGATCTGGTGATCTGCACAGACGTGATGGAGCATATCCCGCTCGAAGATGTGGACCGGGTGCTGGCCGAGATCCGCAGCATCTCGCCCCACGCCTTTTTCAACATTTCCTGCGTGAAAGCCGCCGAGATCCTGCCCAATGGCGAGAACGCCCATTGCACCGTCCGCCCGGCGCGCTGGTGGGCGACGCGGCTGGGCGCGCATTTCGACATCGTGCGCAAGACCCGGTCTTTTACGCCGAATTCCGTCTGCCTCGTGACCTGGCCCCGCCCGGAGACCGCGGAGGCGTAGCACCCCGACAACCGCCCGACTGTCGCGGCCAGATATCGGCGATCGCGCATGGTGGCATGCTACCCACGCTTTGTGATCACAAATGATGCCGTCCTGGGCTCCGGCGCTAACTGACTCGCAGCACACCGCGTCCGGGACCGCCAGCACCCTCGACCAAAGTCGCGTCGCACACGCATAGAATGCGACCTTTGCGCCCAGATCGCCAAAAACATATGCGTTTTTTGTTGTATGTCATGGTCTACGCCATTGCCGCATTCGGGAGCGGCGGATAGAACGACCTGCAGGAAACATCGGGACAGATCCGTCTGAACGACCTTTCGGCCGGCCTCCCCCGCGACGAACGACAAACAGGAGCGCAGCATGGCAGACGCAGCAGTCCATGGCCACGGTCACGAAGACACCCGCGGGTTCTTCACCCGGTGGTTCATGTCGACCAACCACAAGGATATCGGGATCCTGTATATCCTGGTGGCCGGTCTTGCCGGGTTCATCTCGGTCGCTTTCACAGTTTACATGCGCATGGAGTTGATGAACCCCGGCGTGCAATTCATGTGCGCAGAAGGCGCGCGGCTGATCGCGGCAGGCGCAGGCGACGTATGTACCCCCAACGGTCACCTCTGGAACGTGCTGATTACCGGCCACGGCATCCTGATGATGTTCTTTGTGGTCATTCCGGCGCTCTTCGGCGGATTTGGCAACTATTTCATGCCCTTGCACATCGGTGCGCCGGACATGGCCTTTCCGCGGCTGAACAACCTGTCCTTCTGGCTCTATGTGGCGGGCACCTCTCTCGCCGTGGCCTCGGTGCTGGCACCGGGCGGCAATGGCCAGACCGGATCGGGCGTGGGCTGGGTGCTCTACCCGCCGCTCTCGACCAATGAAGACGGGTTCTCCATGGATCTCGCGATCTTCGCGGTGCACGTTTCGGGCGCCTCGTCGATCCTTGGTGCGATCAACATCATCACCACCTTCCTGAACATGCGTGCCCCGGGCATGACCCTGTTCAAGGTGCCGCTCTTTGCCTGGTCGATCTTTGTGACAGCCTGGCTGATCCTTCTGGCGCTGCCGGTTCTGGCGGGCGCGATCACCATGCTGCTGACCGACCGTAACTTCGGGACGACCTTCTTCGACCCGTCCGGCGGCGGTGACCCGATCCTTTATCAACACATCCTTTGGTTCTTCGGACACCCG
Organism: Dinoroseobacter sp. S124A; assembly: GCF_049801015.1. Classification (NCBI taxonomy): domain Bacteria; kingdom Pseudomonadati; phylum Pseudomonadota; class Alphaproteobacteria; order Rhodobacterales; family Roseobacteraceae; genus Dinoroseobacter; species Dinoroseobacter sp. S124A. Next base: position 173,828 of record NZ_JBNAGD010000004.1, on the reverse strand, counting down.
GAAGTTTATATCGTGATCCTGCCGGCCTTCGGCATCATCTCCCACGTGATTGGCACCTTCTCGCGCAAGCCGATCTTCGGCTACATGCCGATGGTCTGGGCCATGATCGCCATCGGCGGCCTCGGCTTCGTCGTCTGGGCGCACCACATGTACACGGTGGGCATGTCCCTGACCCAGCAGAGTTACTTCATGCTCGCGACCATGGTCATCGCCGTGCCGACAGGGGTGAAGATCTTCAGCTGGATCGCCACCATGTGGAAGGGCTCGATCACCTTCGAAACGCCGATGCTCTTTGCCATCGGGTTCCTGTTCCTGTTCACCGTGGGCGGTGTGACCGGCATCGTTCTGTCCCAGGCGGGCGTGGACCGGGCCTATCACGACACCTACTACGTGGTGGCACACTTCCACTACGTGATGTCGCTGGGTGCCGTGTTCGGGATCTTCGCCGGGATCTATTTCTGGATCGGCAAGATGTCGGGCCGTCAGTACCCGGAATGGGCAGGCAAGGTGCACTTCTGGACCTTCTTCGTCGGTGCCAACCTGACCTTCTTCCCGCAGCACTTCCTGGGCCGTCAGGGCATGCCGCGCCGCTATATCGACTACCCGGATGCCTTCGCGCTCTGGAACTACGTGTCGAGCTGGGGCGCCTTCCTGTCCTTCGCCTCCTTCCTCTTCTTCATCGGCGTGGTGTTCTACACGATCACCAAAGGCAAGCGCGTCGAGGAAGAGAACTACTGGAACGAGCACGCGGACACGCTGGAATGGACCCTGCCGAACCCGCCGCCCGAGCACACGTTCGAGCAGCTCCCGACTCGGGACATGTGGGACAAGCAGACCTCGCACTGACCATATGCCGCTTGAGTGGATTACACGAACACAGCAGGCTCCGGAGCAATCCGGGGCCTGTTTTCCCGTGGCAGAGCTCCATCTCTGGCCACACCGTTCCCTGACGGCCAAGGGGTTTGCCTGGTTCATCGGGATCACGGCCACGGCCCTGTCGCTGCCCCTGATCGCGGTGCTGGGGACGGCGGTGCTCTGGGGGCTGTTGCCCTTTATGCTGCTGGTGCTGGGCGGGGTTTGGTACGGCATCCGGCGCAATCAACGGGATCTGAGCCTGCATGAGGTGCTGGTGCTCGAAGAGGATCGGATCGCCCTGACCCGGCACAATCCGCGCCGCGACAACCAGCATTGGGAGGCCAATCCCTATTGGGTCGAGCTGCGGCTGCATCCGAAACAGGGGCCGGTCGAGAACTACCTGACCCTGCGCGGCAGTGATCGCGAGGTCGAGCTGGGCGCGTTCCTGTCGCCCGAAGAACGGCTCGACCTGCATGCAGAGCTGCAGGACCGCCTCAACCAGCTGCGCCGCATTCCCTAGCGCGCGCGGCGGATGTCAGCCCGCGCGATCTGCGCGGGGCTTTCCCTCCTCCGGGTCAAACCCTACAGTCGAGCCATGCAAGCCAAGCCCCTCCCCCCTCTGCCCGATACCGGATTTCTCGCCGACACCTCTCCGGAGCTGCGGCAACTTCTCGAATCCCTCGCCCAGGAACGGGTCATGGAGGATGACGAGACCCTCTTCGAACAGGGGGATCCGGGGGATGCGCTTTTTGCGGTGGTCGAGGGAATCGTCGAGATCAGCGTCCTGTCTCCGGATGGGCGCAAACTGGTGCTCGACATCATGCGGCCCGGCGCGCTGCTGGGCGAGATCGCGCTGTTCGATCCGGGCGTGCGGACGGCGACCGCGATCGCAGTCGGGCCGACCCGGCTGCGGCGGTTGAAGAATGCCGATCTGATGAACGCGATTCGCAAATCGCCAGACATGGCCGTGGACCTGATCCATCTGGCCGGACGCCGGATGCGCAGCATGAGCGCCCAGATCGAGGATCAGGCCTTTCTGCCCCTGTCGACCCGCCTTGCGCGCAAGCTGCTCTACCTCACCGAGGCCAATCCCGAGGGAGAGCTGTTTCTCTCCCAGGCCCAGCTTGCCGAGTTTGTCGGTGCGACCCGCGAGGCGGTCTCCAAGACCCTCGGTGAATGGAAGCGGGCCCGCGTGATCGAGGCCAACCGGGGCGCCCTGCGCATCCTGGAGCGCGGCGCCATGCGTGCGTTGGCTGAGCCGAACCAGCTCTGATCCCGATACGGAAACTTTTTTCGGTTTTTTCGGTGAATGTGAGCGAGTTCACATACCCCAGCCCCCCGAATCCCTAATGTCGGTCATGTGCTGAGCGGCAAATTTGATGGAAATAAACCTTCGGTTTTCCTGAAACGCCCGCCGGTACGAGACAGGTCCGTAATTTCGGGCCGACCAGTGCAGTGCGGAGTGATGGCCAATCTGCACCTTCGGCCCCTCGGGGTCGGAGCGACGTAGAGAGCGACCGGTTTTCGGTTTGGTTTAGGGTCATGTGTACTGCGCAAGCAGGGGGCCCGCCCGGTCGGTCTCAGTGTGAACGGTGCTTGAGTACTTCAGCGTGGCATTTGGACTTCGGTCCGGTGCCACGTCTGGAGCCCCTTGGAGAGAGTTTTTTAGTGACGACCTGCTGCGAGATCGCGCGTTGACCCTTTGCGCGTGATCTCGACGCAGCCTGCCTATGTGACTGCGCGTGTATCGCAACCCTGTGAAGTGACGAGTGACAGATCTGCGGGTGCCCGAGCGACCAGCTCAGGCACCCGTCAGGTCGTGCAATCCTTGCAGCGCGCACTGGTCGGATCAACGTCCAGACGGCCCGTCCCGATAAACGCCCCACAATCCACGCAATAGCCGAACTCACCGGTTTCCAGCCTATGCAACGCCGCCACGATCCGGGCGCGACGCCCGCGCCGCCGAACTTCCAGCGCGGCGGCCATGGCCTTCCCCTGCAGGGCGTCCATCCGGGACAGGCGTCCGATGCTTTGCTGATCCAGCGTGACCGGCTTGCGATCCGCGCTGCTCTGGTCCGAGACCTGATCAAGCTCCGCCATTTCCCGATCCAGCAGAGGGCGGTACTTGGCGTCCAGGGCGGGGAGGTCGGGCGCGTCGGTCGTCGTCATCGGTCAGGCGCTCAGGCGTTCCTTCACCATCGGGCCGACGCGACCGAAATCCATCTGACCGGTATAGCGCGACTTCAGCGCACCGATGACCCGCCCCATATCGCGGATCGACTCGGCCTTGAGCTCGGTGATCGCCGCCTGGATCGCGGTGTCGATCTCCGCCTCGTCCAACGGTGTCGGCAGGAACGCCTCGATCACCTCGATCTCCGCAAGTTCCTGTTCCGCCAGTTCCAGCCGCCCGGCCTCTTCATAGGTCCGGGCTGTTTCCTGGCGCTGCTTGACCATTTTGCCAAGAATACCAAGGATATCCGCCTCGGACACGCCATCGGCTTTGCCCTGCCCGCGCAGGGCGATATCCTTGTCCTTGATCGCGGCACTGATCAGCCGGAGGGTCGACAGCTTGGCCGCCTCTTTGCTCTTCATCGCGGATTTCAGCTCGGCAGAAATCTTGTCTCGCAGATCCATATCACCTGTTCCCGTGTGACGGTTCGAGCGCATAATCTAGGAGCTGACACCCCCCATGACAACCATCTTGGATTGCACGGTGTCGTGGGGTCGCGGCGGGCCCGATGGTTGCTTGACCCGCCTGCCCGCCGCCCTTAGGGTCCGCCAGATTTTGCCGCCTTCAAGGAGTCACCCATGTCCGCCCCCTCCGACACGCCGACCGCCTGCCTCGTTCTCGCAGATGGGACTGTCTTTTACGGGCGCGGGTTCGGGGCGACCGGCACGACCTCGGCCGAGCTGTGCTTCAATACCGCGATGACCGGGTATCAGGAGATCATGACCGACCCGTCCTATGCCGGACAGGTGGTGACCTTCACCTTCCCGCATATCGGCAATACCGGTGTCACAGCCGAGGATGACGAGACCGCGGATCCGGTGGCCGCAGGGATGGTCGTGAAATGGGATCCGACCGAGCCGTCGAACTGGCGCGCGCAGGGCGAGTTGACCGATTGGCTGGCGCGGACCGGGCGGATCGGGATCGGCGGTGTGGACACGCGGCGCCTCACCCGGCAGATCCGCCAGCAGGGGGCGCCCCATGTGGCGCTGGCCCATGACCCCGAGGGCAAGTTTGACCTTGAGGCGCTGGTGGCACAGGCCCGGGGCTTTGCGGGGCTCGAGGGGGTGGATCTGGCCAAGGAAGTGACCTGCGCGCAATCCTATCTCTGGGATGAGAAACGCTGGGCCTGGCCCGAGGGCTACGCACGGCGGGAGACCCCGGGTCACAAGGTTGTTGCCATCGATTACGGGGCCAAGCGCAACATCTTGCGCTGTCTCGCCTCGGCGGGTTGCGACGTGATGGTCATGCCTGCCAGCACCACCGCCGAAGAGGTTCTGGCCCAGAACCCCGCCGGTGTTTTTCTGTCCAACGGCCCGGGCGATCCGGCGGCCACGGGCGCCTATGCGGTGCCGATGATCCAGGGCGTGCTCGAACAGAGTGACCTGCCGGTCTTCGGGATCTGCCTCGGTCACCAGATGCTGGCGCTGGCGCTTGGCGCACAAACGGTCAAGATGAACCACGGCCATCACGGGGCGAACCACCCGGTGAAGGATCTCGAGACCGGCAAGGTCGAGATCACCTCCATGAACCACGGCTTTACCGTGGACAGCCAGAGCCTGCCCGAGGGCGTAATGGAGACCCATCGCTCGCTGTTTGACGGCTCCAATTGCGGGATTCGGATGACCGACCGCCCGGTGTTTTCGGTGCAGTATCACCCCGAGGCGAGCCCCGGCCCGCAGGACAGCTACTACCTGTTCGAGCGCTTCGTCGCCGCAATCGAGGCGAAACAGGCCGTCTCTGCCGACTGAAACGGGCCCCGGCTGGCCGAATGGGCCAGTCTTTGCGCCCTGTTTTTTACGGTTTCTTAACCCTGAACTCTCACTTTAGCTGGGCCGTTGTTCGGCTGAGTGAGTGTTATGTCCGTCGTGCCTCTCAAACCCGCTTTCGAGCCGGGGCCGATTTCCAATACGCCTGCGCGCCCCCGGCGCGCGGCCAAGCCGCGTGCGCATCGCGACCTGTTGCTCGATCTGCTGGTGAACCACGGACATATCTCGTCGGGCGAGCGGGTGCAGGCCACCCATATGGCGCGGCTCCATGGCACCACGCCCCTCGAAGTGCTGGTGGCCGAAGGCTGGCTGAGCGATGAGGCGCTGATCTGGGCCCGCTGCACGCTCATGACCGCATCGCGCATCGTGCCGGACCGCAGCCCGGCGGACCCAGCCCTGGTGGACGACTTCGGGCTGCATTGGTGCATCACACACGGGATCCTGCCCTGGCGGCGGCTCTCGGGGGCGACGGTCTTCATCACCGCCGCACCGGAAGAGTTCGAAACCCTGAAGGACAGTCTGCCGGCCTCTGCCGGGCGTCCGATCCTCGCCGTCGCGCCCATGAACGAGATCATCGAGGCCCTGCGCAGCGCCCATGCGGGCCGCCTCGTGGCCGAGGCCGAGAGTGCGGTGCCCTGGCGCTGGAGCTGCCGTGGCCTCAAACCGCCCCAGGCAGCCCTGTGGCTGCTGACCATGGCGCTGGGGGCGGCTTTTCTCATGCTGGTGCCTGGGCTGCTGGCAACCACTCTGGTCTGGATCACCCTCGGCACGCTGGCGATCACCATGGCGTTCAAGCTGGTTCTGACACTGGCCTGCCTGCTCGCCCGGCCGCCCCCACCTGCGGAAGCCGCGCCGCGGAACACCAGGACCCCCCTGCCGCGGATGACCGTCCTCGTGCCGCTCTTGCGGGAATCCGAGGTCGCCGCCAAGCTGCTCAACAATCTGGATCGGTTGCGCTATCCGCGTGCCCTGCTCGAAGTGATCTTCGTGGTGGAGGCGGATGACGATGTAACCAAGAACGCTCTGTCGCAGCTCCACCTGCCGCAGAGCTTCCGCATGCTCGAAGTGCCTGCCGGAACGGTGCAAACCAAGCCCCGCGCGCTGAACTTCGCGCTGCCCTTCTGCAAGGGCGAGGTGATCGGGATCTACGACGCCGAGGACCGGCCCGACCCGGACCAGCTGCTGAAGGTCGCTGAGGGGTTCCGCCATGCGGATCCGGAGGTCGCCTGCTTGCAAGGGCGGCTCGACTTCTTCAACACGCGCTACAACATCGTCGCGCGGTGCTTCACGGCGGAATATGCGGGCTGGTTCGGCCTGATGCTGCAGGGGCTGGACCGGCTGCGCCTGCCGATCCCGCTGGGCGGCACGACGCTCTTCCTGCGCCGCGCCTCGCTGGACCGGACCGGACCGTGGGACGCCCATAACGTCACCGAGGATGCGGATCTCGGCATGCGGTTCTATCGCTTTGGCTACCGCGTCCAGCTGATTGACACCGTCACGCAGGAAGAGGCCAATGTCCGGATCTGGCCCTGGATCAAGCAGCGCTCCCGCTGGATCAAAGGCTACATGGCCACCTATGTGGTCCATATGCGCGGGCCCGCGCAGCTCTGGCGCGATCTGGGTCCTGCAGGGTTTGCTGCCATGCAATGCCTGTTTCTCGGCTCGATCCTGGGGGCCCTGACCCTGCCCATATTGCTGACGATCTGGGCCGTGTCGCTGGGCGTGCCTGTCCCGGTGCTGCACAGCATGGCGATCCCCGAACCCGGCGTGCTCGGTCCCACCATGCTGGTGATCGAGGCGATCAACCTGCTGATCTGGGCCGTGGGCGTGCGCGCGCCGCGACACCGGCACCTGATGCCCATGGTGCCGCTGCTCCACATCTATTTCCTGATGTCCACGGTTGCCGCGCTCAAGGCCCTGATCGAACTGCTCCATGACCCGTTCTACTGGGACAAGACCGACCACGGCGTGGCCGTGGCTGGCGAGACGCTCGAGCTGGACTAGAGGCTTTCGGCGTCGCTCTTGAGGCGGGTTTCAAAGGCGATGGAGATATGCGCCTTGAGCGCGGCATAGGCCGCATCCTCGTCCCGGTCGGCGATGGCGTTGATGATCGCGCGATGCTCCTCCAACGCCTCTTCACCCCGGCCTTCGGCGGCCAGCGACGTGGTCGCCATCAGCGCCATGGAGCGGTAGACGAGGTCGAGCTGCTGGACCAGAAAGCGGTTATGGGAGGCCAGGTGGATCTGCTTGTGAAACCGCCGATTGGCCCGCGCCATCGCGGCCGCATCGCCCAGCAGGCTCGCATCCGCATCGACCATCTCGGCGAGCACCTTGATCTCTTCATGGGCCGCATGGCGTGCGGCCAGCCGCGCCGCCAGCCCCTCCAGCTCGCAGCGCACCACATAGAGCTCCGCCATCTGGCTGTGATCGAGGGAGGCCACGATCAGGCTCCGCCCGTCCCGCGCCAGCAGGGATTGCGTCTCGAGCCGTTGCAGGGCTTCCCGGATCGGAGTGCGCGACACGCCGAAGCGATCCGCCAGATCGCTTTCCACCAGACGATCGCCGGGCCGGTAGACCCCGACGTCAATCGCCTCGAGGATCAGGTCATAGGCGTCTTTCTGGGCCGGTTTGGGCTCTATCATCACGGTCTCCTCCGTGCGCAACCGTAGCCGCGCAGGCGCCGTGGGATCAAGACCACCATTGCCGCGCAAGACCGGAAAGCCTAGATATCCCGCATGGTTGCAGATCGCTTTGCCCATGTTGAGACATGGGTGTTTGACCTCGATAACACGCTCTACCCGCCGCATATGCGCCTCTTTGACCAGATCGAGACGCGGATGACGGCCTATGTGATGCGCGTGCTGGATGTGGCAGAGGCCGAGGCCGACCGGCTGCGCGCAGAGTATTGGGCGCGGTTCGGAACAACGCTCGCCGGGCTGATGGATGTCCATGACGTGGATCCGGCCCCGTACCTGACGGATGTCCACGATATCGACTTCTCGGTGCTGGAACCCGACCCCCATCTGGCGGCGCAGGTCCGCAGTCTCGGCGGGCGCAAGATCGTCTATACCAACGGCTCTGCGCCCTATGCCGAGCGGGTGTTGCAGCACCGGGGGCTGAGCGGGATCTTCGACGCGGTCTACGGGGTCGAGCATGCAGGGTTCCGCCCCAAGCCAGAGCGCGCGGCCTTCGAGACTGTCTTTGCCAAGGCCGGCGTGCAGCCGAACCGCGCCGCGATGTTCGAGGATGATACACGGAACCTGCAGGTGCCCCACGCCATGGGCATGCAGACCGTGCATGTGGCGCCGGATCCGGCCCCTGCGGATCACATTCACCATCACACGGATGATCTGGGCAGGTTCCTGCAGGCGCTCGGCAATTAACCACCGGGCGACACTGGTAATCCGCGCATAAACACATATCTATTTTATGCCTTTTGCTGCACTGCGGCAAGACGCCGTCTCGCCTGCGCACGGCAGGTTTGCGATAGACGACCCACCTGACATTTCGGAGACCTGACATGACGACGATTTCGACCAATGCGCCGCTTTCGCCTGCCACGCCTGTAACCAAGACGGCAAAGAAAGCCTCGCGCTTTGACATCTCGGTTTCCAACGACGAATTCCAGGCCATTGGCCTTGCCCTGACGATCATCGCGCTCTGGGGCGGTGCCACGGCGATCTTCGGCTATGCCGGTCTGATCATCGGTGCGCTGACCATGGTGGCCGTGATGTACGCGGTGCTGATCACGATCAGCCGCGGCTGATCCCGCGCACGGGGACGAAATGCCGCTTGGCCCGCGGGGGAGACACGCCTAGGTGTAACCCAACCACGGAGGTCCGAGCATGCAGCCCACACGCACTGATATCCTGATTTCCGGCGGCGGCGTGGCAGGTTTGTCCGCCGCCGCCGCCTTTGGCACGGCCGGTTTTGACGTGGTGGTCGTGGACCCCGCCCCGCCCGTGACCGAGGGCGACGCGGCGGATGCGGATCTGCGCACAACCGCGTTCCTGCAACCCTCTCGCGATGTACTGGCCCGCGCCGGGCTTTGGGAGCGTCTCGCCCCCTTCGCCGCACCGCTGCAGGTCATGCAGATCATCGATGCGGGCGGCCCGGAGCCCGTGGCCCGGGTGCAAAAGGCCTTCGATGCCGAGGATATCTCGGATGAGCCCTTTGGCTGGAACCTGCAGAACTGGCTGTTGCGCCGCGAGATGCTGGCCCGGGTGACCGAGCTGCCGAATGTCGACTTTCGCGCGGGCATCGGGACGGCGGACGTGCTGACCCGGGCGACCGAGGCGCGCGTGCGGCTGACCGATGGCAGCATGGTCTCGGCGCAACTGCTGATCGCTGCGGATGGCCGCAACTCCCCGGTGCGCGAGGCACTCGGGATCGATGTGCAGACCACCCGCTACGGGCAGAAGGCCCTGGCCTTCGCCGTCACCCACCCCCTGCCCCATGACAGTGTCTCGACCGAGATCCACCGCTCGGGCGGTCCCTTCACCCTCGTGCCACTGCCGGATCTCGACGGCCAGCCGCGCTCGGCCATCGTCTGGATGGAACGCGGTCCCGAGGCCCAGCGCCTCGCCGCCCTGCCCGTGCCGGAGTTCGAGGCCGAGATGAACGCACGCTCCACCGGGTTGCTGGGGCATCTGACCCTTGTGTCGCGCCGCTCGGTCTGGCCGATCATCAGCCAGATCGCCGAGCGGTTCTCGGGCGAGCGCACCGCGCTGATGGCCGAGGCCGCCCATGTGGTGCCGCCGATTGGCGCGCAGGGTCTGAACATGTCGCTGGCAGATCTGCGGCTGCTTCTGGATCTGGCGGAGGCCAATCGCGACGCCCTCGGCAGCCCCGAGATGCTCGCCCAGTACCACCGAAAACGCTATCCGGATGTGCGCACGCGCATCGCCGGGATCGACATGCTGAACCGCGCTTCCATGGCCGCGGCGCAACCCTTGCGGGATGCGCGGGCACAGGGGCTCAAGGCGCTCTACGGCCTCGCCCCCGTGCGCAAATCGCTGATGCAGCTGGGCCTAGGCGTCCGCTAGGGGCGCGGTCGCCTTGTCGAGCACCTCGCGGAACCGCGCGACCGCGCTGTCCACGTCATAGAGCTTGTCGAGCCCGAAAAGACCGATCCGAAATGTCCGGAACTCCGGCGGCTCGTCACATTGCAGCGGAACGCCTGCAGCGATCTGAGCCCCTTGGGCCGCGAATTTCGACCCGTTCTGCAGGGCCGGGTCATCGGTGTAGACCACCACCACGCCCGGCGCGCCATAGCCCTCGGCGGCCACCGACGGGAAGCCCCGCTCGGACAGGAGGCTGCGCACTTGGGTGCCCAGCGCCCATTGCGCCTCTTTCAGGCGTGAGAACCCGTAGTCACGGGTCTCCAGCATCGTGTCGCGGAAGGCGCGCAGGGCATCGGTCGGCATGGTCGCGTGATAGGCATGCCCGCCGCCGAGATAGGCATCCATGATCGACACCCATTTCTTGAGATCGATGGCAAAGCTGTTGGATTGCGTCTCGGCCAGCCGCGCCACGGCCCGCTCGGACATCATCACGAGCCCGGCGCAGGGCGAGGCGGACCAGCCCTTTTGCGGGGCCGAGATCAGGACATCGACGCCCGTCGCCTTCATATCCACCCAGGCACAGCCCGAGGCGATACAGTCGAGCACCATCAGCGCGCCGACCTCATGGGCCGCTGCGGCGAGTTGGGTGATATAGGCATCGGGCAGGATCACCCCCGCCGAGGTTTCCACATGGGGGGCGAAGACCACATCGGGCTGGGTCTCGCGGATCCGGGTCACCACATCCTCGATCGGGGCCGGCGCAAAGGGCGCGGTGGCCCCATTGCCGACCTGCCGGGCCTTGATCACCGTGGTCTCGGAGGTGAAGCCCCCCGCCTCGAAGATCTGGCTCCAGCGATAGGAGAACCAGCCGTTCCGCACCACGAGCGCATGGGCATCGGTAGCGAACTGGCGGGCCACGGCCTCCATCCCATAGGTGCCGCCGCCGGGCACGACGGCCACATGGTCGGCGTTATACACATCGCACAGCATCCCGTGGATGTCGCGCATCACCTCCTGAAACGTGGCGCTCATGGAATTGAGCGAACGGTCGGTGAACACCACCGAGTATTCCAACAGGCCGTCGGGATCGACAGTATCGAGCAAAGCGGTCATGGCAGTCTCCTCTCGGGCTCCGGCATGCAACGGGGCGCATCCGATGTCACGGGGAACTTAGAACAGACTTGGCGCCAAAGAACGGGTTTTTCCGTCGCAACCGCCACGCGCGACGCAGATCGGAAACATGGAGACGGATTTCAGGGCATTTGGCGGGCTGCGCAGGGGGCGGCCCGCCGGGCCGGGTCACTCCGGTGTCGGGTGCTGGACGATCACGCATTCGAAGTCGTCCTCGCTGGTGACCCGCGTGTGATGGCCCTTGCCATGGGTGTCGGCCATGCGCCAGACATCGCCCGGTCCAATGTCGCGGGTCGTCCCGTCACTGGCGGTCACGCGCACGGCGCCGCGCAGGCAGATCAGCGACTGGATGACCGGGGTCGGATGGATCGGTTCGTCCCACCCCGCCCGCAGCCGCAGAAACAGCATGCCCGTGGCGGGCGCGGTCTCGGAGATTTCGATCGCTTCGGCGGGCGGGGCAAAGGTCTTTTCCGCGAGGGCGACGTCTAGGTCGTTCCAATGGCTCTCGCCCGCTCCATCCGCGAAGAGGTCAAAGTATTTCATGCTGATTTCCCAAACCTAGCCAAGCGGGCCTGCCCGGCGTTCCTCGGACAAAAGCACATTTGCCTCAACCTCGCCAGCGCCCGGCAAGGTCATGATCCGCCGCCGCAGGACCCTCTCGAAATCCGAGATGTCGCGCGCCACCACGCGCAGGCGGTAGTCATAGGCCCCAAGCACGTGCTGCACGACCTGCACCTCGGGAATGGCGGTCACCGCGCGCTCGAAATCTTCGACACTGACCCGGCCCTTGGTGGCCAGTTTCACGCCCAGAAACACGGTCACCCCGAACCCCAATGCCTCGGCATTCAGGCGCAGGCGGCGCCCCTTGAGAATGCCTGCATCCTCCAGCCGCTTGATCCGGCGCCAGGTGGCGGGCTGGCTGAGCCCCAGCTTGCGGCCCAGCGCCCCGGCGGTCTGACGCGCGTCCTGGCCAAGCGCGCGCAGCAGTTTGCGGTCAATCGGATCCAGATCGATCATACGGGCAGCGCCTCGTCGGTTTTGACATCCGAGATGAGCATCAGCTGCTCGATGTCGAGAATATGCGGCAGGTTGAGGATCCGGCTGCGATAGATCTCCTGATAATGGGCCATATCCCGCGCTAGCACGTTGAGCCGGACATCCACCCGGCCCAGAAAGGTCTGGATCTCGGTGACCTCGGGCACCTCGCGGGCCGCAGCCAGAAAAGTATCGAAGGCGTTGCGCTCGGTCTTGTCCAGCGTGATGCGCAGGGCGACCTCCACCGCGAAACCCAGCGCCCGCCAGTCGATGATCGCCTCGACACCGGCAATGACGCCCGCCGCCTCCAACCTCTCCAGCCGCCGCCAACAGGTCGCTTTGGGCAGCCCGACCAGCGCGGCCAGTTCCGCCGCGCTCGCCCCGGGCTGGGACTGAAAAAACCGCAAGAGGCGGCGATCCACATCATCGATTTGCATGACTGGATCAGTAATCGACATCTGCACGAATAGCAATTTCGCCAATGCGCGATTTTCTATGCGTGTCCTGCTCGCACCTCGGGCCAGAGCCCGTATGGTGCGCGGCGGAGAACATATAACAACGAGGACGTGAGACATGCGCGTTTACTATGATCGCGATTGCGATGTGAACCTGATCAAGGACAAGAAGGTCGCCATTCTGGGCTACGGCTCCCAGGGCCACGCCCACGCGCTGAACCTGCGCGACAGCGGTGCCAAGAACCTCGTCGTCGCCCTGCGCGAAGGCTCGGCCTCGGCCAAGAAAGCCGAAGGCGAAGGCCTGCAGGTGATGGGGATTGCCGAGGCCGCCGCATGGTGTGACGTGATCATGTTCACCATGCCCGATGAGCTTCAGGCCGAGACCTACAAGAAATACGTCCATGACAATATCCGCGAAGGCGCCGCGATTGCCTTTGCCCATGGTCTGAACGTGCATTTCGGCCTGATCGAGCCGAAGCCCGGCGTGGACGTGATCATGATGGCGCCCAAGGGCCCGGGTCACACCGTGCGCGGCGAATACACCAAGGGCGGCGGCGTGCCCTGCCTCGTGGCCGTGGACACCGACGCCACCGGTCGCGCGCTGGAAATCGGCCTGTCCTACTGCTCCGCCATCGGTGGCGGTCGTTCGGGCATCATCGAGACCAACTTCCGCGAGGAATGCGAAACCGACCTCTTTGGCGAGCAGGCCGTGCTCTGCGGTGGTCTGGTCGAGCTGATCCGCATGGGCTTCGAGACCCTGGTCGAGGCGGGCTACGCCCCCGAGATGGCCTATTTCGAGTGCCTGCATGAGGTGAAGCTGATCGTGGACCTGATCTACGAAGGCGGCATCGCGAACATGAACTACTCGATCTCGAACACCGCCGAGTATGGCGAGTATGTCTCGGGTCCGCGCGTTCTGCCCTATGACGAGACCAAGGCCCGCATGAAAGCGGTTCTTACGGACATTCAGACCGGCAAATTCGTGCGTGATTTCATGCAGGAAAACACCGTGGGTCAGCCCTTCTTCAAGGGCACGCGCCGCCTGAACGACGAGCACCAGATCGAAGAAGTCGGCAAGCAGCTGCGCGGCATGATGCCGTGGATCTCGGCCGGCAAACTGGTCGACCAGGAGAAGAACTGAGTCCCCTGTTTCGACTTTGTCACTGCGAAAGCTCCGGTTCTGCCGGGGCTTTCTCTTTTGTCGATAATCGTGATACAAATTAAGCATATTTGGAGATTCTCATGGTCCGCCTGCTTACTTTTGTGCTCACTGTGTGTTTTGCGACCGCATCCCACGCCGTTCCGCTGCGCCTCAACTATGATGTCGAGGCGCTGGATAACGGCCTTTTTGCCTATGATTTCGAGGTTCGAACCACGATTGAGGATGGCGACTTCCTGCCCGGAATGACCTTCAACTGGTTCGTGATCGGTGTTGGCGTGCTGGGCGCGGCATCGGCCTTTGCCGAAGGCGCGGATTTCTTTCACGACACGCCGGATGGCGCGCGCGCCGGGGTGTCCTCGGGCTTTGTGAACGGGCCGGAGCTTTGCTTCAACGGTAGCTGCATCACACCGGGCTGGACACCGACCACCGTGGGCGAAAGCTTCAGCTTCAAGGGCATCTCCCAGTCGCTGGTCGAGGCCAGCGAGTTCGACTGGACCTTCCTGCACATGACGTCGCCCCTGGACGGGCAGACCACGCAGCAGTTGCAGATCATTGGCGGCGATGACCCGGATGACAACACGGCGCCTATTCCGCTGCCGGCACCGATCCTGCTCTTGGGGGCGGGTCTTGCCGGGCTGGCCGGCGCGTCGCGATTGCGCAAGCGCGCCGCCTGACAGCACCATACCTTCGCGACGAAAAAACCCGCCGAAATCGGCGGGTTTTGTGAGTCAGGACAAGGTCCTAGCTGTCCGAGCTGGTCTCCTCAGCCTTGACCGGGGCGGGCTCCGGATCCGGCTCGGCCGCGTTTTTCATGGCCACCATACCATCCTTCATGAACATGAAGACGGACAGTGCCAGCAAGGCCAGCAGCAGCACAATTCCAATAAAGTACATTCCTTAGCTCCCTTATACCCAGTTGCGAGGACGGCCAGCGGGCGCATTGGTCCCGAGATCCGCCTTTCCAAAATGTCGCAGGTTCAGGCAGTCGGTGCAAACACGAAGCCGAGAGCCGCGCTCAAAACCGCCGCGCCTGCCGGTTTTTTGAGCGCGTATACCGGATCACAGGGCGGCTTCGACCGCGCCCACGACGTCGTCCACGACCTGTTCCAGCAAGGTTTCGTCCCGGCATTCGGCCATGATCCGCACCAAGGGCTCGGTGCCGGATTTCCGGATCAGCAGCCGCCCCGTCCCCTCCAGCGCGGTTTCCGCCTGGCGGATCGCGGCCTTCACCGCGGCAGCCTCCAGCGGGTCCTGCCCGACCCCGTAGCGCACATTCTTCAGAAGCTGCGGCACCGGCGTGAAGCTCTGCTTGAGCTCTGAGGCCGAGCGCCCCTGCTGGACCATCTCGGCCAGGAATTGCAGCCCCGCCATCAGCCCGTCGCCGGTGGTGCCGTAATCGGTCATGACGATATGGCCCGATTGCTCGCCGCCAAGGTTCCAGCCCCCGCGCCGCATGGCCTCGACCACATAACGGTCCCCCACCGGCGTCCGCATCAGGCGCAGTCCCAGCGCCTCGAGATATTGCTCCAATCCGAGATTGGACATGACCGTGGCCACCAGCGTGTTGTCGCGCAGCATCCCCTGGGCGGCCCAGCGGGTCGCAAACAGCGCCATGATCTGGTCGCCATCGGCCAGATCGCCATTCTCATCGAGGATCATCACCCGGTCCGCGTCGCCGTCCAGACAGATCCCCACATCCGCCCCATGGGCGACCACCGCTTCCGCTGCCGAGCGCGGCGCGGTCGAACCGCAATCGAGGTTGATGTTCCGGCCATTGGGCGAAACGCCCACCGGGATCACCGTCGCGCCCAGCTCCCACAGAACCGCCGGAGCCGCCTTGTAAGCCGCGCCATTGGCGCAATCGATCACCACCTTCAGCCCATCGAGCCGGAGATGAGCGGGAAAGGTCCGCTTGGCCCGCTCGATATAGCGCCCGAGCCCGTCATCGATGCGCTTGGCCCGGCCGATATTCTTGGCCTGGGCCGGAATGACCTCGCCGCTCAGGATCTCTTCGATCTGGGTCTCGGCCTCATCGCTGAGTTTGTAGCCGTCGGGGCCAAAGAACTTGATCCCGTTATCATCCGCGGGGTTGTGGCTGGCCGAGATCATCACGCCCACATCCGCCCGCATGGATTGCGTCAGCAGGGCCACCGCCGGGGTCGGGATCGGCCCGAGCAGCAGCACATTCATGCCGGTCGAGGTGAAGCCCGCGGTCAGCGCGGTCTCGAACATGTAGCCCGAGAGCCGCGTGTCCTTGCCGATCACCACCCGGTGCGCCGCCGACTGATCCCGCCGGAAATAGCGGCCTGCCGCCGCCCCGAGACGAAGGGCGAACTCCGCCGTCATCGGTGCGGTATTGGCGGTGCCACGCACGCCGTCGGTGCCGAAGAATTTCCGTGCCATCAGAGCCCCTGCCCGTTCAACCTGTCTCCACCCGCGTCAGCGGATGCCAGAGCGCAAGCGCCTGGTGCGTTTCCTTTACATCATGAACGCGCAGGATCTGAACCCCTTGCGCGACCCCGTGCAGCGCCACGGCAAGGGATCCGGCCACACGGTCCCGCGCTTGGGCGGTTGCCGACAATGTCCCGATGAACCGCTTGCGCGACGCGCCCAAGAGAATTGCGCAGCCCAGCCCGTGAAACAGGCTGAGCCCACGCAGCAGGGCGAGGTTATGCTCCAGCGTTTTGCCGAACCCGATGCCCGGATCCACGAGCAGATCCGCACGCGCGATCCCGGCCGCCTCGGCACGGTCCACGTGAGCCTCCAGCGCGTCGTAGACATCAAAGAGCACATCCTCGTAGCGGGGATCGTCCTGCATCGTCTCAGGCGCGCCCTGGGCATGCATCAGGCAGGCCGGCAGGCCAAGACGGCGGGTCATCTCGGCCATGGTCGGGTCGAACCCGAAGGCGGACACGTCATTGATCAGGGTCGCGCCGGCGTTGGCTGCGGCCTCGGCCACCGCCGCCTTGCGCGTGTCGATCGAAATCGGCGCCACCACCCCCCGCGCCCGCAGATCCGCGATGACCGGCGCGGTACGCGAAATCTCTTCGGCGATGGCCACTTCCTGCGCGCCGGGCCGGGTGCTTTCCCCGCCGATATCAAGGAGATCCGCACCATCGGCCAGCATCTGCTCGGCTTGCGCCTGCGCCGCCGCCGGGGCATCGAAAAGCCCCCCATCGGAGAAACTGTCCGGGGTGGTGTTGAGGATGCCCATGATCTGCGGCACGTCCATGGACAAGCCGGAAATGTTGGTCCGCGGGGTGCAAAGGCGCGTCCGCACCGCCTCCGGAAGCTCCGCCGCCGCGAGCTGGATCGCGCGGCCGCCACGGTGCAGCACCTCGACCCGGTCAAACCAGACCCAGCCACCGGCAAGCTGCAGCGCGTCGGCACCAGGGGTCAGCGTTGGGATCGGACGGTAGTAGGGACGGCTCATGGGGCTTCGGATGTCACCAGTTCGCGGGCATCCAGCCGCGCGGCCAGCCATTCGGCGATGCCACGCGCATCCGTCGCCTCGGGCACGGGCCCATCCGTGGCGTCGAGCAGCATCTTGCCCGGGGCCCAGACCGTCATCTGCCCCTGCCGCAGGGCCCAGTCGATCTCGGTCCGGCTGTCCACCACCACGCAACGCGGGTCGCGCGCCGCGAGGATCCAGGCGTTCTGTTCAATCGCCAGCAGGTCGATCCGCCGCTGCGCCGCAGGGTGGCTGGCCTGCGGGCGCGCACCGGGCGCAGGCCCGACGCAGAGCACCACGGGCGCATCGCCTTGCTCCAACCTGTCGAGATGATGCGCCAGCGTCGTCGCCTCGATCATCTCGTCAGAAAACAGCACGATCCTCGGCTGGGGCACCGGGTCGCTGACCCGCTGGGCATCCTCGGGCGTGCGGACGATCTCGACACCCAGCGCATAGGGCCCCCGATCCAGCTTCTCGATCCGCACAAAGGCCCGCGCGGCCTTGGGGTCGGACAGGATGCGGTCGGCCACACGCTCGGCCAGGGTTTCCAGCAGGTTCAGGCGTTCCTCGGCCAGAGAGGCATGGATCGCTTCGGTGATCGTGTCATAGGACAGCACGCGGTCCACATCGTCACCCAGCGTCTCGGCGGCCATGCGCACCTCGACCACGACGTTGAAGCGAACCTTCTGGCGCGTGCCCCGCTCGGCCTGAAACGCGCCGATCTCGACCTCCAGCGTGTAATCCCGCAGGGAGATCCGGTCACGTCCATCCTCCGCGAGATGCGCCGCGCGGATCTCGGGATGCGCAAAGGCGCGCCGTGTTTCGTCATTCATGGAAAGGGCGTCCTCAAGCGCTCGGGGTCTGCCGGATGCTAGCACAGGCAGATCCGCTTGGGACAGACGGAACGCGTCCAATCAGAGGGTCAGCGCGACGCAGTCCGGTTCGGATAGAACTGACGATAGAAGCGGTGCACACCGATTTCGGCGGTCTTGATATAGGTCTTGGACCAGCTCGGGCGCACGGCCGTCGTATGATAATGCGTCGCGCCGTCGGTCAGGGACCGCTCGGCGGTCTCGAGGCTGAGCTTTGCAACCTTGCCCACGCTGTCCCAGGCACGCGGCTCCGAGATCCGCTCCGGATGGCCGTCGCAGGTATAAGTGAACTGGCACTGGTACTTGCGGCCCGTGCCCTGATTGATCACGCCACAGACCGAGTTCGGATACCGCGCCGATTCCACCCGGTTCAGGATGACTTCGGCCACAGCGAACTGACCCTTGATGCTCTCGCCCCGTGCCTCGAAATAGAGCGCCTCGGTCAGGCATTGCCAGGCTTCGCCACCCTCGGCCTTCGGCTGGGAATTGATCCATTCGCGGCTGTATTTCCGCTCTGCCGGCATGGGGCTGACCTCAACCGGTGCTGCCAGCTCCTCGAGCCGCGTCGGTGCAAGGGCAGACAGGCCACCCTCCTCGGCACCGAGCAGGCCGCGCAGCTCCAGATCGAGGGTCGCGGTCTGCGCGTTGGAGGTCGAGACGGTGACATCCGCAGACGCCATGCCAGTGCACATCACGACGAGACCCGTCGCAACGAGCTGTTTCACATCCAAAAAGCGCTTCATACCCAACCTCATCCGCAGCGCCGCAACACTCCGGGAGCAGACCCACAATGCACGGTATCGTTAACAGAGAGCCCCTCTCATGCGCTTTGCAGGTGCAGAAAACCTTCGCGCATGCAGCATAAGCCCACTGACGAACGGTTTGTTAAGAGATCGGGACAGCAGCGTCCACCCCAGCGTCATGCGGCATGGACAACGTCGGCGGTTCTTTGCCTTTTTTGCATCACCCGCCGCTGCGCAGGACTCTGCCCAAAATGTTGAATCGCCGTGGCTTTTTCTCGGCAGGAACCTCGGTCAGGGCAAGGTGGGCAGCCGCCATGCGCGCAACGGGTACCCGAAACGGTGAGCAGGAAACATAGTTAAAGCCCGCTTTTCGGCAAAAATCTATCGAATCGGGATCGCCCCC
Source organism: Dinoroseobacter sp. S124A (assembly GCF_049801015.1). Classification (NCBI taxonomy): domain Bacteria; kingdom Pseudomonadati; phylum Pseudomonadota; class Alphaproteobacteria; order Rhodobacterales; family Roseobacteraceae; genus Dinoroseobacter; species Dinoroseobacter sp. S124A. Next base: position 154,662 of record NZ_JBNAGD010000004.1, on the reverse strand, counting down.
GTGTTCGCCACAAATCGACAGGGTCAAATCAGATCTGACGGAGCGGCCCCGCCCGGCGGCAAGGTTAAGCAATTCGCCCACGCCATCGGCATCCAGCGTATGAAATGGGTCTTCGGAGAACACGCCCTGCTGCACATAAGTGCCCATGAACCGGCCCGCATCGTCGCGGCTCAGGCCGTAGGTCATCTGGGTCAGGTCGTTGGTGCCGAAGGACAGGAAATCCGCGATCTCGGCGATCTCTCCGGCCTTGAGCGCGGCGCGCGGCGTCTCGACCATGACGCCCAGCCGGTAGCCAAAGCGCGTGCCCCGCTCGGTGCGCACCGCCGCCGCCACCGCGTCGATATTCGACTTGATCAGCTCGACCTCGCGCCGGGCCGAGACCAGTGGCAGCATGATCTCCGGCGTGATGATCGCCCCTTTGAGGCTGACATCCGCCGTCGCCTCGAAAATCGCCCGGGCTTGCATGGCATAGATCTCGGGGATTGCGATGCCGAGCCGCACACCGCGCATGCCCAGCATCGGGTTGTACTCGCTCAGCGCATCGATCCGCTGGGTCACGGTCGAGACCGGCAGATCCAGCGCCTCGGCCAAGTTCCAGATCCCGTCGCGGGAGGTGGGCAAAAACTCGTGCAGAGGCGGATCGAAGAGCCGGATCGTCACGGGCTTGCCGCGCATGATCTCGAAGAGGTGGACGAAATCCTCGCGCTGCATCGGCAGAAGACGCTCCAGCGCCGCCCCCCGCGCCTCGGCCGTGTCGGCAAAGATCATCTCGTGCATCACCGTCAGGCGATCTTCGTCGAAGAACATGTGCTCGGTCCGGCAGAGGCCGATCCCCTCGGCGTCAAAGCGTCGGGCGACCTCGGCATCGGCGGGCGTATCCGCATTGGCCCGGATGCCGATATCCCGGGCCTGATCGGCCCAGGCCATGAGCGTGCGGAAGGACCCGTCGAGCGATGGCTCCATCAGGCGCGGCGCCCCGGCCAGACAGGTCCCTGCCGTGCCATCAAGGGTGACCGTATCGCCCTCGGCAAAAACCCGGCCATCCGCTGAGGTCAGCTTTTTTTCCTTGGCATCCAAGGTGATATCGCGCGTGCCCACCACGCAGGGCTTGCCCAGCCCCCGCGCGATCACCGCCGCATGGCTCGTCATCCCGCCGCGCTCGGTCAGCACGCCCACGGCGGCATGCATGCCGCGAATATCCTCGGGCGAGGTCTCGGTGCGCACCAGAATGCAGGGCACTTCCTGAGCCTCGCAGGCCTGCGCGGCAGGTGCGGAAAAGACCAGCTGCCCCGTTGCCGCGCCGGGGCTTGCCGCCATGCCCTTGGCGATCACGTCCCGCCCCGCATCGAGCGCCACCTGACGGTGCAGCAGCTCCGGCAGAGCGCGCGGTTCGATCCGCAGCAGGGCGTCTTCCTTGCTGATCACCCCGCTCTCGGCGAGCGCCACGGCGATCCGGACCGCCGCGCGCGAGCTGCGCGGCACCTTGACCGCATCCAGCACACTCAGCCGCCCGGTATCGAGGGTGAACTCGATCTGCATCTCCTCGCGCAGCCCGTTGCGCAGGATGTCACTGAGCGATTGCAGCTCGGCAAATGCCTCTGGGCAGGCCTCCTCCAGCGAATGCCCGCGATGGTCGCGCGACAGATACATAGCCTCCTTGCGGCGGGCCAGCGCGTCGCGGCCCTGGGACTGGCTGAGATAGCGCCCGGTGATCTGCGGATGCCCGGTCTCGGAGCTGACGAACTGGATCACGCCCGAGCCGCTCTCGGGCGCGCCGAGCCCAAGCGCCATGCGCTGCACCACGAGCCCGAGCCCGGCCTCCACCGGTGCGCCCTTGGCCTGCCGCAGAAGCCGGGCCGAGGTCCCTTCCCAGGCCCGCGCCATGGATTTCAGTACGGCGGCGAGCTGATCCGCGGGGCTTTGGGGAAAGGGCTCCTCCATCTCGTCTTCATAGGCCGCCAACGCCTCGGTCAGCGCATCGCGCGTGGGCTCGGTCGGGCCGAAAAACTCGGGATCGAGCCGCGCCACCTCGACCGCAAAGGACTGGATGAAGCGCAAATAGATCGCCCGCGCCGCCTCGGACCCGATGGTCTCGGACAGGCTGAGCAGCATGGCGTCATTCATCCCGATATCGAGCACCGTGGACGGACCGCCCCATTCCTGCAGCTCGGGGCTCGGACGGACAGAGACCAGCGGATCCGCGCCGAAGCTCGACAGAAGGGCGGACATGTCGAACATCTGCCCCGCCGCAATCGCGCGCACGGTCTCAAAGCTCAGCGCCACCGTATGGGGCACCGGCATGTCGAGACGGATCAGCCGCTGGACACATTTCGCGCGCTGGCCGTGGGTTTCAGCCGACAGCGCAACAGTCCGGGTGATCTCGGTAAATGGCGCGCTCTTCTGCACCGCAGCGTCCTCCTGTTAGCGCTACGATAGACAGCGTGGTTGCATTTGCAACTACCCGAAAGTGGGCATGTCAGCGCGGCCCGGTGGGGTCAGACCCGGCGTCGGCACCCCGTCGGACAGGTGTCGGACATCTGTCGGGCAAGTGTCGGTCACCGGCGCGCGGTCCGGTAGGGCCTGCTTAACCCTCGATCCGGGTCAGATCGGCCACCGCGCCACAGGTCGTGCGGATCCGGCTCATCAGGTTGAGGCGGTTCCGGCGCAGGATGGCATTCTCGTCATTGACCTGCACGGCCTCGAAAAACGCATCCACCGGTCCGCGCAGCCCGGCCATGGCACTCATGGCAGCGGCAAAGTCCTCGGCCTCGAGCGCTGGGGTGATCGCCGCCTCGGCCGCATCCAGCGCCGCAAAGAGCGCCTTTTCCTCGGCGCTCTCAGCGAATTTCGGATCCGCGCCATAGGAATACTCCACCCCATCCGCCTCTTCGGCCTGGGTCAGGATGTTGTTGGCGCGCTTGAACCCCTGGAGCAGGTTCTCGCCATCCTCGGTCTTGAGCACCTCGGACAGCGCCCGTGCCCGCATGACCACGAGCAGCAGATCGTCATTGCCCGGCATAGCGAGGCAAGCGTCGATCACGTCATGGCGAATGCCCTCATCCCGCAGGAAGACCTTCAGGCGGTCGTGGAAGAAGCTCAGCAGATCGTTGGAGTTTTTAGGAGCAAGCTCGCCAATTAGAAGAAAGCCTGTAGAGGGCAGACCTCCTCGCTCAGCACAAACAGCTTTGAATGTCTCATCAAAGGAAGACGCTCCATCCAAGGCACTCAGAAGGTCGTTGGGTTCCTCCGCAGCAATTGGGTCGACCACAACGGTCATAGTGCGGACCAGCTGCGCTTCAAAGAAAGGTAAGAGAGGTAATCTCAACCCATTCTCCAACACCATCCGGATCACACCCAATGCAGCGCGGCGCAGCGCAAAAGGGTCTTTGGAGCCGGTGGGTTTTTCGTCGATGGCCCAGAATCCGGTCAGCGTGTCGAGCTTGTCGGCGAGCGCCACGGCCACGCTGAGCGGCGCGGTGGGGACCGCGTCCGAGGGGCCGAGGGGCTGGTAATGCTCTTCGGCGACGGCGGCGACTTCTGCCGGGTAGCCTCCGGCCTCGGCATAATAGCGGCCCATCAGACCCTGAAGCTCGGGGAACTCATAGACCATCTCGGAGCTGAGATCGGCCTTGGCGAGACCGGCGGCGAGGCGCGCGGCCTCTGCCTCCGCCCCAACCTGGGGCGCGAGCTCTGCGGCAAGATCCGCAATCCGGGCGATCCGCGCCTCCTGACTGCCCAGCTTGTTGTGGAACGTCACTGCGCCCAGCGCGTCGCGCCAAGTCTGCATGCCAGACTTGGCCACCCGCAGGTCATTCTCCCAGAAGAACTTCGCATCCGAGAGCCGCGCGGACAGAACCTTGCGGTTACCGGCCAGGATCATGGCCCCGTCATCGGCAGTCTCGTTATTGGCCACCGTCACAAATCGAACAATTTTCCCGGATTTCGGATCCCGAACCGAGAAAAACTTTTGATGTTCTTTCATTGAGGTCTGCAACACCTCTGGCGGCAGCTCGAGGAAGTCTTCGCCGATCTCCCCCATCAGAACCACGGGCCATTCGACCAGCCCGGCCACCTCGGCGAGCAATCCCTTATCCTCGACCACCTCGAGGCCCGAGGCAAAGGCCTGATTTGTGGCATCAGCCCATATGTGGTCGGCCCGCTCGGCGGGATCGAGGATCACCTTGGCCCGGCGCAGCTTGGCCTCGTAATCGTCAAACCCGGTCACCTTGATCTCGCCCGGCGCGAGGAAGCGGTGCCCCTCGGTCACGTCGCCCGCCACGATCCCGTCCACGCTCAGGGGGACGATCTCGCTCCCCTCTTCGTCGCGCAGCACGCAGAGGATGCGATGCAGCGGACGCACCCAGCGCAGGGAACCCGCGCCCCAGCGCATGGATTTCGGCCAGGGGAAGTTGCGGATCGTCGCCTCGAGCACTTCGGCAATGATCTCGGCCGCGGGACGGCCCGGCTTTTCGATCACGGCAAACAGGACGTCGCCCTTGGGCGTCTCGCGGGTCTCGAGATCCTCAAGCGCGAGCCCCGTGGATCGCAAAAACCCCGCCACGGCCTTCTCCGGCGCATCGGCGCGGGGGCCCTTACGTTCCTCGCGGACGGGCGCGGAGGCGCCCAGCATATCCGACACCACCAGTGTCAGGCGGCGCGGCGTGGCAAAGGCGCGCGCCCCGGCATAGGTCAGACCCGCCTCGACCAGGCCATCCGTCACCCGCTTGCGCAGGTCCTCAGCCGCCTTCGCTTGCATGCGGGCGGGGATTTCTTCGGAAAAAAGCTCGATCAGGAGGTCCGGCATAGGTCTCGTCCAAGGCTGTTCGGGGCGGGTTTAGCGGCCCGCGTGATAAGGGTCCAGTTCGAACCCCGGAAGGTCGGGCTGCGGTTAGTCGCGGGTCGGGCAGGCATCGCCCACGGGCGTGCCGTCATAGGTCTTTTCACCGCAATCGTTGATCTGGTGCCAGGCATAGGCCCGGCCATCCTCGGTCACGGCCACGATGCGGTCGACACCGAAATCGATGTTCTTCTCGCCCATGAAGGCAATCGCCGTGCCATCGCGGAGCTGTTCGCCCAGTGCCTCGGCGTCGAAACAGTCGAACCAGCCCGGCGCGACAAGCGGCTCGGCATCGTCGTAGATCTCGTAGCTCTCGGTCAGCAGGGCGAGGCTTTCGGGCGTGCGGAAACAGGCGCGGAAGCGCAGCGGGCTGGAGGATCCGTCGATCGCCTCGATCCCTTCAGCCAGCATCGCCTCGGGCGCGTCCTGCCCCCCGAGGGGGGTGAGCCGGATCGTCACCTGCTCGGCATCGACCTGTTCATAATAGGCGTAGACCTGGGTGTAATAGACCACCGCCCCGAAGATGAGTGCAAAGCCCACGAGCGCTCCTGCGACCAGCTTGCCGCCGTTCATGACGCGGCGGCGGCGGGCGTCCAGCCCCCGGCCTCGGTTTCGACAAAGGCATCGGCACAGGCCTTGGCCAGCGCGCGCACCCGGCCGATATAGGCCTGCCGCTCGGTGACCGAGATCACCCCGCGCGCATCGAGCAGGTTGAACAGGTGCGAGGCCTTGATGCACTGGTCATAGGCCGGGTGCACCATCACGATCCGCTTGCCAGTCTTGGGGTCGTCATAGGCCGCGTTCAGGGCTGCGGCGCATTCGGCTTCGGCCTCTTCAAAGTGCTTGAGCAGCACCGAGGTATCCGCCTGGTCGAAATTCCAGCGGGAATACTCGGCCTCGGTCTGACGGAAGACATCGCCATAGGTCAGCGGGATCGCCGCATCCGGGTCGTTGAAGGGCATGTCCATCACGTGATCCACGCCCAGAATGTAGATCGCCAGACGCTCGAGCCCGTAGGTCAGCTCGCCCGAGACCGGGCGGCAGTCATGGCCGCCGACCTGCTGGAAATAGGTGAACTGGCTGACTTCCATCCCGTCGCACCAGACCTCCCAACCGAGGCCCCAGGCGCCCAGCGTCGGGCTTTCCCAGTCATCCTCGACGAAGCGGATGTCATGCAGGGAGGCGTCGATCCCGATCGCCTCGAGCGAGCCGAGATAGAGCGCCTGCAGGTCGGGCGGGCTCGGTTTGATGATCACCTGATACTGGTAGTAATGCTGCAACCGGTTCGGGTTCTCGCCATAGCGCCCATCGGTGGGACGGCGCGAGGGCTGCACATAGGCCGCCGACCAGGCCCGGTCGCCCAGTGCGCGCAGGGTGGTGGCCGGGTGAAAGGTGCCAGCGCCGACCTCCATGTCATAGGGTTGCAGCACCGCGCAGCCTTTGGCCGCCCAGTAGTTTTGCAACCGCAGAATGATCTCCTGAAACGAGCGGGGGGTGTCCATGGGATGTGCCTTTGATCTCAACCGCGTTCTCAATAGGCAACAGCCCGGGCAGGGTCAACGCGGCCTGCCCCGGTTCCGCGTGCATCATTTACCAGAAATGCGTAGGTCTATCGCCACTATGTGGGCAATCGAAGCAAAATGAAGAGATACAGCGCGATGCGAACAGGTCTGGTGATAGCGGTCCTCGCGGCCATGTGGATGAGCCTTCTGCCGGGGCGGGCCCTCGCGCAGGAGCAGGTCTGGATCCAGATCGAGGCGCGACCGACCCTCAGCGCCGCCGAGGACAGGGCCCGCGCCTATGCGGGACGTCTGAACGATGTGGCCGGATACCGGTTGCAATCGGGCTGGTACGCGATCGCGCTGGGACCTTACGGCCCCGATGAGGCCGCAGCGGCGCTGAGCCGCTTGCGCGCGCTTGGCGATGTGCCGAATGACAGCTTTATCGCCGATGGCAGCCGGTATCGCGACGCGTTCTGGCCTCAGGGACAGTTGGGTCAGCGGGCGACGACCGATCCACTCCGGGCGCTGGAGCAGCGGGGCGCGGGCATTCCCGGCGAGGCCCCGGTTGCCCCGGTTCTGACCGTGACGCCGCCTGCCCCGCCCCCGGCGGATGAAACCCCTGCCCAGGCCCGGGCCAGCGAGCGGGCGCTCGACCGTCCGGCGCGGGAGCGCCTGCAGGAGGCGATGCAGTGGTTCGGACACTACACGGCGGCGATTGACGGTGCGTTCGGACCCGGCACGCGTCGCGCCATGTCCGCCTATCAAACCGCCCAGGGCGACGAGGTCACGGGCATCCTGACCAGCGCCCAGCGCGCGCGCCTGCTGGCCGATTGGCAGGCGGACTTGAGCACGCTCGGCATGGCCCCGGTGGTCAGTGCCGAGACCGGGATCGCGCTCGACATGCCGCTGGGCATGGTGCGGTTCGACCGGCTGGAGCCGCCCTTCGCCCATTACGAGGGCGACGGCGCGCGCAAGGCCCTGCTGATCAGTCAAGAGGGCAGCCCCGCAGGCCTCGCCGGGCTTTACGAGATCATGCAAACTCTGGAAGTGATCCCGCGCGAGGGCGCGCGGTCGCGCGGCGAGCGGTCCTTCGAGATCCGCGGGGCGAATGCCGAGATCGCCTCCTATACCTATGCAGCACTTGAGGATGGCGCGATCAAGGGCTTCACCCTGGTCTGGCCGCTGGCAGATGCCCGGCTGATGGAGCGCGCCGCCCAGATGATGCGCAGCAGCTTCACCGCACGGGAGGGCATCGTGCTCGACCCCGCCGCCGGGGATCCGGAGGCCGAACAGCGCATCGACCTGCTCTCAGGGCTTGAGATCCGGCAGCCTTTGCGTGCGGTTTCGGGCTTTTTCATCACCGCCGCCGGGGATGTCCTGACCACGGATACGGCCCTGCGCGCCTGCGGGCGGGTCACCATCGGTGACGAGATCGAGGCGGATATCCGGCTGGCCGATGCGGGTCTGGGCCTTGCGGTCCTGTCGCCGCGCGAGCGGGTTGCCCCGATGAGCGTCGCGCGGTTCCGCGATGGCGAGGCCCGGTTGCAATCCGAGATCGCGGTCTCGGGCTATTCCTATGCGGGCCTTCTGGGCGCGCCGACCCTGAGCTTTGGCACGGTTGCCGATCTGCGCGGGTTGCAGGGCGAGGCCGAGCTCAACCGGCTGGCCGTGGAGGTCGCACCGGGCGATGCGGGCGGGCCGGTTCTGGACACGCGGGGCGATGTGCTGGGCCTGTTGCTGCCGCGTCCCGAGGCGGGCAGCCGGGTCCTGCCGGGGGATGTCCATTTCGCCACGGATGCAGCCGCCATTGCCGGCTGGCTCGGAGAGGCGGGCGTCGAGATCGCGCTCGGGGATGCGGGCCCGTCCCTGCCGCCGGAGCGTCTCGCGATGCTGGCGGGCAACCTGACGGTGCTCGTCTCCTGCTGGGAATAGGGCCGATCAGGCGCGCCAGAACCGCACGGTAAAGAGCGCAAAGACCACCATCAGCTCGAGCCGTCCGATCAGCATGGCGGCCGAGAGGATCCATTTCGCGCTGTCATTCAGCCCGGCGAAATTACCCGCCGGGCCGATCTCATCCCCGAGACCGGGGCCGATATTGCCCAGCGCCGTGGCCGCGCCGGAGACCGAGGTCACGAAATCGAGCCCGGTCAGCGCCAGCAGCACCGACAGGATGCCCAGCGACACGGTGAACATAACGAAAAACGCCATCACCGAGGAGAGCACATCCTCCGAGACCGGCTTGCCCCCGTAGCGCGGGGTGAAGATGCCGTTGGGCGAGTGGATCCGCCGGATCTGGGCGAGGATCGAGGCAAAGAGCAGCTGGTACCGGAAGATCTTGATCGAACAGGCGGTTGAGCCCGCGCAGCCGCCGATCAGCCCGGCAAAGAACAGCACCACGACCGGGAAGGTCCCCCAGAGCATGTAATCCGTGCTGGCATAGCCCGTGCCGGTGAGGATCGAGACCGTGTTGAAGGTCGCCTCGCGAAAGCTCGTCTCGCTGGGCTGGTCGATCATGGTCATCTTCCACGCCGCGATCAGCAGCACGACCGTGGTCACCGTCATGAAAAACGCCCGGACCTGCACGTCTTGCAGGATTGGACGGGCGGTGCCGCTGAGCATCTGGACATAGCGGACGAAGGGCAGTGCCGCGAGCAGCATGAAGATCACGGCGGCGTATTCCATGGCGCCGGAAAACGCGCCGAAGCTGGCGTCGGAATTGGCAAAGCCCCCGGTCGCGACGGTGGTCATGGCGTGGATCACCGCATCGAACCCCGTCATGCCCAGCACCAGATAGGTCAGCGCGCAGACCCCCGTCAGCCCGAGATAGATCACCGAGATCCGGCTCGCGATCTGGGTGGCGCGGGGCAGGATCTTGCCAATCGTGTCAAAGCCTTCGGAGCGGAAGATCTGCATCCCGCCGATCCGCAGCTCGGGCAGGAACACCATGGCCACGACGATGATCCCGATCCCGCCGAACCACTGCATCAGGCCGCGCCAAAGCAGGAGCCCCGGCGGCAGGCTCTCGAGCCCGGAAAACACCGTGGAGCCCGTGGTGGTCAGGCCTGACATCGCCTCGAAGAACGCATCCACATAGCGCGCCTCGGTCGCGCCGAAGACAAAGGGCAGCGCGGCGAAGATCGGCAGGGCGAGCCAGACGCCCGTGGTCAAAAGGAAGGTCTGCTGGATATTGAGCCGCTCGCCCACCCCGTTGGAACAGGCAATGGCGATAAGCCCGCCGCACAGCGCCGAGATGATCGCGGATTCCAGGAAGGCCGGCCAATGGTCGTTCCCCGCCAGCAGGTCGGCCGCCATGGGCAAGAGCATCGACGCCCCCAGCACCGCCACCAGCAGGCCGATCACATATCCAACGGGGCGCAGATCAAACATGGGGCGCAGGCTTGGCCGGGCGCGGGCGCACTGTCAACGGCTTCGCTCAGCTCTTGGTCTTGAAGAGCGCGGCGTGGCTGTCCTTTTCCTTGCGGAAATCGGCCCGTTTCTCGGCATGAAGCGCCCGGCCCGCCTGCACGCCGGGGCGCGCGCCCACGGTCTCGAGCCAGCGGGCGAGGTTGGGCTTGTCCTCCAGCGTCTGCTGCTGACCTTCCCAGAGCGATGCCCAGCCCCAGGCCGCCATGTCGGCAATCGAATAGAAGTCGCCCGCGAGGTATTCGTGCTTGGCCAATTGCCGGTCCATCACCCCGTAAAGCCGCCCGGTCTCGGCCCGGTAGCGGTCCTTGGCATAGGGCAGGTCATTGGGCGGCTCCATTGCCGGGGCGTATTTCAGGAAGTGATGGGCCTGTCCGGCCATGGGGCCGAGCCCGCCCATCTGCCACATGAGCCACTGGTCCACGGCGATGCGGTCCCGTTCGGTCGGGCCGCCGAACTGCCCGGTTTTGCGCGCCAGATATTGCAGGATCGCCCCGGATTCAAAAATCGAGATCGGCGCGCCATCGGGGCCATCCGGATCAACGATCGCGGGCATCCGGTTGTTCGGCGCGATGGCGAGGAAGTCGGGCTTGAACTGGTCCCCTGCCCCGATATTGACCAGATGGGTCTCGTAAGGCAGGCCCATTTCCTCGAGACAGATCGACACTTTCCAGCCGTTTGGCGTGGGCCAGAAATAGAGATCGATGGGCTGGGTCATGGCGCGGGGCTCCTTGGATGCTCCGCCTGACTATGGCGAGGGCGGGGCCCCGCTGGCAAGGGGGCGCGGCGGGGCGAGCTCGCGCAGGGCGCGCGGCCCCCGTTCGGTCAGCAGCGCGGAATAAAGATCCATCGCCCCGTCCCGAAGATAAGCGCTCCAGTGACAGACTCGGTGGTGGCGCGGGGCCACCGCGTGGCCGAGGGCGGCGAGATTGGCGAGCTCCGCATCGGAATCGAGGGTCAGGGACACCCAGCGTTCCGCCTCGGGCGGGCGCCGCCCGAGGGCCGGGCCCGCCTGCGGGTGGCGGCGCAGGGCCTGCTCCAGCAGCCGGTCAAAGAGCCAGTTCTCCGTCGGGCTGATCTGCAGCACTTCGACCCCCTGCGCCCCGGGACATCCCAGCACGGTCTCGGCATGATCCGCCAGATCCGCCGGTGCCAGCAAGATCACCCGCTGAATCATCGCGCCCGGCAGCCGCGCCATGGCCGCAAGCACCACCCGCGCGCCGAGGGAATGGGCCATGACATGGATCGGGCGGGCCGGGAATTGCCGGTTCAGCCGCGTGATCAGCGCCGCGAGCCGGGCCCCGACCTGTTCCGCGGCCCCAAAGGCCTCGGCAAAGCGTCCGCGCGCGTCCCAACCCACGGGCAGGCAGAGCCCGGGATCCGTTTCCGCATCCCGAAACCCCAGCGCCATGGGCCAGGAGCCCTTGCGCCTGGGCAGGCTCTGGGCACAGGGCATGGTGGCATAGAGGCTGTCATGGGGATTGCTCGGGCCCCGCAGCGGGGAATAGCGATACCCGTGCAGCAGCAGGACAATCGGCGCGGTGCTGTCGCCGCGGGCGGCGGCCCTGCCCAGCGCGGCATTCAGGCTTCGCCCGCTCTGGGCCGGGCGGATGTCCTCAGGGGTCACGGTCAGGTTGAGAACGGGCATGGGGCTCCCTCTCTCTGCATACACAAGATGTTGTGGACGGCGGATAGTCTGAGACTACGAACCCGGCGTGAAACTTTCGTTAGACTTCCGTGACGGTGCTTGACCGTCACACGCAACGCCCCTACACCCGCGACACCGTGGTGATTTGTTGCCGGATTGCAGGCCACGTAAAACAAGCTGCTAAAAGGACGCGGATCCCCCCGAGCCCGTCCGGCTGCGGGGGTTTTTCGTGCCCGGATTTGGACCGCCCGGCGCGACAGGAGACGACGACAATGACAGAACGCAGCACCCGGACGAAACTGGTGCATAGTGGCACCCGGCGCAGCCAGTATGGCGAGGTGGCCGAGGCGATCTACCTCACCCAGGGCTTCGTATACGACACGGCCGAGGCCGCCGAGGCCCGGTTCATCGAGGCCGGTGAGGACGAATTCATCTATGCCCGCTACGGCAACCCGACCGTGCGGATGTTCGAGGACCGCATCGCCGCGGTCGAGGGCACCGAAGACGCCTTTGCCACGGCCAGCGGCATGGCGGCGGTGAACGGGGCGCTGACCTCGATGCTGCGGGCGGGCGATCACGTGGTCTCGGCGCGCGCGCTGTTCGGCTCCTGTCTCTATATCCTCGAGGACATCCTGAGCCGCTACGGCGTCGAGGTGACCTTTGTCGATGGCACCGATCTGGCGGCCTGGGAGGCCGCGATCCGGCCCGAGACCAAGGCCGTGTTCTTCGAGACGATCTCGAACCCGACCCTCGAGGTGATCGACATCGCCGCCGTGGCCGAACTGGCCCATGCGGTGGGTGCGCTGGTGATCGTGGACAACGTGTTTGCCACGCCGATCTTCAGTCGCGCGGTGGATCTGGGGGCGGATGTGGTGGTCTATTCCGCGACCAAGCATATCGACGGTCAGGGCCGCTGCCTGGGCGGGGTGATCTGCGGCACCAAGCAGTTCGTGCGCAAGGTGGCAGAGCCCTATCTCAAGCATACGGGCGGCTCGCTCAGCCCGTTCAACGCATGGGTCATGCTCAAGGGGATGGAGACGCTCGACCTGCGCGTCCGGGCCCAGGCCGAGACCGCCACGAGGCTGGCCCAAGAGCTTGAGGGGCACGCCGCCTTGTCGCAAGTGCTCTTCCCACATCTGCCGAGCCATCCGCAGCACGCGTTGGCCAAGGCGCAGATGGCGGCGGGCGGGACGGTTCTGGCCCTAGATATCGCCGGGGGCAAGGAGGCGGCGTTCCGGTTCCTGAATGCGCTGGAGATCGTGACCATCTCGAACAATCTCGGGGATGCGAAGTCCATCGCGACCCATCCGGCCACCACCACCCACCAGCGTCTGACCCCCGAGCAGCGCGCGGAACTTGGCATCTCGGACGGATTGATCCGCCTGTCCGTCGGTCTCGAGGATGCCGGGGATCTGGCCGGGGATATTCTCGGCGCTCTGGCCGCGGTCTAGGACCGGCAGAAAACCCCACCGGGCGCGTTTCGCGATCTTTGAAAGATTTCAGAGATTTATGTGATCCGCCCCCGGACCTGCTGCGTATCCTTATCAAAGAGATGCTGGAAAACAGGTGTCTGGCCCCCATGTTATGACGGGCCGTGACTTGGGATGCGAAGGGGCTGCCCACATGAATATTCATACACCGGAACTTGACAGACTGCCGAACCGTGACGAGGCCGCCTATGCGCTGGCCACGTTGCGCGCCTGGGCCGAAAGGGCCTCGGCGGCGGAGATCGAGACCCTCGATCCCTCGGTCGCGCGTCTGTTGCCCGGTGATCCTGCGGATTACCCGGCGCTGGCCCGGGCCTATCCCGAGGATTTCGCGGTCGACGCCGCCTACAAGGACAGCCTGCCCGATCTGCAGAACGGGCCCTCCAGCCTGATCCGCGGGGCCAAGGCCCAGATCCAGCATGTCGGGATTTCCAACTTCCGGTTGCCGATTAAGTTCCACACGCGGGACAATGGCGACCTGACCCTGGAAACCAGCGTGACCGGATCCGTCAGCCTGGAGGCCGAGAAGAAGGGCATCAACATGTCCCGGATCATGCGGACCTTCTACAAGCAGGCGGATCAGACCTTCAGCTTTGACGTGATCGAACGGACGCTGGATGCCTACAAGACCGACCTCGAAAGCTTCGATGCGCGGATCCAGATGCGGTTCAGCTTCCCGATGCAGATCGAGAGCCTACGCTCGGGCCTGTCGGGGTATCAGTATTACGACATCGCGCTCGAAGTGGTGGATGTGAACGGCACGCGGCGCAAATTCATGCATCTCGACTATGTGTACTCGTCGACCTGCCCTTGCTCGCTCGAGCTGTCGGAACATGCCCGTCAGTTCCGCGGGCAGCTCGCCACGCCCCATTCCCAGCGCTCGGTCGCGCGGATCTCGGTCGAGCTGACCTGCGAGGCCTGCGACTGCCTGTGGTTCGAGGATCTGGTGGAGCTTTGCCGCGACGCGATCCCCACCGAGACCCAGGTGATGGTCAAGCGCGAGGACGAGCAGGCCTTTGCCGAACTGAACGCCGCCAACCCGATCTTTGTCGAGGATGCGGCGCGCAGCTTCTGCCAGGCGCTGCAGCGCGATGACCGGATCGGAGATTTCCGCGTGGTGGCCAGCCATCAGGAAAGCCTGCACAGCCATGACGCCGTGAGCGTGCTGACCGAGGGCCCGACCTTCGCCAGCGACAGCCTCGACCCGCGGCTCTTCCAAACTCTGTTCCATGTGGGGTGACCGCCGCCCCATCGGCGCAGAGGCCAAAGGCGCGTCCCCCGGGGCGCGCCTTTTCTACGAGTGCTCTTCGGCGGCGGTCTCGGCCAGGGCCCGGTTCAGCGCCTTGAGCGCATCCACCTGAAAGAGTGCCCCCAGAAGCTGGGGCGGTGTGTCCTCGCCCCCGAGGCTGACCACGGGGATGTAGTCGTGATTGGCCCGGTCAAAGACCGGCATCGCGGTTTCGAGACTGGCATTGCCGTCGAAATAGACCCCCTCCCCGATCAGATCCCAGCAGGTCGCCTCCTCGGCGGCGCGGGGATGGCCCATGGGGCGCATGATCTTGAGGATCCGCACGGTGCTGAGCAGATAGGCCTGCGGCCCGGCGGCCAGATGGACATCGCGACGCTCGAGCTGGGTGAGAAAGAAGGACCGGTCCACCATCCGGCTGGCCAGCGCCGTGGAAAGCGACACCGCCACCATCACCGCAAGGCCCGTCTGCCAGTCCCCGGTCAGCTCGAACACGATCAGCGTCGTCGAGATCGGCGCGCCCAGGACGGCGGCAGCCACGGCCCCCATTCCCGCCAGCGCATAGAGCACTTCGGAGCCCGAGACATCCGGGAAGACGCTGGTGGCGATCATCCCGAAGGCCAGTCCGGTCAGCGCCCCGACCATCAGCGAGGGCGAGAAGATCCCGCCCCCCATGCGCCCGGCCATGGTGATGGCCACGGCAATGACCTTGAGGATGGCAAAGACGATCGCCTCATGGAGCAGAAGCTGCCCGGTCAGGGCGTTGGTCGTCGTCTCGTAGCCGACGCCGATGATATGCGGGAACCAGATGGCGAGACCGCCCAGCAGGAGCCCCGCGCAGGCCGGGCGCAAGTAGCGCGGCAGCCCCGTGCGGGCCTGGAGGTAATTGCCCAGATCCTCGGTCCAGAAAACGGATTTCATCAGGATCACCGCGATGACCCCCGAGACAAGCCCCAGAAGAAGGAAGGCCGGAAGCTCGATATAAAACGCCAGCGCGGTGGCATCCGGCAGGGAGAACTCGGTGACATCGCCAAACTCGAGCCGGTTGATCACCGTGCCTGCGACCGAGGCGATGACGATGGGGGCAAAGGCGTGGACCGCGAAATGGCGCAGCACCACCTCGAGCGCAAAGAGCGCGCCGGCGATCGGCGCGTTGAACGAGGCCGAGACGGCGGCGGCCACGGCGCAGCCCAGCAGGTCGCGCCCGGTGATCCCGTCGGCATGGATCCGGTTGCTGACCCAACTCGAGATCACGGCGGCTAGGTGGACGACCGGCCCCTCCCGCCCGGTTGAGCCCCCGGTCGACAGCGTGATCCACGAGGCCAGGGCCGAGGCGAGGCCCGCCCGTTTTTCGACCCGGCCCTCATGGAGGGCCGCCCCCTCGATCACATCCGCCACCGAGCGCACGCGCCCGTCATTGGTGAAAATATGAAGCAGAATGCCCACCGCGAGGCCGCCGAGGGTCGGCACGATCACCAGCCAGTACCAGGGCAGCCCATCCGCATGGGCCAGCAAGGCGCGCACATCTTCATGCCCGTACATCAGGGTCTGGAGCCAGATGATCCCCTTGCGAAAGAGCAGTGCCACGAAGCCCGCGGCGATCCCCACGGCGAGGGCGATGAACCAGAACTGGATCTGGCTCGGCCCCTGACGGCGCACGGTCGCAACCATGCGGTGCCAGCTGCTGCGCAGCGCAGCGCGTTGCTGGGCGAGGAAACCTTGGGGCGGGTTCGACATGAGGCGCGGGCCACCGTCCTTGCGACGGGCAGGAGAAACGACGCCCTCACGCTACGCCGTCGCGCGCGCGAGACCAAGGGCGCGCCCTGTCGCGCCGGGCAAGGGTGATCAATGTTTCGGAGCCGCAACGTTCCGTGTCGGGTATGGCGGGCGGCCGGGTGGTTTGCGGGGGTGCATGGCAACGCATCGGTGCTGGGCGAGGGGTGGGGTTGGTTCAGGCGGCCTTGAGCAAGGCGCGGGCAGCGGCGCGGGCCGCTTCGGTGACCACATCGCCGGAGATCATCCGCGCGATCTCGTCCACCCGGTCCGTCCGGGCCAGCGGGATCACCCGGGACAGGGTCGTGTCCGCCTCGACAGTTTTCTCGACGCGCCAGTGATGGGCCCCGAGTGCTGCGACCTGCGGGGAATGGGTCACCACGAGGACCTGACCCTCTGCGGCGAGGGATTGCAGCCGTCGGCCCACCGCATCGGCGGTGGCGCCGCCCACGCCCCGATCGATCTCGTCGAAGATCAAGGTGAGCTCCCGCGCCTCGGCGGTCAGGCAGACCTTGAGCGCCAGAAGGAACCGCGAGAGCTCCCCCCCGGAGGCGATCTTGTTCAGCGGGCCCGCAGGCGCGCCGGGATTGGTCGCAACCCGGAAGGTCACCTGATCGGTCCCGTCCGGCCCGGCGGCGCCCTCGGACAGGGCGGTGGTGAAGACGGCGCGCTCCATCTTGAGGGGGGCGAGCTCGTCCGCCATGGCGCCATCGAGGCGCATGGCGGCCGCAGCGCGAGACGCGCTGAGCGCTACAGCGGCAGCGTCATAGGCGTGATCAGCCGTGCGCACCGCTTCCTGCAGATCGCCCAGCCGGTCTGCCCCGGCATCGAGCGCAGCGAGACGGTCCCGCAGGGTTTCGGCGAAACCGCCCAGCTCGTCCGGGGCGACGCTGTGTTTGCGGGCGAGGCCCCGCAGGGCAAAGAGCCGTTCCTCGGTGCGTTCCAGCTCCAGCGGGTCGATGCCCAGCCCATCCAGTGCCCGTTCGGTGGCGTCCGAAGCCTCCCCCAGTTCGACCATGGCCCGCGAGAGTGCGGCCAGCGCATCATCGAGCGCGCCCTCTGCCTCCGCCGCTGCGCCATCAAGCCAGCGGGTCGCATCGGTCACCAGGCTCTCGGCGCCGCCATCGGGCGCGGCCAGCGCCTGCAATGCGCGCGCCACATCCGAGCGGATCTTGTCGGCGGCCTGCATCCGGCGGCGCGCCGTGTCGAGCACCGCGTCCTCGCCGGGCTGAGGATCGAGCGCATCAAGCTCGGCCACCGCATGCCGCAGAAACTCCTCGTCGGCCGCGATCGCCGCCACTTCGGCCTCAGCCTCGCGCAGGGTGCGGCGGGCGGCGGCACGGGCGCGCCACGCCCGGGAGACATCGGCCAGCAAGGTCTCGTGCCCTGCAAAATCATCGAGCAACGCCTTGTGGCCCGCCGGGTCCAGCAAACCGCGATCATCCTGCTGCCCGTGAAGCTCGACCAGCACATCCGACAGCGCCCGCAGCACCGCCCCGGAACAGGCCCTGTCATTGACATAGGCGGATTTACGACCCTCCGGCGTGTTCACCCGGCGCAGGATCAACTCGCCCTCCGGATCCGGGAAACCCGCCTCGGCCAGCACCGCGAAGGCAGGATGATCCGGGGGCAGCTCGAAGAGGGCCGTCACCTCGCCCTGGGCCGCGCCCTGCCGGACGAGATCCGCCCGCCCGCGCCATCCCAGCACGAACCCCAGCGCATCCAGCAGGATGGATTTGCCCGCGCCCGTCTCGCCGGTGAGCACGTTCAGCCCGCTGCGGAACTCCAGCACCAGATGGTCGATGATGAGGATGTCGCGAATGTCGAGGCGCGCCAGCATACCCTGTCCTTGTGTCCGCCCAGCGCGGTCCCTCAAGATGTGCCGTGTTTTGCCCGCTGCTGCAAGGCTCCGCGGCCCGCTACAGGCCCCGGATCCGGGCTCAGAGCCAGGTGCCGCGCAGCATCTGCCGATAGATCGTGCTGAGCCAGCCCGTACCCTCGGCATCCGGCGACAATCCGCGCGAGGTCAGGAGCGCGAAGCTGTCCTCGTACCAATCCGTGGACTGGTAATTGAAGCCGAGAATCGCACCCGCCGTCTGGGCCTCGTCCTGAAGCCCGAGCGAGAGATAGGCCTCGACCAGCCGGAACAGGGCCTCGGGCGTGTGGGTCGTGGTCTGGAAATCCTCGACCACCACGCGGAACCGGTTGATCGCCGCCGCGTAATGGCCGCGCTTGAGGTAGTAGCGCCCGATCTCCATCTCCTTGGCGGCGAGATGGTTGAAGGCGAGATCAAATTTCAGGATCGCCGATTTCGCGTAGCTGCTGTCGGGATAGATCTCGATCACCGCGCGCAGGGCCTGCAGCGCCTGAAAGGTCAGTCCCTGATCGCGCCCGACCTCGTCGATCTGGTCATAATAGCTCAGCGCCAGCAGATACTGGGCATAGGCCGCATCCTCATCCGCCGGATAGAAGTCGAGATAGCGCTGCGCGGCGGCGCGGCTGCTCTCGTATTCGCGGTTCCGGTGATAGGTGAAGGCCTGCATGATGAGCGCGCGCTTGGCGAACTCGGAATAGGGATAGAGCCGCTCAACCTCGCCGAAATAGCGGGCGGCTTCCTCGAGATTGTCGGCGGCAAGCTCGAACTCGGCCCGGTTGAAGATCGCGTCAGGAGGCGATTCTTCGAGCGCTGGAAACTCCGGCTGTTGTTGCCCGCAGGCAGCCAGCGCCAGAGCACAGGCCCCCGCCAGCAGTGGAATTCGCAATCTGCCCCAGCGTGTCATCGCGACCCCGGCTCACCTTCACACATACGCGCCCGAAGGGCGGCGTTCGAGCGGTGTTTAGCACGTTTGGCGGAAGTTAAAAACGGAAGTTGCAGAGACATGCTGTCCGGCAAGAAAACGGGGCGGCCGGTGTGGCGCGCCCCTGTGATGGTGGTCATGCCGGTGTCAGGCGACGAGACGCAGATCGGTGCGGTGCAGGCCCGACCCCGGCAGGCGGGCGGCCATCTTGGCGCTGCAGGTTTCAACCACATAGTTGGTCGGATCCGCAAAGAGCGCCCGCAGCAGGGTGTTGGTCATGGTGTGACCCGCCCGCTCTCCGGTGTAGCGGCCAAAGATCGGCGCACCGGCCAGCGCGAGGTCGCCCACAGCGTCGAGCATCTTGTGCCGCACGGCTTCGTCGTGATGGCGGAAGCCACCGGGGCTGAGCACTTCGGCCCCATCCACGACGACGGCGTTGTGCAGCGTGCCACCAAGGGCCAGACCCGCCGCGTGCATCGCATCCACATCCGCCTGACGGCAGAAGGTACGGCTGTCACACAGCTCGCGCACGAAGGCGCCATTGGCCATGGAAAGCCCCTTGGACTGATCGCCGATCGCGGTGTCTTCGAAATCGATGTGGAAGCGCAGCTCAAAGCCCGGCGCGGGATCGAGGCGCGCCGTGACGGCACCGTCCCGCACTTCGACGGCCTTCATCACGCGCAGGATGCGGCTCGGGACGTGCAGGTCGCGGATACCGGCGGCGAGAAAGCCGCTGACGAATTCAGCGGAGCTGCCATCGAGGATCGGAACCTCGGGGCCGTTGAGCTCGATCAGGGCGTTATGCACGCCGCAGCCGGCCAGCGCGGCCATCACATGTTCGATCGTCGAGACGGTCATGCCCGCCTCATTGCGCAGCTTGGTGCAGAGCGGGGTGCGGTCGACCTGATCCCAGCGGGCGGCGACCATGTTGTCGGAGCCCACCCAGTCCGTCCGCTTGAACCAGATGCCGTAATCTGCGGATGCGGGATGCACGATCATGCGCACGGGTTTGCCGCCATGCAGGCCGACCCCGTCGAATGTCACTTTGTATTTCAGCGTTTTCTGCATCTCTACACCTCGCATGCCCACCTCTGGCGGTCGGCTTAGGTGTATTAAGGGCTGGTTCAGCACTATCTCAACTCAATCTTTGCAACGGGGTGAAACATTGGAATTTCGCAGTGGCAGAAATCCGCCCAACCTTGACACAGCGCGAGGGAACCCGTTGTTACAAAATGAAAAAAGGCCGCCCGAAGGCGGCCTCTCGATGTTTCGAACGTGACTGAAATCAGTTGGCTTGGCGGCGCAGAAAGGCGGGAATTTCGACTTTTTCCTGCTCCGGGTCGACGGGTTGCGGCGCTTCACGCTGCGTCACCGGGCGGGCCTGGGGCGCGGCTGCGGCCGGGCCTTCGCCTGCCTGACCGGTCATGCGATTGATCAGGGAGTTGATCCCGAACCCGCGGCGCTCGCCATGTTCACCGGCCTCTGGCGCGGGCCGCGCCGGGGCAGCGCCCACGTTTTTCGTGGAGTTCACAGCCGTCCGGAGCCGCGCGAGCGTCTCGGGCGTCGGCGTGCCGGGCTTGCGCGGTTGCGGGGCCACATACTCGGCGGCAGGGGCCGTCGCCTCGAACCCGTTCGGGTCATATGCATCGGGCTGCGCACGGAAGGTCTCGACCTGACGGGTTTCGAGACCCGCAAAGAGATCCTCTTCGGCCGGCGCCTCCTGCACGGCTTCGGCGGCAGGCTCGAATGCGGCCGGGCTCTCGTCCGCGGCGTCGTCAATCACCAGCTCCACCGGCTCGGGCGCTGCGGCCACCTCGGGCTGATAGACCGGGGCGGGCTCGGGCTCGGCCACGGGCGCTGCCACGGCAGCAGGCGGGGTCAGGGGCTCGGCCATACGACGGCGCGGGGTCGGAACATCGTGCTGCACATCAAGCGCGTCGATGCCGGTTGCCACGACGGAGACGCGCATCGCCCCTTCCATGGAAGTATCCAGGGTCGAACCAACGATGATATTCGCCTCCGGGTCGACTTCCTCACGGATCCGGTTCGCCGCCTCGTCCAGCTCGAACAGCGTGAGGTCGTAGCCGCCGGTGATGTTGATAAGGACGCCCTTGGCGCCGCGCAGGCTGATCTCGTCCAGAAGCGGGTTGGCAATCGCCTTCTCGGCGGCCTGGGTGGCGCGGTCTTCGCCGGTCGCCTCGCCCGTGCCCATCATCGCCTTGCCCATCTCGTCCATGACGGCGCGGACATCCGCGAAGTCGAGGTTGATCAGGCCCGGCTGAACCATCAGGTCCGTCACGCCCTTCACGCCCTGATAGAGCACGTCATCAGCCATGGAGAACGCCTCGGTGAAGGTCGTTTTCTCATTGGCGAGACGGAACAGGTTCTGGTTCGGAATGATGATCAGCGTGTCGACGACCTTTTGCAGGATCTCGACACCCTCTTCCGCCTGGCGCATCCGCTTGGCGCCTTCGAACTGGAAGGGTTTGGTCACAACGCCAACTGTCAGAACGCCGAGCTCGCGCGCGGCTTGCGCGATGATCGGGGCCGCACCGGTGCCGGTGCCGCCCCCCATGCCCGCGGTGATGAAGCACATATGCGCACCCGCGAGGTGATCGACGATCTCCTCAATGCTCTCTTCGGCGGCCGATGCGCCCACGGAGGGGCGCGCACCTGCGCCCAGCCCTTCGGTCACTTTCGCGCCGATCTGGATCTTGGCCGGGGCCGTGGAGCCCTGGAGCGCCTGGCTGTCGGTATTGGCCACGACGAACTCGACGCCGTCGAGCTGCTTGTCGATCATGTTGTCCACGGCGTTGCCGCCTGCACCGCCGACACCGAAGACGGTGATGCGGGGTTTCAGCTCGGAATGCTCGGGGATCGTGAGGTTCAAGGTCATTAAAGAGGTCCGCCTGCGTTGTTTTTGCCGCTTATTTAAGGGCGCGTTAACCCTGCTCACGGCTCTATTAACCCAAGATTGTACCCTCTGGAGGAGCCCACGTCACCCGAAAACTGCGCCTGAGACGCGAAATATGGGCGTATTCTCGCCAATTCTTAACCCATCTTGCCCGAACCCCCAAATCTGGGGTGTTTGGCCAAAAGCATGCCTATCCCGGAGCCGGACAAAATGGTTCCGTGGGCGTCGCGCGGGCGACAGGGCTTGCGATATAGAGGGCGACTGCTCTGCCTCTCTCGGGCCCTTTTGGGCCTCTTACGCCACAATATCGCAGCCCAAGCGGCAGGTCACGCGTTTCTTGCGCGGATATGCCCGTCGGAGGGGGCGTGCCGAAGCTGCCGGTGGCACGGCCCTATTGAAATTACCAAGGCCGACGGATGGCGCAACGAAGGCATAGTCAGCGCGCAGATCATTGCGCGCCCCATTTACCAAGATTCAATTTGGAATAAACCAATCGGGCCCAGCACAATTCCGGCGCAGTCGGAAACGAATAGCGCCGGGATCGCCTACCAGTTGTCGCGCA
Organism: Dinoroseobacter sp. S124A; assembly: GCF_049801015.1. Lineage (NCBI taxonomy): Bacteria > Pseudomonadati > Pseudomonadota > Alphaproteobacteria > Rhodobacterales > Roseobacteraceae > Dinoroseobacter > Dinoroseobacter sp. S124A. The sequence continues at coordinate 132,472 of NZ_JBNAGD010000004.1, read as the reverse complement.
CCCAGCGCACCGCGCGCTTGATCGAACGCGCCGGGTAACGGTCATGGGTCATCTCGAAGTCCCACCACTCATCCTGCGGATGGGCGGCGTGCAGGCAAAGCCCGACCACCGAGGCGAATTCCGGGCCGCAGGTGCTCTGCGGCAGGCCGCGCACCCGCAGCGGCCGCCCAACCCGCACTTGCGGGCCGAGGATCTTGGCGGCGAGCCCGTCGAGCCCCTGCAGCTGGCTGCCACCGCCGGTCAGCACGATCTGCTGGCTGGGCAATTGCTCGAACCCGGCGGCGACAAGGCGATCGCGGACATCCTCGAGGATCTCCTCGACACGGGGCCGGATGATCCCGATCAGTTCCGAGCGGCTGACGGTGCGGCGGTCATGCTCCCAATCGCCGGTCTCGCCGGTGATCTCGATCTGCTCACGGTCATCCATGCCCGTGGCCAGAACCCCACCATAGAGCGTCTTGAGCCGCTCGGCGAAGCTGTGAGAGATCGAGAGCCCCTTGGAGATGTCCGAGGTGATATGCTCGCCGCCTAACCGCACGCTATCGGCGTAGATCATGTGCTTCTTGAGGAAGATCGACACGCCCGTGCTGCCGGCACCGAGATCGATACAGGCCGCGCCCAGTTCGCGCTCATCCTCGACCAGAGCCGAAACGCCCGAAACATATGAAGACGAGGCGAGCCCCGCCAGCTCCAGGTCGCAACGCTTCACCGCATAGAGCAGGTTCTGGATCGCCGCCTGTTCGACGGTCAGGACATGCATATCCGCCACAAGCCGGTTGCCGATCTGCCCGCGTGGGTCGTTCAGGCCTGAGCGATGGTCGAGCGCGAAATTCACCGGCTGGGCGTGCAGAACCTCTCGCGTGTCACCGAATTCCGGCAGGTTCGAGCGCGCCAGCACCTGGGCGATGTCCTGCTCAGAGACCGCCTCGCCTGCGATCTCGACCTGCCCGGAGACGCCATAGGACCGCGGCTCGGCGCCCGAGAAGCTGGCGATCACGTGATCCACCCGAACCTGCGCCATCTTCTGTGCGCCCTGCAGGGCGGTGCGGATCGCCCGCTCGGCCTCGACCATCCCGTCGATCTCGCCGAACCGGATGCCGCGCGACCGGGTGTGGGATGCGCCGATCACCCGGAACCGCGACTGGCCCGCCATGGTGCCGACACCGTCGCTCTCGCTGTCGGGTTCGGGGCCGTCGAATTTCAGCACCAGACAGGCGACCTTCCAGGTGCCGATATCGAGCACAGCGACGACGCCCCGCTGCATCGCCACCTGCCGCATGTTTCGCATGGCACGTTGCGCTGAATACAGGTCTCTCATTGGTCGCTCCTGATGGTGGACAGGCCGCGGATGTCCCAGAGGGCATCGAGCGCGTCGGGATTGAGGCGGATGGTCGGACGGTCCGGCAGGCGCATATCCACCGCCGAAATGTCCCGGTCAAAAAGCTCTTGGGCGGCGTCGAGCGCCATGACCCGGGCCAGCGCCAGCTCGGCCCCGGTTTCGGGCAGCAGGATCCGCTGGTCCTCGGTCAGGACCACGTCCCAGCGGCGTGCGCCCATGCGTTGCAGCCCGATCACCCGGCCTTCCAGCTCGTCGGCCATGGCCAGAAGGCGCAGCGCCTCGGGGACGGCGCGGTCGCCGCCCTCCCCCGCCACGAGCGGCAGGGCCGCATGGGCAGCGCGGGACTCGATCGGGCCCACGCGGTGGCCTTCGGCATCGAGGATTTCGAGGGTCTGGCGGGTTTGCCAAACCACTGCCGGCGTGCGTTCGACGATATCCACGGCAAGGATCCCGGCGGCCTGGATCGACAGATCCACATCCGCCACCGCATCCAGCCCCAGCACCACATCGCGCATTGCGTCGAGATCGAGCGCGAATGAGGTGATCGGAAAGTCGATCGGGACGACCTCGTGGATATCCTCGATCAGCTCCTCCGAGGCACCGGTGATCGCCATGGCCGCGACCATGAATTCCGGACGGTTCTCGATCGAGGTGCGGATGGCGAGCACTTCGGCCATCAGGTCCTCGCGCAAGGTCTCGTTGCGCATGAGCCAGCCGGCGCCAAAGGCGAGCAGGAACGCGGGAATCCCCACGCGCAGGATCGAATGAAACAGCGGCGTCAGCAGCAGGCGCTGCACCCGGTAGGCCAGCCGCGAGGGCGCGGGGTCCGGCCGGTCAATCCTGGCGCGGCGTCGGATCAGCGATCGCATGAGGCATCCTCCAGGATCCAGCGGCAAAAGGCTCCGAAATCGAGGCCCGCATGCTGGGCTTGTTCCGGAGTAAGAGATGTGGGCGTCATGCCCGGCTGGGTGTTGGTCTCGAGCAGGGCCAGCCCATCAAGGCTGCGCCGGGGATCCCAGCGGAAATCCGTCCGCGACACGCCGCGACAGCCCAGCACGCGATGGGCGGTTTCCGCATGGGACATGCAGGCGTCATAAACATCGCGCGGCAGATCCGCGGGCAGCACGTGGTGCGAGCCGCCGGGGACGTATTTCGCGTCGTAATCATACCAGCCATCGGTCACGATATCGGTGACGCAGAGCGCGCGGTCGCCCTGCACGGTCACGGTCAGCTCGCGCCCGGGAATGAACGCCTCGACCATCAGGGTGTCGGGCATGGCGTCGGGCAAGTCCGGGGGCGTCTCGTCCCCGTCCTCGACCAGCAGGACGCCGACCGAAGAGCCCTCGTTAAAGGGCTTGATCACATAAGGCGGCGGCATCACATGGCCCGCTGCGATCTCGGCCTTGGAATAGAGCCCACTCGTGGCGATGGGCAATCCGGCCACCGCATAGGCCGCCTTGGAGCGTTCCTTGTCCATGGCCAGCGCCGAGGCGAGCACGCCCGAATGGGTATAGGGGATCCGCAACCATTCCAGCAGGCCCTGCACGCAGCCATCCTCGCCCCAACGACCATGGAGCGCATTGAAGACCACATCGGGTGCCAGAGATTTCAGGTCGGCAACAAGGTCGGGCCCGGCATCCAGCTCGGTCACGTCAAAACCTTCGCTCCGCAAGGCAGACGCGCATTCGCGACCCGAGACGAGGGAAACCTCGCGCTCGGCCGATGGGCCACCCATCAGCATCACGACCTTGGGCGATGTCCTGCTCGACACGTCCCGCCTCATATATTTTCGAAACTCTTGCGGTTTCGTAGCTGCTCAGACCCCTGCCCTTTTGGATGGGCTATTTTTCGGGGTGGCTCCGTCCGGGGGTTCCGATGCGGATCACTTCCCAGTGTAGCGAATGGCCGGTGGCTTGGAAAACCTTTTTTCGCACTTCTTCACCCAGGGATTCGAGCTCGGCCGCCGTCGCCGTTCCGGTATTCACCAGAAAGTTCGGGTGTTTGGGCGACATCTGCGCCGCGCCGCGCATGGCTCCGCGCAGGCCGGCGGCATCGATCACGGCCCAGGCCTTGGCCTCATGGGTGTCATCCGCCCGCCCGGTGGAGCTGAAGCCCGCCGGATTGCGAAAGGTGGATCCGGCGGTGCGGTCCTTGGTGGGCTGGGTCGCGTCGCGCTTGGCGAGCTGCTCGGTCATCCGCGCCTCGAGCGTTGCCGGATCGCCCGGCGCGCCCTCCAGCGTTACGGCGGTAATGACGGCCCCCGCTGGCAGATCGCTCTGCCGGTAGCGGAAGTTCAGATCCTCGGGCGCGAGGCGCAGGGTCTCGCCCTCGCGCGTGATCAACTCCACCTCACGGACCACATCGGCCATGTAGCTGCCATAGCAGCCCGCATTCATCGCCACCGCCCCGCCAATACTGCCCGGGATCGTGCGGAGAAAGGTCAGGTCGACCCCAGCCGCGGCGGCCTTGCGCGCCACATGAGCGTCCAGCGCTGCGGCACCGGCGCGCACTGTGGTGCCGTCGATCTCAATCCCGTTGAACCCGCGCCCCAGCCGGATCACCGTCGCCCGGATCCCGCCATCACGCACGATCAGGTTCGACCCGACCCCCATGACGAAAATCTCGCGCGCGGGATCGGCGCGCAGGAAGGCGGCCAGATCCTCGGCATCCGCGGGCTGATAAAGCGCATCCGCTGGCCCGCCCACGCGCAGCCATGTCAGATCGGCCAGGGTACGGTTCTCGGTCAGAGTGCCCCGCAATTCGGTCATTTCGGATCTCCTGTCACGCGGGCACGCAGCCAGCGGATCGCAAAGCGGACCGGCCAGCGCAGGACCGAGGCCGCTGCGACCAGCGCCGCCAGCGCGTACCAGCCCCCCAGATCCACCCAGATATAGCCCAGAAGCGGGACCAACAGCGCCATCAGGCCGTACGCGCCCGGCCAGTGAAATCGCCCGGGCATCATGGCGATCACCGTGGCGATCACGATCCAGACGCAGAACAGCGTCAGCGACAAAGGGAAATCGGTGGGCACAGCAGGTCTCCGCGAACGGCCCTGTTAGGCCATCAAACCGGGCGCGGGGGCAAGCCCCTCAGCCCATGCGTTTGGGCAGGCTGTGCGCCCAGGCCGAGATCGTGCCTGCCCCGAGGCAGACCACGATGTCCCCCGGCTTGGCCTCGGCCCGCACCAGCGCCTCGAGCGCGTCCTCATTGGGCACCGCCACCGCGTGTCGATGGCCATGGGCAACCAGCCCGGCCACCAGATCATCGCGCGACGCGCCCTCGATCGGGTCCTCACCGGCCGAGAACACCTCGGAGATGCCGACCACATCCGCCTCGTTGAAGCAGGTGCAGAATTCCTCGAAGAGGCTCGCGAGCCGCGAATAGCGGTGCGGCTGATGCACGGCGATGACGCGCCCCTCGCTGGCCTGCCGCGCGGCCTTGAGCACGGCGGCGATCTCCACCGGGTGGTGACCGTAATCGTCGATGATGGTGACCCCGTCGATCTCGGCGACCTTGGTGAAGCGGCGATTGACGCCAGCAAACCCGGCCAGCGCGGCGCGGATCTCATCGACCTTCATGCCCAGATGCCGGGCCACGGCCACAGCGGCCAGCGCGTTGGAGACGTTGTGATCCCCGGGCATGGGCAGGGTGCAGCCCGAGATGACCTGCCCCTCGTTGCGCAGCAGGATGTCGAAATGCGCCACGCCGGATTTGTAGGTCAGGTTGACCGCCCGCACATCCGCCTGGGTGTTGAAGCCAAAGGTCATGACCCGGCGATCGGTGATCCGACCCACCAGCGCCTGCACCTCCGGATGGTCGGTGCAGCAGACGGCGAGCCCATAGAAGGGAATGTTCGATACGAACTCGTGAAACCCATCTTTTAGACGCTCAAAGCTGCCCCAATGTTCCATATGTTCAGGGTCGATATTCGTCACAACGGCAATTGTGGCCGGCAACCGGTTGAACGTGCCGTCGGATTCGTCGGCCTCGACCACCATCCATTCGCCTGCGCCCGCCCGCGCGTTGGAATCGTAGGCATGGATGATCCCGCCATTGATCACGGTGGGATCAATCCCGCCCTTGTCCAAGAGCGTGGCCACCATGGTGGTGGTCGTCGTCTTGCCATGGGTCCCGGCGATCGCAATATTCGATTTGAGCCGCATCAGTTCGGCCAGCATCTCGGCCCGGCGCACCACCGGCAGGCCGCGCGCGCGCGCCGTCTCCAGTTCGGGATTGCCCGGCTTGATCGCCGAGGAAATCACGACGACCTCCGCATCCTCGAGGTTCTCGGCCACCTGCCCGATGAAGATCCGCGCGCCCAGACGTTCCAGCCGGTCGGTGATCTTGGACGGTTTCAGGTCCGAGCCCTGCACTGTGTAGCCATGGGTCAGCAGCACTTCGGCAATGCCGGACATGCCAATGCCGCCAATCCCGGTGAAATGAATGGCCCCAAGCTGGGTCGGAAGTTTCGTGGCGGCGTTCATAACAAAACTGTCTTTCATCGGTCCTTGGGTCTCTGGCGGTTGCGGGTGCTCAGGCGGCGACCTGGGCGGGCGGCGTGGCAAGGTGGTCGACAAGGTCCACCAGGCGTTCAGTGGCGTCCGGATGCCCCACACCCAGCGCGGCATGGGCCATCTGCACCGCGCCGTCGGGATTGTCGAGGATCAGGGAAATTTGGTCGGCAAGTGTTGCCGGATCGAGCTTGCTCTCGGGGATCAGGATTGCGGCCCCGGCCTCGACCAACCCGCGCGCATTGGCTGTCTGGTGATCCGCGGCAGCAGCCGCAAAGGGCACGAGGATCGACGGGCGGCCGATCACCGTCAGGTCCGCCACCGTGGACGCGCCCGAGCGCGAGACGACAAGCTGCGCCTCGGACATGCGGGTCGGCACATCATTGAAGAAGGTCTTCACCTCGGCCTTGATCCCGGCCGCAGCATAAGCCTTGACCACCCGGTCGAGGTCTTCGGCCCGGGCCTGATGGGCGACGCGGATCCGGTCGCGCAGGGCAGCTGGCAGATGTGCGACCGCCTCGGGCAGCACATCGGACAGGATCCGTGCCCCCTGACTGCCACCCAGCACCAGAAGGCTCAGCGGCCAGTCCCCGGGCGGGATATAGGGGGCCCCCGCGCGTTCAAGGATCGCGCCACGGACGGGGTTGCCCGTGGGCTGGCCCTCCACCCCCTCGGGCAGGTCCGTGGGCCAGGTACCGCAGGCCACCGCATCGACGCGCTTGGCAAAGAGCTCGTTCACCCGGCCCAGCACACCGTTTTGTTCATGGATCATCCGGGGCAGGCGCAGCAGGGTCGCCGCCGCCATGGCCGGGATCGCCGGGTAGCCGCCGAAGCCGACCACCATTGCAGGCCGATCGCGGAGCATATCGGCCAGCGCCGAGACCACACCACCCGCGATGCGCAGGGGCACCAGAACCTTGGCCAGCGCGCCGCCGCGCGCGAAGGTGGCAGAGGATTTCTCGATGATCTCGACCACATGGGGAAAGCCGCCGGTATAGCGGGCGCCACGCGCATCCGTGACCAGCTTGACCCGCCAGCCCTTGCGCAGCATCGCCTCGGCCAGCGCCTGGGCCGGGAACATATGCCCGCCCGTGCCGCCTGCCGCTATCACCAAAAGGGGTGCCCCCGGTCCCATCGCCTATCGTCCTCGCTTGATCAGAATGTCCTCGATCTGCCCTTGGGGACGGCTCCGGGTAAAGGCCAAAAGGAAGCCCAGCGCGATCCCTGTCGCGATGAGCGACGATCCGCCATAGCTGACAAGCGGCAAGGTCATGCCCTTGGCCGGCAGCATCCGCACGGCCACGCCCATATTGATGATTGCCTGCGCCGCAAAGAGCAGGGTCAGGCCGGTGCCTGCCAGACGCGCAAAGGGATCCCGCTCGCGCATCAGCCGCCAGAGGCTGCGCAGCACCACGGTGGCATAAAGCGCGATGATCACCATCACCAGGAGGACGCCGTATTCCTCGGCGGCAACGGCGATGATGAAATCCGTATGGGCATCGGGCAGCACCCATTTCACCTGCCCCTCGCCCACGCCGACGCCAAAGAATCCGCCTTCGCGGATCGCGTTGGTCGCGTAGCCAAGCTGGGTCGTGGGGTCGAGATCCGAGGACAGGAACCCGTCGATCCGACGCTGGAAATGCTCTGACAGGTTGTAGGCGGCGATCCCGCCCAGACCGACAGCGGCCACGAGGGACACGACCAGCACCATGGAAGCCCCGGCCACGAAATACATGGAGGCCCAGCCAAACAGGATCAGGCAGGCCTGCCCAAAATCCGGCTGGATCACCAGCAGGCCGACCACGGCCAGCGTGATCCCGAGTGACAGGCTGCGCCCCGGCGGGCCATTGATCTCTTGCGCGGCGGCGAGCAGCCAGGCCGAGAGGATGATGAATCCGGGCTTGAGAAATTCCGACGGCTGCACGCTGGCAAAGCCCAGCGAATACCAACGCGTGGCCCCTTTGCCGAAATCCGTTCCGAAAAGCGGCAGGAAGGCCAGCGCGATAAAGGCCCCCAGAAACAGCAGGGTGCCCATGCGCCGGATCTGTTTCGGATCGCAAAGCGACAGAACCAGCATGACGCTGAGCGCCGCGCCACCAAAGACCATCTGACGTTGAACATAGTGAAACGGTGGCAGGCCGTTGCGCGTGGCCAGAGGCGGCGAGGCCGCCAATCCGAGCAAGAGCCCGATCGCGAAAAGCCCCAGGATCGCCAGCAATGCGCCTTTGTCCACGGTCCGCCACCACCGCGGGAGAATGGGTTCCCGCGCGCTGGGCCGGACGGTGCCGTACACCATCTCAGTCATCGAAACTACCGCCTATGCCTCAGTCGAAACGCCCGTTTTCCGGGTCTGGGGCAAAGCCTACACGATGCGACCTCGCAAAGCCAGACATTGCGAATTTGTCTCAAACTGTCGCGAGGCCATGCCGAGGGTGTCGGCTCAGGCGGTTTCGGCCTCGGGGCTGGCTGGCATGTCGGCATGGCGCCGTGCCCAGAAGGGGCTGTCAGGCCAGCGGGCTTCGCGGGCATAGACCTCGCGGCGGGCCCTGAGATAGTCCTGCACGCCATTGGCCACGCTTTCGGCATAGGTCTGCATCGCGGCCCGGTCCTGCGCGATGAAGGCTTCTGCAGCCTGAAGGGCGGTCCAGAGCGCGGTGGTCATGCCATGGGAGGACAGCGGATCGAAGGCCGCCGCGGCATCCCCGACGGCCACCCAGCCTTCGCCGATGGCCGGGGCGATCCATGTGCTGTTCGTCGCGATCCGCCGCACCGGACCGCAATGCGCGAACCCGTATTCCGCGAGATAGGCCCCGATGGCCCTCGTCTGCCGCGCCTGCGAAGCCAGCGCCGCGTTCTCGAAGGCGGGCAGGTCCGTATCGGTATAGAAATTGACCACCGCCCGGCCATCGGCCAGCGCCGAGAGATACCACCAGCCCCGGGCCTCGGCCTCGATCAGGGTGACCGGGCGTGGCGGCGTGGTGCCGGATCGCGAGAAGACCGCGTATTGGCAGCCGAGCCTGTCCGCTGCAAAGCGCGGCGCGCAGCGCGCGGCCACCAGCGCCTTGCGCCCGGTCGCATCAAGCACAAACCCGGCGCGGATCTCGCCCGCATCACTCTCAAGCTGCCAGTGATGGCCCGCGACGCGCATTGCCGTGACATCCTGTTCGATCCGCTTTGCCCCAGCGGCCAGCGCCTGCGCGGTCAGTGCGTCCTCGAACGCGCCACGATCCAGCACGATGGGCGGGCCGTCCAGATGCAGGATCGCATCCCGGGCGATCAGTGTCTCACTGCCCCAGGCGGAATAGGTGCTGTGGGCGAGCCTGTGCACCTCGGCCCGCAGGAGCGCGTCCGAGCCCAGCGCCTTGAGCAGCGGGACCGCCGCCGCGCCCAGATGCTCGCCGGGCTTGAAGCCCTCGCCCCGCCGTGGTGCGATCCAGATCGGGCAGATCCCCGCCTGCGCAAGACGCAGGGCCGCCGCCGCCCCGGCAAGCCCCCCGCCAATCACGGCGACCGGATGGATCAATTGGGCAGCATCCCCTGGCTCGGCGTCCAGTTGAACCGCGCCTCAAGGTTATTGCCATGCTCCACCTCGACAAACACATCCCCCGAGGGCGACGGTTTGCGCAGGACAAAGCCCATCCGCTCCCACAGGGTGATCATGTTGGTGATCCCGTCCCAATAGCTGGCATTGGCGTGATAGCCGATCCCGGCCACGCCGCGCGACCAGCTCACCCGGTTGGCAAAGAACTTGGCGCGGGCCTCGTCGGTCAGGGTCTCGTCCAGCCCGGCGGTGTAATAGGGCTCGGGCAGCACATCGATGGGCAGAAGCGCAGGCCACCAGACCGCTGTCGGGAAGTTCTGCTGCATCTGCACCTGCTGACAACTGAACGCATCGCATTGCCAGGGCAGCCCCATCCAACGGGTCAGATCCCCGGGCATCTGTGGCCCGATCGCCGGGGGCGCGCCGTTGAATCCTTCGAAGGCGATCTCAGGGGTCAGCAAACGTCCGAGATCCTGGTTCAGGCTCGGCCGGTCCCCATGGGCAAAGCGGAAGGGCTCGGCGGTCGCGTCGTAGTTGCGGGCATACATCTCCTTGAGGCGGAGGTAATAGGTCAGCTCCACCCCCGGATGGAACGCGCCCCCCGAACAGGGCTCGAGCGCGGCCTGTGTCAGCGCACCGGGCTGCAGCGCCACCGGGATCTCGTCGAAACTGCTGTAATCGGCGACCACATCCTCGGCGACCTGTCCGGTGTAATCATCGACAAAGTCCCCGGCGGCCCAGGCCCGCAGCATGTCGTATTGCAGCTTGGGAAACTGGAACCATTGCAGGGGGCTGCCGTCGAAATTCACCCCGTCGCCGAGCATATAGGGGATCTTCACCTGCTCTTCGACATAGGCCGTATCGCTGAGATTGTCGGGGTTGCGGAACAGGGCGAAGACACTCTGGCGCAGGGCGGCATTGGCCGGCTCCGAGTTGGCGAGCTGCGCCACGTACGCCGGATCGCCGAGATCACCGATGGACATCCAGCCCTGCCGCAGATTGGCCGCCTGCGTCACCCATTCCATCAGCGCCACGCGCCGGAAGGTGGGATAGATATGGGTCATGAAGGACAGTGGCAGCGCGGGCGCCTCGGTCCAGCCTTCCTGCACGTTCATATCCGCGATCACATCGTAGAGCGTGGTGATCGGAGGGATCTCGGGGGCGAAATTCGGGCCGACGCAGGCAACCCAGGCCGGTTCGGCTTCGAAGGTCTGACCGTCGATCTCGACCTGCGCGGTCACCGGCCCGTCGCACCAATCGTCATGCCAGGCGTCATTGTCGGAAAAGCTGGTGATCGCCGCATCGCTCGGCGAATCCGACACGCCATCGGGCGGCACCACCAGAAGGCGGCCGTCGGGATCCGTCCGCAACTGCCCCAGCCCGACCTGGATCGCGTCCGGCTGGCCGCCCCAGAACGTGCCCTCGAACCGGTAGGCCGGATCGCCGCCATCGGCATTGGTGCTGGCCCCGGTGATCTGCCGCGCGCCGCCATCGATCAACAGGTTCTCTTCGCGGTCCGCGTTGGAGACGAAATACTGATTGCGTTTCTTCGACGGCAGGCCGGGGGCCAGATCGCCATTGTCGAGCGGGTTGTTGAACCCGTACCAATTGGCCTTGGTATTGGCGAGATGGACGCCCCAGTTGATCTCGTCGCCGGTGACTTCGCCAATCACCTGGTCCTCGGCATCAAAGGCATAGACGCGGAAGCGCTGGACCTGCTTCTTGATCCGCTCGCCGCCATCCTTGAACAGCCCATCCTCGGGCATCGGGGGCAGACCGGGCACTTCAGGCGCGAGGAACCAGTTTTCCGAGCCACCTACACGGCAAATGCCGATGGCCGGATAGATCCGGACCTTGGCCACGCTGGCCCCCGCCGGGGCGGGCGCATAGGCGGCCTGTGGATCGAGGCGGGCCATGGCGGGCCACGGGGTGCCCGCGATCAATGCCGCGCTGGACGCCATGCCGAGAAATTGTCGGCGAGAGGGAACTGTTTTTTGGTCTGACACAATGCGCCCCTGAATGAATAAGTGTATCCAGCAACCGTCGGCGCATCAGGCTGAAAAAGCAATACGGAGCTGTGCGGATTGATGCCTGTGTTTCAGGCGTCAGGTGGCAGGATCGCCCCGGGATGCCCGATGATCCGGCAGGCCAGATCATGCCCCGCCTGGAGCGCGGCGGCCTGGGTCGCCCCGGTCAGCCGGGCCGCAAGGTAGCCCCCATTGAAGCCATCCCCGGCCGCAGTGGTGTCCACGACCGCAGGTGCAGGTGCATAAGCCTGTCGCGACATGGGGTCCCCGATCGGGATCGGGCCTTGCGCCCCCTGTTTCAAAGCCCCGGTCAGGGGGCCGTACCCCTCCAGCCGTGCCAATACGTCCTGGGGTGTGAGATCCGCAAAGAGCGCCATCTCGTCATCCACCGAGGGCAGCGCCAGATCGCAGCGCGCCCAGGCGGCTGCCATAATGTCCCGCGCGACCGCAGCGCTTTCCCACAGGATCGGACGGTAGTTGGAATCGAAGGCCACGCGCCCGCCCGTGCCCCGATATGTGTCGATCCAATCGAACAGGCGCGCGCGGATCTCGGGCGGCAGGATCGCCAGCGTGATACCGGACAGGTAGATCACATCCGCCGTCTCCAGCCGCGCGAGCCCCGCCCCGTCCTGAAAGAGCAGGCGTGCCGCGGAGTCCTTGCGCCAATAGGAAAAGCTCCGCTCTCCGGCCCCATCCGTGGTGATGGCGTATAGCCCGGGCAAACGCTCCGGGTCGCGCGCGACCAGATCGGTCTCGACACCATGCCCGGCGATGAACCGCAGCATACCCTCGGACAGCCGATCCTGCCCCACAAGGCTGACAAAGCTCACCCGGTGGGGGCTGGGCAGCGCCCGGCGCAGATAGATCGCGGTGTTCAGAACATCTCCGGCGACGCCGATCCGCGCGGGTCCCGGCACCTCTGAGACCAGAAGTTCCAGCATCGCCTCACCAATACAGGCGATATGCAGCCCGGACATCAGGGGGCCTCGGCGCCAAAGGTCAGGTGCACCTTCACGGCCTGTGTCCGGTCTCCAGCCAGATCGAAGGCCGCGACCGCCTCCTCAAGGGGGAAGGCATGGCTGAGGATCGGTGTGACATCGATCTCGCCACTGTCGATCAGGCGCACCGCCTCGGCGAATTCCGGGTGGAAGCGATGGGTGCCAATCAGACGGATCTCCTTGCTGACCAGCACATTGAGGGGAAGCGGCGTCTCGCCCGCAACACCCACGAGCACCATGGCACCGCCCGGGCGCAACATCTCGAGCGCGTCGCGAATGGCGGCTGGCGCGCCGCTGCATTCAAAGACCACATCGACCTGCCCCTTCTCGGCGCGCAGGGGGGCGAGCGCATCGGGCGTGCGGGCGACATTCACCACCCGTCCGGCCCCCATGCGACGTGCGACGCTCAGCGGGTAGTCATGCAGGTCGGTCACGATCAGATCCGCCGCCCCGCGCCACGCCACCACCGCCGCCATGAGCGACCCGATCGGCCCGGCGCCGGTGATCAGCACCCGCTGATGCGAGAGAGCCACCCCATGCGAGGCCGCATGCAGACAGACCGAAAGCGGCTCGGCGCAGGCCGCCGCCCGGGGCGGGACCGGGTTGGCGAAACGGTGGGCACGTCGCGCGGGCACCGTGAGGATATCGCGGAACATCCCCTGCTCGTGCGGCATCCGGTAGGCCGAGCCCATGAAGCGCATGGTCAGGCAATGGTTGAACGCCGCCCGGTCGCAGAACCGGCAGGCACCGCAGGGCAGGCTCGGGTTCAGGGCGACGAGGTCCCCGATGGCCAGCCCATGCACCCCCTCGCCCAGCTTGCGCACGACCCCCGCCGCCTCATGGCCGACAATGATCGGCTCGCGCACGCGGATCTGCCCGATCCCGCCATCATGGTAGTAATGCAGATCCGAGCCACAGATCCCGCCCGCAGCGATGGCGACCTGCACCTCCTCGGGGCCGGGCGCGATCATCGGTTCGGTCTCGACCCGCAGGTCATGGGCGGCATGCAGACGGCAGATGCGGGCGGTCATGGGCGGGCTCCTAGGGCAGGATCTGGTTCGGCAGCCAGGTCGCCAGCGCCGGAATATAGGACACCATCAGCAGAACGATCAGGTTGCTCAGAAGGAAGGGGAAGATCGCACGCACCACGGGGGTCAGAGGCAGCTTGGCGATCCCCGCGCAAACGAACAGGCACACACCCACGGGCGGCGTGGTCAGCCCGATCATCAGGTTCAGCACCGCGAAGGTCGCGAAATGGAGCGGATCGACCCCAACCGCCGTGGCCAGCAACAAAAGCGGCACGAAGAGGATGATCAGGGCCGCGATCGTCTCCATGAACATGCCGATGAAGAGAAGCAGGATGTTGATCATCAGGATCACGAGGATCGGGTTATCGGTGATCGAGAGCACCCCGTCGGCAATGGCCTGAGGGATCCGCTCGGAGACTAGGATCCAGCCGAACACATTGGCAAAGCCCACCAGCGCGAGGATCGCTGCGGCAGAGACCGCGCTGTCGGTGATGATCTTGGGCACAAGGCGCAGAGGCAGCTCGCGGTAGACGAACGCGCCGACGATAAAGGCATAGACACTGGCCACGATGGCGGTCTCGGTTGGCGTGGCGATGCCGCTCAGGAGGCCGTAGAGGATGATCCCCGTCATCGCCAGCGCCCAGAACGCGCCGCCAAACGCCCGGCCGATCTCGCCCACCCCCTGCCAGGGTTGCTTGGGGAAGTTCTTGCGCACCGAGACCACATAGCAGGTCACCATCATGCCGAGCCCCATCAGGATCCCCGGCACGGCGCCTGCGAGAAACATCTTGCCTACAGAAATCCCCGAGAGCGCGCCGACAATGATCATCGGCACGCTGGGCGGGATGATTGGCCCGACGGTCGAGGATGCCGCCGTCACCGCCGCCGAGAAATCCGCCGGATAGCCCGCCTTCTTCATGCCCGGGATCATCACGCCACCGATCGAGGCCGCATCGGCCACCGCCGTGCCCGTGATCCCGCCAAAGAGCATCGAGGCCCCGATATTGGTCAGACCCAGCCCGCCCCGGACCCAGCCGACCAGCGCATTGGCAAAGCGGATGATCCGCTCGGTGATCCCGCCATTGTTCATCAGGTTCCCGGCCAGAATGAAGCCCGGGATGCTCAGCAGGACAAAGACATCGATCCCGGCATAGATCTTCTGCGGCATCACCACGAGCGGGATGTCCGACAGAAGCAGATACGCCATGGAGGACAGGCCAAGGGTGATGGTCACCGGAATGCCGATGAAGAGCCCGGCGATGAACACCGCAAAGAGAACCGCGACATCCATGATCAGTCCTCCTCGCCGGTCATCGGGCGGCGGTACTCGATCTTCGCCCAATCGAGGCAAAAGCGCAGGATGCCGAAAGCCGCGAGCAGCGCCAGCAGCAGCCAAACGCTGAAATGCACGAACTCCATCGGCATCGCCATGGCCGGAGAGTTCTGCAACGTGCCGATCTGCACGTATTTCCCGGCCCCCGGCAGCAGCGCGAGGCACAGCACCGCCGTCGCTGCAGAGGCAAACATCCGCAAATAGCGAGGCCATTCACCGGGCAGCGCGTCGCAGAATACGTCGACATTGACCAGATCCCCGGTCAGCAGCGCCACGCCCACGCCAAAGGCAGTCAGGTAAATCAGGGCAAACCGTGTGAGCTCTTCGGTCCAGACGGGCGAGCTCCCGATGGTGCGGCCAACGACCTGCAGCAGCACTGCGAAGATCAGAACAGCGAAGGCCGTCAGAGCGCCTGCACGGCACAGGCCAGTCATGAAGGAATTGAGGCGCCGCAGCACTGGTCCGTGTCCTTGTCTCGGTCGCAATCCGGGCGCGACCCTGGTCTGGAGTATCGTCGGGCAGAGGGCGCACCTGCCGCCCGGGAGGGAGGCGGCAGGCGCAGGGTCATCGGGGCCTATTTCTGGCTGTTGAAGAGGCCTTCGACGATGGGCTTGATCTCGTCATTGACGTTGGCGAGCACCGCATCCTTGGCCGCCGCCGCATAGGCCGCGCCGTCCACTTCGACGAAGGTCATGCCATTGGCCTCGAGATGGGCGCGGTCATCGGCAAGGCTCTTGTCGAGCAGCCCGCGTTCGAAGGCCTGCGCCCGAGAGGCGGCCTCCATCACATGGGCCTGATCCTCGGCGCTCAGTTTCTGCCAGGTCGATTCCGCGATGGTCAGATAGATCCAGGAACGCACATGCTGGGTCAGGTTCACATGGCTCTGCACCTCGTTGAAATTGGCCGAACGGATCAGTGCGAGCGGGTTCTCCTGCGAGTCGATCGTCCCGTT
This sequence comes from Dinoroseobacter sp. S124A, assembly GCF_049801015.1. Lineage (NCBI taxonomy): Bacteria > Pseudomonadati > Pseudomonadota > Alphaproteobacteria > Rhodobacterales > Roseobacteraceae > Dinoroseobacter > Dinoroseobacter sp. S124A. Next base: position 116,743 of record NZ_JBNAGD010000004.1, on the reverse strand, counting down.
CTGCAGCGAGGTGAAGACCTCGGAAAAGGCCATGGGCGTCGGGCTGGCCCCCAGGGCGTTCCACACATCCACGAAGAGCGGCACATTCGGTACGCGCATCTTCTGACCGTTCAGGTCATCGGGATGGGCAATCGGCCGGTTCGAGGTCAGGTTCCGCGGCCCGCGTGCAAAATAGGCGATGGGGCGGATCTGGGCCTTCTCGACGATCTGGGCCTTGATCTGATCCCCGATCTCGCCGCTGGCGACCTCATCCATATGCTCGGTCGAGGCATAGGCGTAGGGCACCGCCAGCAAAGCGGCCATGGGCGCCCAGTTCTGCAGGCTTTCGCCGGTGATGGTCATATCCACCGTGCCGAGCTGCATCCCGTTGATCAGGTCGATCTCCTTGCCGAGGGACTCGTTAGGGAAGATCTCGACCGCGACGCGGCCCTCGGTCAGCGCCGAAAGCTCTTCGGCGAATTTCACGGAGGCGAGGTGCCATGCATTCTGTTCATTGGCCAGATGGCCGAGTTTCAGGGTGACATCCTGCGCGAAAGCAGCCCCCCCGATCAGTTGCGTCAGAAGCCCTACGGCCACCAGTTTCTTGAACTTGAACACCATCTTATCCTCCTTATTGGTGATTATGTGTCGATCAGTCCTGGGTCGTACCGATCAAAGAAATCCTCGTGTTCGCGCACGATCTGCGGCAGATCCCCGATCAGGCGCTGCAGATGGGTGCGCATGGCGGCGACCGCCTCGGGCGTCTCCTGCCGTTCGATATGATCGACCACGCGGGTATGCTCCTCGACGAGCTGATCCACGGGGAACTGTCCAAGACTGAGAAACCGGACCCGGTCCATCTGGCTGTTTAGGCTCTCGATGAACTTCCAGGCGATCTCCTTGCCGGCGGCCTCGGCGAGGGTGCGGTGGAACTTCAGGTCCTCGTTGATGAAATCGAACCGCGAGCTCTGGGCGACCTTGCGCTGGTTTTGCAACTGCTCGCGCAGCTCGCGCACCACATCCCCGTCCCCGGCCTCGGCCAGCAACGCGACGATATCGGCCTCCACCGCCTCGCGCACGAAACGCGACTGCATCACGGTCTTGAAGTCGATCTTGGTGACCAGCGTCTTGCGCTGGGGCCGCACAATGATCAGCCCTTCTTCGGCCAGCTTGATGAAGGTCTCGCGGATCGGCTGGCGGCTCACCTCGTATTGGCGCGCCAGTTCTGGCTCCGACAGCTTGGTCCCGGGCGGCAGGTTATTCTTGATAATCCGCTCGCGCAGAATCCGATAGATCTGCGGCGTGATCGCCGCATCCCGGTCGAACCTGTCATCGATGAACAGCTGATGTACCAAAATTTCCTCCTTTGGCGTTCTTCTTGCATTCTTCCATACAAGTCAACAAGAATATTGACAGGATGCCCGTGATCACGGACAAGCAGACGCTAAGCGCACAGGAGACAGACGCAATGCAGGAGACGTGGCGATGGTTCGGGCCGAAGGATCAGGTGTCGATTGGCGACGTCGTTCAGGCCGGGGCCCGAGGGATCGTGACGGCACTGCACCACTTGCCTCCGGGTGTTGTCTGGCCGCTTGAAGAGATCCGCGCGCGGCAGGAGGCGATCCGCGCCGGCTCCGGCGGCCTGACCCCGCCGCTGAGCTGGAGCGTTGTCGAAAGCCTACCGGTCTCGGAGGATATCAAACGCCAAACCGGCGACTGGCGCAGCCATATCGACGCCTACAAAACCAGTCTCGAGAACATCGCCGCTGCCGGGATCGAAGTGGTGTGCTACAACTTCATGCCCCTGCTCGACTGGACGCGGACCGATCTCGGCCACCGTCTGGAGACCGGCGCCACATGCATGCGGTTCGATCTGACCGATTACGTGATGTTCGACGTTTTTGTCCTCGCCCGGGCGGGCGCGGCAGATGACTACGACGCTGAACTTCTGGACGCCGCTCAGGCGCGCTTCGCCAGCAGTTCCGATGCCTTCAAACAGCAACTCGTGGACAATATCATTTGCGGCCTGCCCGGGGCTGCCGATCATTTCTCACTGACCGATATTCAGGACCACCTGGCGCTCTATGCCGATTGCGACCACGAGCAACTGGCCCGGAATCAGGCGGGTTTTCTCGACTTGGTGACGCCCCTCGCGCAGGATCTCGGGCTGCGGCTTTGCTGCCACCCGGATGACCCGCCGGTCTCCTTGCTGGGATTGCCGCGGATCATGTCGACCGAGGCCGATTATCAGCGGCTGCTAACGGCAGTGGACCTGCCCGCGAACGGGATCACCCTGTGTTCCGGCTCGCTCGGGGCGCGCGCGGATAATGACCTGCCCGGGATGATGGAACGGATGGGCGACCGGGTGCATTTCATCCACCTGCGCAATGTCCGGCGCGAGCATGACGCGCTCTTTGGCTCGTTCCACGAATCCGAGCATCTGGACGGCGACGTGGACATGGCCGCCCTGGTCGCCGCAATCCTGCGCGAGGAGGCACGGCGCCGCCTAGCCGGTCGCCCAGACCATGCGATCCCGTTCCGGCCCGACCATGGGCAAAACATTCTTGATGACCACACGCGGCAGGCTCAGCCGGGATATCCGGCCATCGGGCGGCTCAAGGGGCTGGCCGAGCTGCGCGGGGTGATCAGCGGCATCACCCACGCCACCGGTCATGGATAAGCGCCTCACCGCGGCAACGCTGGCGCACGCCAGACCGGGGATCGCCCGTCCACGCTACACCCCATCCGCCCATGGAATCGGCATCGTCCATCTGGGGCTCGGTGCGTTTCACCGCGCCCATCAGGCGGCTTACACGGACACGGCGCTCGCCGAGGCGGGCGGGGACTGGCGGATCCTTGGGATCAGCATGCGGTCCACCGAGACCGCGACACAGCTCGCGGATCAGGATGGGCTGTATACCCTGCTCGAACGCGGCGCAGACGGCGTCCGCCCCCGGTTGATCGCAAGCCTCGCCGCCGCGCGGGCCCTGCGAACGGAGCGCGCCGCAATCCTGCGCCAACTCTGCGCCCCTGCGACCCGGATCATCAGCCTCACCGTGACCGAGAAAGCGTATGGCATCTCGGCGCAATCGGGCGGGCTGGATCCCGATCTGCCCGAGATCGCGGCAGACCTCGCCACCCCTGACAATCCAGCGACCGTGCCCGGCTTGCTGGTTCAGACGCTGCGCCAACGTCGCGAAACAGGGGCTGGCGGCGTGACCCTGTTGAGCTGCGATAACCTGCCCGAGAATGGCCATGTCTTGCGCAGGGTGGTGCGCGACTTCGCGCAGGAGGCCGCGCCCGATCTGGTGGGATGGATCGATGATCATGTGGCCTTTCCGGCCACCATGGTCGACCGGATCACGCCCCAAACGACCAAAGCCGATCTCGCCGAGGCCCAAGCCCTCTGTGGCTTGCGCGACGCTGCCCCCGTGCAATGCGAACCCTTCAGCCAATGGGTCCTTGAAGACGACTTCCCCCATGGCCGCCCCCCCTGGGAGGCGGCAGGCGCGATCTTCGCAAGCCGCGTCATACCGTATGAACACATGAAGTTGCGCATGCTGAACGGCTCGCATTCGCTGCTGGCCTATGCCGGGCATGTGGCCGGGTTGGAAACCGTGAGCGCTTGCCTCGACGCCCCGCCCCTGCGCGCTTGCCTGACGCGGCACCTGACGACGGTGAGCGCCGGGCTCAGCCCCCTGCTCGGACTGGATTATGGCGACTATGCGCAAGCCCTGATCGCGCGGTTCGAAAACCCCAGCATCGCCCATGCGACCTACCAGATCTCCATGGATGGCAGCCAGAAGATGCCCCCGCGGATCTTCGCCCCAGCGGCGGAGGCGCTTGCACGCGACACCCCAATTCAGACCTACGCCTTCGCCACGGCCTGCTGGCTGCGCTATCTGCTAGGCGAGACCGAGTCCGGGACGGGCTATCCCCTGCGAGACCCGAAAGAGGCGGAGATTGCGCGCGCGCTCTCCGGTACGCGGCGCGCCGAAGACATCCTAAGCGCGCTCGCAAACCTGCCGGGTCTGCTCCCGCCCGAGCTCTTTGCCGCGCCGGATTGGCGTGACGCGGTGACTGGCCTGCTGAGGTCGATCCTGAGCGACGGTGTGATCCGCACCGCAGAGCGGCTGACCCGGCCCTGAGGCTCAGAGATATCTGGCCACCTCGGCCATGAAATCCTCGCCGCGCTGTTCGAAATTGTCGTATTGATCAAAGCTTGCCGCCGCTGGCGCGAGGAGCACCGTATCGCCCGGCTCCGCCTCCTCCACCGCCTGCGCCACGGCCACGGCCATCGTCTCGCAGATCGCATGGGGGGTTTCGGTGATGCCCAGCGCGAACTCCCGCGCCGAACGCCCGATCAGATAGGCCTTGCGGACGGATCCGAGATGATCCGTCAGCGCCCCAAGACCGCCCTCTTTCTCAAGCCCGCCGGCAATCCAACGGATGGCCCCAAAGGCCTGCAGCGCCTTGGCCGCGCTGTCCACATTGGTGGCCTTGCTGTCATTGACGAAGGTGACGCCGTTGCGGGTGCCGACGATCTGGCTGCGATGGGGCAGACCCGCAAAGGTCTGAAACGCATCCTCGATGATCCGCGGCGCGAGGCCCAGACTGCGGCAGGCCGCATAGGCGCAAGCCGCGTTCTGGTGGTTATGCGCGCCCGGAAGACCCGGGATCGCGCGCAGGTCGATCGACCCGGCCTGCCGCCCCTTGCGATGCTCGGCGAGAAAGCCCTTGCGCGTGCTCACCAGCCAACCGGGTCCCGAGGGTTTGCCCGAGGTGATACGGATCACCCGGTCATCGCTGGGCGCCACGGTGAGCTGATTGGCGAGGAACTGGCCCTCGGCCTCGTCCACGCCGATAATCGCGCGATCCGGCCCCCCGATGGTGAAAAGCCGCCGCTTGGCCGCGAAATACCCCCCCATCCCTCCATGGCGGTCCAGATGATCCGGGCTGAGATTGGTGAAGACGGCGATGTCCGGGGTCAGCGCGCGGGCAAGCTCGGTCTGGTAGCTCGACAGCTCCAGCACCACGACGCTGCCCTCCTCACCAGGATCGATATCCAGCACGCCGCGCCCGATATTGCCCGCCAGCTGCACCGACCGCCCGGCTTCGCTCAGCACGTGGTGGATCAGCGCGGAGGTGGTGGATTTCCCGTTCGATCCGGTGACCGCGATGACGCGCGGGGGCTGGTCGAAATGATCCCAGTCCGGCGTCGCGAAGGAGCGAAAGAAAAGCCCAATATCATTGTCCACCGGAATGCCGCGGGCGAGGGCCTGGGCAATTACCGGGTTGGGCGCGGGGTAGAGATGCGGGATGCCCGGAGAGGTGATGAGCGCCGTGATCCCGTCCCAGGCGTCCGGGCGTTTGAGGGGCGTGGTCTCGAACCCTTCGGCCTCGGCGCGCGCGCGCGCCTCGGCATTGTCATCCCAGCAGAGCGGGATCGCCCCCCCGGCCTTGAGCGCACGGGCCGTTGCAAGCCCGGAGCGGCCCAGCCCGAGCACGGCGACGGACTGGCCGGAATAGCCTCGGACAGGGATCATGGCGGCTCCTTTCGCAGGTTCGGCGGCAAGATGCACCGGGTGCGCCGCGGCGGCAAGATGCGCCCGCCCGCCCCCCGAGATCCGCTGGCGTGTTTCTGGCTGCGGCGGGAGCCTCCGGCGGGGATATTTGGAGACTTAAGTCAGACGCGGCGCGCCCGGGTTCCGGCGTCAGCGCACCTTGAGCGTGGCCAGGCCGATCAGGGCGAGGATCAGGGAGATGATCCAGAATCGGATCACGATCTGGCTTTCCTGCCAGCCCTTCTTTTCAAAATGGTGGTGAATCGGGGCCATGAGAAAGACGCGCTTGCCGGTTTTCTTGAAATAGGCGACCTGGATGATGACCGAGAGCGCCTCGACCACGAAGAGGCCACCGACCACTACGAGCACGATCTCGTGCTTGGTGGCCACTGCGATGGCGCCCAGGGCACCGCCCAGCGCGAGAGAGCCGGTATCGCCCATGAACACCGCTGCGGGCGGGGCGTTGTACCACAAAAAGCCGAGCCCGCCGCCGATCAGAGCCGAGGTGAAGACGAAGATCTCGCCCGTGCCCGGGACGTAATGCACATCCAGATAGGAGGTGAAGTCGACGCGCCCCACGGCGTAGGCGATAACCCCCAGCGTGCCTGCCGCGATCATCACCGGCATGATCGCCAGCCCGTCGAGCCCGTCCGTGAGGTTCACCGCGTTGGCCGAGCCCGCGATGACCAGCATGCAGAACGGAATGAACAGCAAGGACAGGTTGATCAGCGTATCCTTGAACACAGGAAGCGCCAGCTGCCCCGAAAGCTCATCCGGATGCAGGAACAGGGCCGCGACCCCGGCCACCCCGGCGATGCCGAAGCCGATGGCCAGTCGCACCCGCCCCGAGACCCCGGCATGGGTGTTCTTGGTCACCTTCTGGAAGTCGTCCATGAAGCCGATCAGCCCAAAGCTTACGGTGACGAACAGGACCAGCCAGACATAGCCATTGTCCCAGCGCGCCCAGAGCAGGGTCGCAAGGGTCAGCGCCGAAAGGATCAGCAGACCGCCCATGGTCGGGGTGCCCTGCTTGGTCTCGAGATGGCTTTGCGGCCCGTCCTCGCGGATCGGCTGGCCGAATCGCTGCCGTTTGCGGAGCAGGTTGATCAGCGGGCGCCCGAAGATGAAGCCGAAGATCAGCGCCGTGAAAAACGCGCCCCCCGCCCGAAAGGTGATGTAGCGAAAGAGGTTGAAGGCGTCCCCGCCATCGGAAATCGAGGTCAGCCAATACAACATCTATGGGGATCCTTCGTTCTCATGCCGCGATGTGGGATGCCCAAGTTTGCGCAGGGCGTCAACAACAAGGCTGACGCGGCTGCCCTTGGAGCCTTTGACCAGCACCACGTCCCCCGCATCGATCAGGGTATGGGCGCGCGCGGCAAGCTCGGGAGCGGTCTCGACCCAGTTGCCCTGACGGCTGGCCGGGAGGACGTCATAGAGCGCGCGCATGCGGGGGCCGACGCAATGGACGAGGTCCACGCGCTCCATGGCCTCATGATCGGCCAGGGCCGCATGTTCGGCGCGCTCCTCGGGGCCCAGCTCAAGCATGTCGCCGAGGATCGCGATCCGACGCCCCTTGGCGATGCGTCCGATATCATGGGCGGGCTGGCTGGCGGCCAGCATGGTGAGCGCTGCGCCCATGGAGGTCGGATTGGCGTTGAACGCGTCATCGATGAGATCAGCCGTCAGCGTCTCGATCGCCGGGTCGAGCTGCAGCGCCTCGCGCGTGCCGCGCCCTGCCGGTGGAGCCCATTGCGCCAATCCGAGCAGTGCCTCGGCCGGGTCAGCACCGATCCCGGCGGCAATCGCCAGCACCCCCAGTGCGGTCTCCAGAAAATGGGTGCCCGGTGTCGCGATTTTCAGGGCAAGCGGCATCCCCGCCAGCTGCGCCCGCGCCACGGCGCAATCGCCCGCCACCTGCGGGTCCTGAAGGATATGGGAATTCCCCGTCCCGGCGCCAAAGCTTTCGATCCGCGCCCCGGCGGCTTCGGCCGCCGCGCGCAGGATCGGTGTTTGCGCCAGATCGCCGGGGATCATCGCGAGCCCTGAATCCGTGAGCCCCTCAAAGATCGTCGCCTTTTCATCGGCAATGCCTTCGAGCGAGCCCAACGCCTCCAGATGGGCGGCGGCGATGGTCGTGATCAGCGCGGCATTGGGGCGGGCCATGCGCGCCAGTGGTGCGATCTCGCCGGGATGGTTCATGCCGATCTCGATCACCGCATAATCGGTCTCCACCGGCATCCGGGCGAGCGTGAGCGGAACGCCCCAGTGATTGTTGAAACTGCGCACGGCCGCGTGCACGCGGCCTTGCGAGGACAGCGCGGCCCGGAGCATTTCCTTTGCCGATGTCTTGCCCACGGAGCCGGTGATCGCGACCACGCGGGCCCGCGTGCGGGACCGCGCCACGCGGCCCAGATCCTCAAGCGCGGCCTGAACATCCGCAACCAGCAGCAGCGGCGCGTCCGAAGGAACCCCATCTGGGATGCGCGACACCAAAGCCGCCCCTGCCCCAGCCTCGAGAGCCGCCGCAACGAAGTCATGCCCGTCCCGCGCGGCCCTTAGCGCAACGAACAGATCCCCTTGCGCCATTTCGCGCGTGTCGATGGAGACGCCCGAAACGGTCCAATCCCCATGGGCAGTGCCCCCCGTGGCGGCAGCGGCCTCGGCGGCGGTCCAAAGCGGCGCGGTCATGCGAGCCGACCTTCAAGAGCAGCCACCGCAACGCTGGCTTGTTCCGCATCATCAAAGGGATAGACCGTATCGCCGACGGTCTGGCCCGTCTCATGCCCCTTGCCCGCAATCAGCAGGACATCCCCGGGGCCAAGCGCATCGACCCCGCGCAGGATCGCCTCGGCCCGGTCGCCCACCTCGGTCGCCTCGGGACAGCCTGCCTTGACCTGCGCGCGGATCAGGGCCGGATCCTCGGAGCGGGGATTGTCATCGGTCACGAAGATCACATCCGCCTCATCCGCCGCCGCCTGCCCCATCAAGGGGCGTTTGCCTGCATCCCGGTCTCCGCCCGCGCCAAAGACGACGACCAGACGGCCCAATACATGGGGCCGCAGCGCGCGCAAAGCCGTCTTCAGGGCATCCGGCGTATGGGCGTAATCGACAAAGACCGTCGCCCCATTGGCCCGGCGCGCCACCTTCTGCATCCGCCCGCGCACGGTCTTCAACTGCGGCAGCAGCGGCACCAGGTCGCTCACCTGTGCGCCCGTTGCCATCACCAGCCCCATGGCCACGAGCACATTCGCTGCCTGAAACCCACCCACGAGCTCCAACCGGGCCTGATGCGCGCTGCCTTTCCAGGTAAAGCGCATTTCCTGCCCATCGGCATCGTAGCGCTGCGCGGTCAGGCGCAGCATGGCGTCCTTGTGCTGGCCCACGGTCAGAAGATCCGCCCCCGAGGTATGGGCCAGCGCCATCATATCCGCCCCGCGCGGGTCATCGAGATTGATCACCGCCATGCCCGTATCCCCGAGCACCCGGGTAAAGAGCCCGGCCTTGGCCGCAAAATAGGCCGCGAAGGTCTCGTGATAGTCCAGATGATCCTGCGTGAAATTCGTGAACCCCGCCGCCGAGAGCCGCACCCCGTCAAGCCGCCGCTGGTCAAGGCCGTGGGACGAGGCCTCCATCGCCGCATGGGTGATCCCGGCTGCGGCCATCTCGGCCAGCGCCCGATGCAGGGTCAGCGGGTCCGGCGTGGTATGGGCGAGCTCGGCTGCGAAATCTCCTTCGATCCCGGTGGTGCCGATATTGGCCGAAGCATGACCCAGCCCCTGCCAGAGCTGTCGGGTAAAACTGGACACCGACGTCTTGCCGTTCGTGCCCGTGACACCGACCATGATGCCGGGCTGCGCGCCGAACCACAGGGCGGCAGCGGCAGAAAAGGCCTGCCGCGGGTCCTCGGCCACGATCAGCCGCGCCTCCGAGGCCGCAAGCGCCTCCCTCGCGATCTCGGCCCCTTCCGCATCGGTCAGGATCGCGCCCGCCCCCATGCGCAGGGCATATTGGATGAACTCGCCGCCATGGACACGGCTGCCCGGCAGCGCGGCAAAGAGGTAGCCATCGCGCACCTCGCGGCTGTCCAGCGCAAGCCCGGTCACCGGCTTGCCGCCTCCGGGAAAGCCCAGCTCGGTCAGCGATTTCGGCCCGTACTCCGCGTCGCGTCCGCCGTCTTGCCGGTCCCCCATGACCCGCACCCCCTGCTTAGTTGCGTGCGAGCGTTATCTCAGGATCTCCGAGATATTCAACGCTTGGGCGCAGCCCCAGAAGCGGAACGATCCGGCGTGTGATTTCTGCCGAAACGGGCACAGCCGTCCAACCGGCCGTGCGGCGCGGCTCGGTGCCCGAGGTTTCCACCGGCTCATCCAGCGTCACGATCAGGATGTATTCCGGATCATCCGCCGGAAAGACCGAGGCGAAGGTAGCGATCACCTTGTCCTCGTAATACCCGCCCCCGGCGGCGCGAGGCTTGTCCGCCGTGCCGGTCTTGCCGCCGATCGCATAGCCCGGGATGCGACCGAAGCTGGCCGTGCCCCGCTCGACCACCTGATGCAGCATGTCCCGCGCTGCAGCAGAAGTTTCCTCGGACACAAGGCGCGGCCCCACCACGGGCGCGCCCTGCCGCAAGAGCGTGGGCGTCACCTTGGTCCCGCCATTGAGAAGCGACGCGTAACCCGCCGCCAGATGCAGCGGCGAGGTCGAAATCCCATGGCCATAGCTGATGGTCATGGTGTGGATATCCGCCCAGCTCTCGGGCCAGAGTGGCCGCGCACCGGGCGCTTCGATCATCTCCACCGGCGTTGGCGCGAGAAAGCCAAGCGCGTCTAGGAATTCGCGCTGCCGCTTGCCACCGATCTCCAGCGCGAGCCGGGCCGTACCCACATTCGAGCTTTTGACGATGACATCCGTCAGACTCAGCTCGGACCCGTAATTCCGGAAATCACCGATCTTGTGACGCCCCCAGCGCATGGGGCTGGTCGTGTCGATCATCGTGTCCGGGTTCGCGAGACCCAGCTCAAGCGCCTGAGCTGCGGTGAAAATCTTGAAGGACGAGCCGAGCTCGTAGACCCCCTGCACAGCGCGATTGAAGAGCGGGCTGTCCCCGGCCTCCCCCTCGACCAGCGGTTGCGGGCGGGTGTTCGGATCGAAATCCGGCAACGAGGCCATGGCGCGGATCTCGCCCGTATGGGCATGCATCAGCACCGCCGCCGCGCCCTTGGCATTCATCAGGCGCATGCCTGAGCCCAGCACATCCTCGATCACCGCCTGAATGGTCAGGTCAATCGACAGCGCGAGCGGGGTGCCCGCCGTCGCCGGATCGCTGAGCCGGGCATTCATCGCCTTCTCGACCCCGGCCACGCCCAGAAGCTCTGCGGATTGCACGCCCTCGCGCCCGAACCCGGTGCCCCCCAGGATATGCGCGGCCAGCGCGCCATTGGGATAGAGCCGCATCTCGCGCGGGCCGAATTGCAGCCCGGGATCGCCGATGTCATGGACCGCCTGCATCTGCTCGGGCGAGATCCGCCGCTTCAGCCAGATGAACTTGCGATCACCGGTAAACCAGCCGCGCAGGCGCGCACTGTCCATATCCGGAAACAACGCGGCCAGCGCCTCGGCCGAGCCCTCGGGATCGGTCATCAGATGGGGCTGAGCATAGAGCGAATGGGTCACCAGATTGGTCGCCAGCACGCGTCCGTTCCGGTCCACGATATCCGCCCGCGTCGCGTCGATCCGCGCATCGCTGACGGCGGCAACCGGCTCGGCCACGGGGGTCGAGGCAATCGCCCACATCCGCGCGCCGACGAAGCCGAAGACAAGCAGACAGCAGAACGCCGCCAGAAGCAGCCGCTGCTCGGCCATCACGCGCCACTCGTCGCGCATCACCTCATGGCGACGGCGGATATTCTCGCGCTCGATCAGGTCGGGATTGCCCCCGGTCTCGCCGGCATGGAGGATCCGGGCCAAGGGGCGCAGGGGGGTGCGGGTCATGGCCGGCCTCCCGCGGTGGCGCTGACTTCGATGGTCTCGGCCAGCTCACCCTCCAGCGAGGGGTTGGGCGGATAGGCCACCTGATCCAGCGCGCCGAAATGGCCCGGGGTCAGCGGCAAGAGCTCCAGCCCCTTGAAGTTCATCTCCACCAGATCGTCGAGCCGGTCCGGGCGGTTCAGATAGGCCCATTCCGCGCGCTGCACAGCCAGCGCCTCGCGGGTGTCGCCGATCTGGGCCTGCACCGCGCGCAGACGTTTGAGCGCCTGCTGTGTCTCGAAGTTTTCTTCGTATGCCCAATAGGCCAGACCGACCACCGAGCCAATGGCGAGGGTGTAGAGCAACGTCCTCATGGTGTCTCCGTCAACGAATAGAAACGGGGCAGGCCTAGGCCTGTGTAATCTGCGGGGCGGGCTTCGACCTCGGTCCGGCGCGCAAGGCGCAACCGGGCAGACCGGGCGCGCGGATTGGCGGCCAGCTCCGTGGCGTCGGGCGCGATGGCCTTGCGCGGGCTGAGCCGGAAGCGCGGCGCGATCTCGGCGGTCTCGGGGGCGTAGCGATTGGCGCGACCGCCACCGCCCGAAGCCTGGGTGAGAAAGCGTTTGACGATCCGGTCCTCGATCGAATGAAAGGTCACGACCGCGAGCCATCCCTCGGGGCGCAGCGCACGCTCGGCGGCCTCCAGCCCCCGGACCAGCGCGCCCAGCTCATCATTCACCGCGATGCGAAGCGCCTGAAAACTGCGCGTGGCCGGATGGCTTTGCCCCGGCTTGGGGCGCGGCAGGCAGCCCGAGACGATCTCGGCCAGCTCGGATGTCCGGGTGATCGGCGCGACCTGACGGGCCGCCACGATGGCCTTGGCGATCCGACGCGCCGCGCGCTCCTCGCCCAGGTGGAACAGGATGTCGGCGAGAACACCTTCCTCGGCCTCCGCCACCAGATCCGCCGCCGATGGCCCCTCCTGCGACATGCGCATGTCGAGCGGCCCGTCGCGCAGAAAGGAAAATCCGCGTTCGGCCAGATCGAGCTGCATGGAGGACACCCCAAGATCGAGCACCACCCCATCGAGCGGCGCGCCCGCCAGCGTATCCAGCTGTTCGAAATTGCCCGCCACGAGGCGCAGTCGCGGACCGTATTCCGCCGCCCATTCCGCCGCCATATCGAGCGCGAGGGGATCCTGATCGACGCCGATCAGCGTTTCCGCCCCGGCGTCGAGCAGGGCGCGCCCATATCCACCGGCCCCGAAGGTGCCATCCAGCCATGTGCCTGCAATCGGCGCGCACTGGGACAGGATCGGGCCGAGCAGGACCGGAATATGGGGCGCATCCGACGGATCTGGCGCCGACGCGGTCATGATCAGACCTCGCCGCCGCTGGGACCGGCATCGAGGAAGGTGAGCGGGTCCACATCCTCGTCCAGATCGTCGAGCCAATCGGCCATCTCGCCCATCTTGGCGCCATAGCCCTCGGGCGACAGGATCTGGAACGTATCGCCCGTGGCAATGAAATGCGCCTCGCCGGACAGGCCGATCTTCTTGCGCAGCTTGGCCGGGATCACGAGCCGCCCGGTCTCATCGACCGAAGTTTCATGGGCCTGCCCCGTAAAGAGCGTCTCGAGCATCCGCCGGGGTTTCGACCCGCGCGGCAGACGTGCGATCTTGGCATCGACCTCTTCCATCGCGGCCATGGTGTAACATTCGAGATAATTCTGGCGGTGATCGCCATAGACAATGACCAGTTCCGGGTTGCGGTCCTTGGTCCAGCGCGGGTCGTTATCCTCGAGCACGCGGCGAAAGCCGGCGGGGATCGAGACCCGCCCCTTGCTGTCCACCTTGTGGACACTTTCACCTCGGAACATGCGCGCCAACGGGGGCCGCTCCTCTGCCTGCCCCCCCGTGATTGCCTGTGTCCGGATGCCGATGGCCCGGACGTGAAAACGGCGGATCGTGCTGCTGCCATAGCCCGATCCGCCGCACTCGACCCAGAGACTGGGATGACCGACGCGTCCACCATCTGGGGGGATGTCTGCTCGTGGTGCGTCAATCGTCTTTCGAAATGCGCGGCCTGTATGAAACCTGCTTTTTTGTCGGTCGCGGTCGTTGGGTGCCGCTGATGTCCGTCGCTTTCGATGGGATTTTTATGTCATGGGAATGCTTGGGAAGCAATGCCAAATTACGGGACCAAGACCCATCCAAGCTCTCACAGGGCGGAGTCCGACGCAAGACAGCGATCACCAAGGCCACCACATTTCGCGGGATTTTTGCAACATCTGTGGGGCGCGCCCCTAGATATAGTCGCGCCCATCCCGTCCCATGACGCCCCATTTGGGCCCAAATTTTTTTCGTCAGAGCGGGTGTTTCATGGAGATCTGGAGGTCAAAGCGCGCGAATCGCGCCGCATCCCACCGGGCACGCGGCGCTTCGATTCGCCGATTTTAACTGATTTTTAACAAATTCAGCCGGATTCACGGGGCACACGGACCCCATTCCCCCAATCGTCCCATGCAATCCCACGACCGTGACGCAGCATGGGACTGGGTGGGTGCGCCTGACCTCGGCGCACCTCACGAAGTGACCTAGGCCATGCCGCCTTTGACAAGACCTGCGGCGAGCTGGGCATAGGCCGCCGCCTCGGGCCCGTCCCCCGCCGCGATCGGCGTACCACCATCCCCGGCGACCCGCACATCAAGGCTCAGCGGCAACTCTCCGAGGAAGGGCAGCCCGAGCTTCTGCGCCTCGTCGCGCACGCCGCCATGGCCAAAGAGATGCGCCTCATGCCCGCATTCCGGACAATGGTAGCTCGACATGTTCTCGATCAGACCGAGCACCGGGGTTTTGAGCGTGGCGAACATATCGAGCGCCTTGCGCGCGTCCAGCAGCGCCACATCCTGCGGCGTGGAGACGACAATGGCCCCTGTGACCGCGCTGCGCTGACACAGCGTCATCTGCACATCGCCCGTCCCCGGGGGAAGATCCACGATCAGCACATCCAGATCGCCCCAGGCCACCTGCCCCAGCATTTGCTGCAGCGCGCCCATGAGCATCGGGCCCCGCCAGACCACCGCCTTGGCGGGATCCAGCATCAGGCCGATGGACATCACCGTCACACCATGCGCCGTCAGCGGCAGGATCGTCTTGCCGTCCGGGGAGGCGGGCCGCTTGGACACGCCCATCATGCGCGGCTGGCTGGGACCGTATATATCTGCATCGAGCAGACCCACGCGCCGCCCCTGCCTGGCCAGCGCAACGGCAAGATTGGACGAGACCGTGGATTTGCCCACGCCGCCCTTGCCCGACCCGATGGCGAGGATCCGGTCCACACCTGCGATCTTGGCTGGTCCCTTGCCCTGATCCGGGGTCGGATGCCGCCCGATCTTGAGGCTAGGCGGCTCTCCGGCGGGGGCCTTGGCCGCCGCGGGCGCCTTGCCCGCCGGGCCATGGGCCGTCAACACCGCCTGAACACCGGTCACCCCGGGCAAAGCGCGCACGGCCGCTTCGGCCGCGTCACGCAAACCGGCAAAGCTGCGCGCCTCTTCGGCATCCGCCGCCTCGATCACGAAACGAACCTGCCCGCCATCGGTGGCCAGCGCCCGCACCAGATCCCGGGACTTGAGCGTCCCGCCGCCCGGCACCTCAACCTTCGCGAGTGCAGCAAAAATGTCGTCGCGCGTCATGGAACCCCCTAAATCGACCTGCCCTCTAAGTGGGCGTCGGGTCGGCCATGACAAGGTCCAACCCGGCGATACGGTCTGATTTCAACGATTTGGCCGGCCTCAAAGCGCTTGCATTTCGAAAACGATCCGTTTGCAGTTTGCGCAATGCAAGAAATGCATAACTGTTTTGACAAGACGGCTCTTGTTGCAGCGCAGCATACGCCTATATTCAATCTCAACAGAGGGCGACGCAGCACTGCAGACGCCCAGCGAGACAAGGTTTACACAAAGCCGAGCTCGCGCACCAGATCAGAAGACCCCTCCTCCTCCCTGGGTTTTCTGTAATATGCGGCGGCGCTTTCCTCCTCCCTAGCGTCGCCGCTTTTTTTTGCCCAAACCGCTGTGACCACGCCCCGCGACCGCCTTGATCAGGCCCGCTCGTCCTTGGGGCTGCCCATCACCACATAGGATGTCAGGCTGGAAACCTGCGGCAGGGTGCCCAGAACATCCGTGTGAAAGGTCTTGAAGGCCGCGAGATCGGCCACCTCGACCCGCAAGAGGTATTCCACCGTCCCGGTCACGTTGTGGCATTCGCGGACTTCCGGCGCATTGGCCACCGCCCGTTCGAAGCCGAGCTGGTCTGCCTTGGTGTGCTCGGACAGGCCCACGGCCATATAAACCGTGAAGCCCTGCCCCAGCGCCGTGCGGTTCAGGACAGCGCGATAGCCCTGAATGATGCCCGAGCGTTCCAGCTCCTGCACCCGTCGCAGGCAGGCAGAGGGCGAGAGACCGATCCGCTCGGCGAGATCAAGATTGCTGAGCCGCCCATCGCGGCTGAGCTCTTGCAATATCTTTTCGTTGATTGGGTCAAGCTTCGCCATTTGTTGCAAAAGTAGTTCGATCTACCCATTTTTTGCAATCTCATTCGGCTATGGATGCGGCAGGGTTGCGCCATGACACTTGAAACGCTCCTCGCCCTGATGACCTTCGCTCTCGTCTCCTCGATCACGCCGGGGCCGAATAACCTGATGGTGCTGGCCTCCGGCGCGAATTTCGGGATTCGGCGGACGGTGCCCCACCTGCTGGGGATCAGCCTTGGCCATGCCTTCATGGTGCTGCTGCTAGGACTGGGGCTCGGGCAGGTCTTTGTGACGTGGCCGATGTTCCACACCGTGCTGAAAATCGCGAGCGTGGCCTATATGGGATGGCTTGCCTTGAAGATCGCCAATGCCGCACCCCCCGAAGGCGCCGAGACCGAGGGGCGGCCCTTTACCTTTCTGCAAGCTGCCGCCTTTCAGTGGGTCAATCCCAAGGCTTGGGTGATGGGCGTGACCGCGGTCACCGTCTACACCGCGCCCGGCGCCGGGGCGCTCGGCGCCGTGCTCGTGGCGGCGGCGTTCTGCGCGACCAACTTTCCGTCCGTGTCGATCTGGGCCTGGATGGGCACGCAAGTGGCCCGCTGGCTGTCGAGCCCGGGACGGCTGCGCGCCTTCAACTGGACCATGGCGGTGCTGCTCATGGCTTCGCTCGTGCCGATCCTGTTGGGATAGCGCCCTCAGAAGGGCACATCATCCCCCGCCTGATCCGCGGCAACCACGAATTTCGCGACGAGCTTCTTGACCCCGGCCTTCTCGAAGGCAACCTCGAGCTTGTCGCCCTCGATCCCGGTCACGGCACCATAGCCGAACTTCTGGTGGAACACCCGGTCGCCCAGCGCGTGACTCGAGATCGCCGTGGCGTCGATCACCATGTTGCGGCTCTCGCGCGGCTGGCTCGTTCCGCGCGACGCGCTGCGCGCCTGCATCCGACGCCACCCCGGGGAGTTATAGACATTGGCCTCGGCCGCCTTCTCTTCAAGGTTCGAGCCGTAGCTCACCCCGTCCGGCAAGCCGCCCGGCGCCGCCGCCCCGTAGCCCCCACCATAAAGCCCCGGCGGCGTGAGAACCTCCACATGGGCCTCGGGCAGCTCATCAATGAAGCGCGACGGCAGGGCCGATTGCCATTGACCAAAGATCCGTCGATTGCCCACGAATGAGATCGTGCAGAGCTCTTCAGCCCGCGTGATACCCACATAGGCCAGACGGCGCTCCTCTTCGAGGCCTTTGAGACCCGACTCGTCCATGGAGCGTTGGGACGGAAACAGCCCATCCTCCCAGCCTGGCAGGAAGACCGCCGGAAACTCGAGCCCCTTGGCCGCGTGGAGCGTCATGATCGACACCTGCGGGCCTGACGCGCCCGTGTCATTGTCCATCACGAGGCTGACATGCTCAAGGAAGCCCTGCAGGTTTTCGAACCCCTCCAGCGCCTTGACCAGTTCCTTGAGGTTTTCGAGCCGCCCCGGGGCCTCGGGCGTCTTGTCGTTCTGCCAATGGGCTGTGTAGCCGCTTTCATCCAGAATGACCTGCGACAGCTCTACGTGGGAGGTCCGGTCCTCGCGCGCCGTGGCGGTCCAGCGGTCCAGCCCGTCGATCAGCAGCCCCAGCTCCTTGGCGCCCTTCCCGGTCAGCCCCTTGGCCGCCAGCAGGATCCGCGCGCCTTCCTTGAGGGACACGCCATTGGCGCGCGCGCTCATCTGGATCTTTTGTTGGGCCTTGTCGCCCAGCCCCCGTTTCGGCGTGTTCACGATCCGCTCGAAGGCCAGATCATCCTCGGGGCTGGTCACGACGCGGAAATAGGCCATGGCGTCGCGGATCTCCATCCGCTCGTAAAAGCGCGGGCCGCCGATGACCTTGTAAGGCAGCCCGATGGTCAGGAACCGGTCCTCGAAGGCACGCATCTGGTGCGAGGCACGGACGAGAATCGCGATCTGGTCCAGCTCAAAGGGGCGCATCCCCCTTGTTCCGCCCTGCATCGATTCGATCTCTTCGCCGATCCAGCGCGCCTCTTCATCGCCGTCCCAATGACCGATCAGGCGGACCTTCTCGCCCTCCTGCGCCTCGGTCCAGAGGGTCTTGCCAAGCCGCCCTTTATTACCGTCGATCACGCCCGAGGCCGCGGCGAGGATATGTGGGGTGGAGCGGTAATTCTGCTCCAGCCGGATCACGAGCGCGCCCGGAAAATCCTTCTCGAACCGCAGGATGTTGCCCACCTCGGCCCCGCGCCAGCCATAGATCGACTGGTCATCATCGCCGACACAGCAGATATTCTTGTGCCCGCCCGCAAGCAGACGCAGCCAGAGATACTGGGCGACATTCGTGTCCTGATATTCGTCCACGAGGATATAGCGGAACCAGCGTTGATACTGGGCCAGCACATCCTCATGCTTCTGAAAGATCCCGACCACGTGCAGCAGGAGATCCCCGAAATCCGTGGCATTCAGGGTGCGCAAACGCTCCTGATACGCGGCATAGAGCTCGACACCGCGCGAGTTGAAGGCCGAGGCCTCGGCGGCAGGCACCGCATCCGGCGCCCAGGCGCGGTTCTTCCAGCCGTCGATGATATGGGCGAGTTGGCGCGCGGGCCAGCGCTTCTCGTCAATATTGGCGGCCGAGATCACCTGTTTCAGAAGCCGGATCTGGTCATCCGTATCCAGGATGGTGAAGTTCGACTTCAGCCCGACCAGCTCCGCATGGCGGCGCAGCAGCTTCACGCCAATCGCGTGGAACGTGCCGAGCCACGGCATCCCCTCGACCGCCTGCCCCATGAGGTTGGCGACCCGGTCCTTCATCTCGCGCGCGGCCTTGTTGGTGAAGGTCACCGCCAGGATCTCGTTCGGGCGCGCCGTCCCGGTGGTCAGCAGATGCGCAATCCGACAGGTCAGCGCCTTGGTCTTGCCCGTCCCGGCCCCGGCGAGCATCAGGACCGGCCCCTCCAACGCCTCGACCGCCTGGCGCTGCGCGGGGTTCAACGTGTCGAGATAGGGGGTCGGGCGCGCCCCCATGGCACGTGCCGAGAGCGAAAGATTGGCGCCCGCCTCAAAGGCGTCGGTATCGTCGAAACTGTTCATGGGGCAAACATAGCGCGAAGCAGGACGGGGGGAAAGCTATGTTCCACATCTGTTCGCGACTCCTCTATTGCGCAATCAGATGAAATGCTTAGCAAGGGCCCATGGATCTGGACACGACCCATCCGGCGATTTCCGACCTGCGGCGGGCTGCACGCCGACGCATTCCCGGCTTCGTCTTCGAGTATCTCGACAGCGCGACCGGCGATCGCGAGGTGGGAGTGGGCACGACCCGGGCCGCGCTCGATGCGATCCACCTGCTGCCGAGCATTCTGCATGGCGAGATCGACCCGGTTCTCGAAACTCCCTTGCTGGGCCGCAGCTATGCCCGCCCCTTCGGGATTGCCCCCGTGGGCATGTCCGGGCTGATCTGGCCAGATGCGGAACGGCTGCTGGCCGCCGAGGCCGCAGCGGCGCGCATTCCCTATGGTCTGTCGACCGTCGCCACCCAGGTGCCTGAGCGTGTCGGCCCCAAGGCGGGGGGGATGGGCTGGTTCCAGCTCTACCCACCGGCGGACCCGGTGATCCGCGACGATATTATGGCCCGGGCCAAGGCCTCGGGGTTCGAGACGCTGGTTCTGACCGTGGATGTGCCCGCCGACAGCCGCCGCGAGCGGCAACGCCGCGCAAACCTGACCATCCCGCCCAAGATCACACCGCGCATGGTCGCGCAGATGGCCCTGCACCCGCGATGGGCGCTTGGCATGGCGCAGCATGGGCGCCCCTCTCTGAAGCTGGCCGAAAGCTATGTCGAGAAATCCGGCGCGGCGAGTTACATGGCCCATGCAGGCAAGGCGATCCGGGGCGCGCCCGACTGGGCCTATCTCGACGCGCTGCGCGCTGGATGGGACGGCCCTCTGGTGGTCAAGGGCGTGCTGCGACCCGAGGATGCGACGCGGCTGCAAGCGGCTGGCGTGGACGGGATCTGGGTGTCGGATCACTCCGCGCGCCAGTTCGAGGGCGGGCCGGGCGCGATCACGCAGCTGCCGGCGATCCGCGCCGCGGTTGGCCCCGACTACCCGCTGATCTATGATAGCGGGATCGAAGGCGGGCTCGACATTCTCCGCGCGGTGGGGATGGGCGCGGATTTCGTCATGCTGGGGCGCGCCTGGCATTTTGCCTTGGCTGGACTGGGGCCGCGCGGCGTGCGCCACCTGATCCATCTGCTGACCCAGGACCTGATCACGAACATGCAAATGTGCGGCCTTGCCACCCTTGCCGATTTCCGCGACGAATTGGCCCCGAGACGCTAGGGGCTTCCGGTTTGGAACGGTTTGCCGTACATGGACAATAAAGTTTACCAATGAGGACCCGATGACTGACTTCAAAAAGATCCTGATTGCCAATCGCGGCGAAATTGCCATCCGGGTGATGCGGGCCGCCAACGAGCTCGGCAAGAAGACGGTTGCGGTCTATGCGGAGGAAGACAAGCTCAGCCTGCACCGTTTCAAGGCGGATGAGGCCTACAAGATCGGCGAGGGCATGGGCCCCGTGGCCGCCTATCTGAGCATCGACGAGATCATCCGGGTCGCCAAGCTCTGCGGTGCGGATGCGATCCACCCGGGCTATGGCCTGCTGTCGGAGAACCCGGATTTCGTGGATGCCTGTGCTGCCAACGGCATCACCTTCATCGGGCCCAAGGCCGAAACCATGCGCGCCCTTGGTGACAAGGCGTCAGCGCGCAAGGTGGCCATCGCCGCCGGCGTGCCGGTCATCCCAGCGACCGAGGTGCTCGGCGATGATATGGAGGCGATCAAGGCCGAGGCGGAAACCATCGGCTATCCCCTGATGCTCAAAGCGTCCTGGGGCGGCGGCGGTCGCGGCATGCGCCCGATCTTCGGCGCCGATGAGGTCGCCGAGAAGGTCCGGGAAGGCCGCCGAGAAGCCGAAGCCGCCTTTGGCAATGGCGAAGGCTATCTCGAGAAGATGATCACCCGCGCCCGCCATGTGGAGGTTCAGATCCTCGGCGACACGATGGGCAATATCTATCATCTGTGGGAGCGCGACTGCTCGGTCCAGCGTCGCAACCAGAAGGTCGTGGAGCGCGCGCCCGCGCCCTACCTCTCCTCCGCCCAGCGCGAGCAGATCTGCGAGCTAGGTCGCAAAATCTGCGCCCATGTGAACTACGAATGCGCGGGCACGGTCGAATTCCTGATGGATATGGACACCGGGTCTTTCTACTTCATCGAGGTGAACCCCCGCGTTCAGGTCGAGCATACGGTCACCGAAGAGATCACCGGCATCGACATCGTGCGCGCCCAGATCCTGATCGCCGAGGGCAAGTCCCTGATCGAGGCCACCGGCGTGGCCAGCCAATATGACGTGCCCCTGAGCGGTCACGCGATCCAGTGCCGGGTCACCACCGAGGATCCGCAGAA
This sequence comes from Dinoroseobacter sp. S124A, assembly GCF_049801015.1. Lineage (NCBI taxonomy): Bacteria > Pseudomonadati > Pseudomonadota > Alphaproteobacteria > Rhodobacterales > Roseobacteraceae > Dinoroseobacter > Dinoroseobacter sp. S124A. The sequence goes on along the minus strand of NZ_JBNAGD010000004.1, from coordinate 95,237 downwards.
CAACTTCATCCCCGATTATGGCCGCATCACCGCCTATCGCGGGGCCACGGGCATGGGCATCCGCCTTGATGGCGGCACGGCCTATTCCGGCGCGGTCATCACCCGCTACTATGACAGCCTGCTGGAGAAGGTCACCGCCTGGGCCCCGACCCCCGAGGCCGCGATTGCGCGGATGGACCGTGCCCTGCGCGAGTTCCGGATCCGCGGTGTCAGCACGAATATCGCCTTTGTCGAGAACCTGCTGAAGCACCCGACCTTCCTGAACAACCAATACACCACGAAATTCATCGACGAGACGGCAGAGCTTTTTGAGTTCCCCAAGCGGCGCGACCGGGCCACGCGGATCCTGCGCTATATCGCGGATATCTCGGTCAACGGACATCCCGAGACCGAGGGCCGCGCCATGCCGCCCGCCACGCCCCGCGCGCTCAAGGCCCCTGCCCCCAAGGCCGCACCGGCCCCCGGCACCCGTACCCTGCTGGAGGAAAAAGGTCCGCAGGCGGTTGCGGATTGGATGTCGGAGCAGAAGCAGCTGCTGATCACCGACACCACCATGCGCGACGGGCACCAGTCGCTGCTGGCCACGCGGATGCGGTCCATCGACATGATCCGGGTCGCGCCCAGCTATGCCGCGAACCTGCCGCAGCTCTTTTCGGTTGAATGCTGGGGCGGTGCGACCTTCGACGTGGCCTATCGCTTCTTGCAGGAATGTCCCTGGCAGCGCCTGCGCGACATCCGTGCCGGTCTGCCCAATGTGATGACGCAGATGCTGCTGCGCGGCTCGAACGGGGTCGGCTACACCAATTACCCCGATAACGTGGTGCAGGAATTCACCCGTCAGGCCGCCGCCTCGGGTGTCGACGTGTTCCGCGTCTTTGACAGCCTGAACTGGGTCGAAAACATGCGCGTCGCCATGGACGCGGTGCTCGAGAGCGGCAAGGTCTGCGAAGGGACGGTCTGCTACACAGGCGACATCCTGAACCCCGAGCGGGCGAAGTATGACCTCAAATACTATGTGGATATGGGGCTGGAGCTGAAGGCCGCGGGCGCCCATGTGCTCGGCCTGAAGGATATGGCGGGCCTGTTGAAGCCAGCCTCGGCCCGGATCCTGATCAAGGCCCTGAAAGAAGAGGTCGGCCTGCCGATCCACTTCCACACCCATGATACCGCCGGCATCGCCTGCGCCACGATCGTCGCGGCGGCGGAATCCGGCGTGGACGCAGTGGATTGCGCCATGGATGCGCTGTCGGGCAATACCAGCCAGGCGACCCTCGGCACGGTCGTGGAATCCCTGCGTCACACGGATCGCGACACCGGGCTCGACATCAAGGCCGTGCGCGAGATCTCGGATTACTGGGAAGCGGTGCGCGAGGAATATGCCGCCTTCGAGACCGGCCAGCAGGCCCCCTCCTCGGAGGTGTATCTTCACGAAATGCCCGGTGGCCAGTTCACCAACCTCAAGGCGCAGGCCCGGTCCCTCGGGCTTGAGGAGCGTTGGCACGAGGTCGCCCAGACCTATGCGGATGTGAACCAGATGTTTGGTGACATCGTGAAGGTGACGCCCTCCTCCAAGGTCGTGGGCGACATGGCGCTCCTGATGGTGAGCCAGGGCCTGAGCCGTGCGGATGTGGAGGACCCCAATCGCGACGTGGCCTTCCCGGATTCGGTCGTCGACATGATGCGCGGCAATCTAGGCCAGCCTGCGGGCGGCTTCCCGGAAAAGATCATGTCCAAGATCCTCAAGGGTGAGAAGCCGAGCACGGAACGCCCGGGCAAGCACCTCCCGCCCGTGGATCTCGAGGCGACGCGCAAGGACCTGGAAGCCCAGACCGGCACCACTGCGGATGACGAGGATCTCAACGGCTACCTGATGTATCCCAAGGTCTACACCGATTACATGGCCCGCCACAGCGAGTATGGCCCGGTCCGGACCCTGCCCACCCGCACCTTCTTCTACGGCATGCAGCCCGGTGACGAGATCGAGGCCGAGATCGATCCGGGCAAGACCCTCGAGATCCGGATGCAGACCGCCTCCGAGACCAATGAGGATGGCGAGGTGAAGGTCTTCTTCGAGCTGAACGGCCAGCCCCGCGTCGTGCGGGTGCCGAACCGCAAGGCAGCGGCCACGGTCGCGAAGATGCCCAAGGCCGAGCTGGGCAACCCGAACCATATCGGGGCGCCCATGCCCGGTGTCGTGGCTTCGGTCGCAGTGCAGCCGGGGGCCAAGGTCAAGGAGGGTGATCTTCTGCTGACCATCGAGGCCATGAAGATGGAAACCGGCATTCATGCGGAGCGCGATGCGGTGGTCGCCGCAGTGCATGTGAGCCCGGCGGCACAGATCGACGCCAAGGACCTGCTGATCGAGCTCAGCTGATGCCGCGCAGGCTCGCCGCCCTCAGCCTGGTCGTGGATGACTACGACCGGGCGATCGCCTTTTTCACCCAGACGCTCGGGTTCGAGTTGCGCGAGGATACGCGCCTGTCGGACACCAAGCGTTGGGTGCGCGTAGCCCCGCCCGGGGCAGAGACCGAATTTCTGCTGGCGCGCGCCGCCACACCCAGCCAGGTGGCCGTTATCGGCCAGCAGGGCGGAGGGCGCGTCTGGCTGTTTCTCGAGACCGAAGATTTCGACGCGGATTTCGCACGGCTGAGCGCCGCAGGCGTCCCGTTCGAGAGCCCGCCCCGCGACGAACCCTACGGCACGGTCGCCGTGTTTGCCGACCCCTGGGGCAATCGCTGGGACCTGATCCAATACACCGATCCCGAAGGCCGCAGCGGCACGCAAGCCTGACACGCGGGTCTGGCGCCCTCTTCTTACAAGGCAGCGGCGCCATCCCGACGGCGAAACGTCCCGACGCGCACCGGATGCAACCCGGCGCAAATTTGCTCTGAACACGACTTCTGCCTAGGCTTCCCGCAACGAGGGGGAGGACAAGCATGTCAAAATTAGCGCCAGGAGTTGTATCCATCGGGCTGGTCCTGGGGGGCGTCGCGCTCGCGCAGGACCCGCCGCAGATGGCCATGAGCACCACGATCCCGGACGGGATCACCACCCCCGACAATATCGAGACGCAGCTGGGCGCTCTCAATTTCTTTGACGGGGTGCCGGACGCCGAGACCGCAGACAAGATCTACAATCTGCTCGACTTCACCCATGCGTACCAAGCCTATCTGGACGGTGTGAAGATCGCCTCGATGGACGCCATGCGGCGCGGGATCGAGGCCTTTGGACCGGTCAACACCACTGTCTTGCAGTTTGCGGATCTGATGGATTCGAAGGCGCTGTTCCTGACGCCGAACACGACCAGCGTCTATCAGACCGCGTGGCTTCAGTTGGGCGACGAGCCGATGGTGATCGAAACGCCGCCCAATGTGCTCGGGTTTCTGAACAATGCCTGGTTCAAATACGTCATGGATTTCGGCAATCTCGGCCCGGATGAGGGGAAAGGCGGGAAGTTCCTGATACTTCCCCCGGGATATGAGGGCCCGGTGCCCACCGAGGGCTACACCGATGTCGTGCCTTCGGACACCTACGGTCACTGGGTGCTCTGGCGGGGCTATCTCAAGGACGGCTCTACGGCGGAGGCGGTGCAAGCCACCCAGGACAGGTTCCGGATGTACCCACTCTCGGCAGCGGACGCGCCGCCGGAAATGACCTTCGTGAACGTCTCGGGCCAAGAGTTCAACACGATCCACGTGATGGACGAGCGGATGTACGACGAGATCAACACCGTGGTGCAATCCGAACCCCTGCAGGGCGAAGAGCCGGAGCTTTTGGGACATCTGGCGGCAATCGGCATTCAGAAGGGTCAGCCCTTTGCGCCCGATGACAGGATGCAGGCCATTCTGAAACGCGCGGCAGCCGCCGGTGCCGTGACAGTCAAGACGCTGGTCTCCAAGCCCCGCGACCCGCGCGTCTACTGGTATCCGGGCGAGAGCTATTGGCAGACAGCCTTTCCCGGCGGGGCCTATACCTGGGTGCTGGACGGGGCCACTTTGCACGATTTCCGCAGTGCCTTTCACTTCTATGCGACGGGCGTCACGCCGGCGATGGCGTTGAAAGTGGTGGGCAAGGGATCGCAATACGCCTTCACCTACCGGGATGCGGAGGGCAACGCGCTCGACGGTGGCAAGACCTACAAGCTCACGGTGCCCGCCGATCCGCCTGCCAAGGATTTCTGGTCCTTCACCCTCTATGACAACCAGACCCGCTCGATGCTTCAGACGGACAAGCAGTTTCCCGCCCTGGGCAGCAATGATGACGGGCTGGTGCAAAATGCGGATGGCTCGACAGATATCTATTTCGGCCCCGTGGCGCCGGAAGGATTCGAGAGCAACTGGCTTCAGACCGTGCCGGGAAAAGGGTGGAACACAATCATGCGGCTCTATGGACCGCTCGAGCCCTGGTTCGACCAGACTTGGCGCCCGGGAGAGATCACGCTCCTCCCCTAGCGGCCCCGCAAACAGCGCGCAGGCGCGTCGCCCGTTCCCCGTGGCGGCGCGTCCAAGCGGTCCGAACCGCCGCCGTCCGGATCCTGCCGACCTGCGACCGGCGGGCGCAGCAAAAAATCGCAAATCCGTGCTTTTTTCACTTGCAGCCAAGGGGGCTGCTGGATACATCAGCGTCACTCAACTGATGCGGGCGTAGCTCAGGGGTAGAGCATAACCTTGCCAAGGTTAGGGTCGGGCGTTCGAATCGCCTCGCCCGCTCCAGTTGAAGTTCTCCGACCAGACATGATTGAATTTACCCCACCCCGGGGGACGCGGTGTTGCGCACTAGCGCAGCCAGAGCTTGTTGCGTTTCAAGGTGTTGCGGATGGTCTGCTCCTTGGGGGGCAAAGCCGCCCGATCAAAGAGCGCGCGCGCCTTGGCCCCCTTGCCCTGATAAATCATCCGCTTGGCCGCCTCGGACCCCTTGAGCAGCTTCTTGATCCGGTTCGGGGCCGTTACCCTTTCCAGCACCTCGACCACCACATCCGCCTCTCGCGCGTACAGCAAAGGCAAAAGCCGGTAGTGGCAGGTGATCCGCCCGTCGAGCAATCCGGGCGGCACCGCGTCCCGCCCACCGCCGAGCCCGTGAACAACCAAGGGCAGCGCGATCTGGTCGAGCCACGGCTCCAGCGGCTGACAGATCAGTTCGGGCGGCGGGTCATCCCAGATGCTGCGCGCGATCTCGAGATAGCGGCGATGGAAGGCCAGCGGACAGCCGCCAAAGAACCAGCCAGCGTTGAAATAGAGGTAACGCTCCCAATACTCATCCGGATGGCTCAGATCGAGGGAGCTTTCGAAATCCAGCCCGAACCGGTCATAGAGCGCCTTCCATGTCTGGGTGTAGCCCGGCCCGTAGAGCTCGATCACCGGCCATGTCCCCGTCCGCCGCATGGAGGCCCCGGGATAGGCGTCGTCAAAGGGCACCTCCGAAAGCGGGCCGAGAAACAGTGTGTCGGTGTCGAAGAACACGAAGGGCCGGTCGCGGTCGAGCACCTTGAGCGCCTCGATCTTGTTGCCATGGGGATAGCGCGCACCGAAGGCCTCGGAGGCGAAGGGCCGGATCTCGGCCCCGTATTCCGTCCCCAGAAACTGGCGGATCTCGGAAGGCGCCGTCGGATCGGTGTCGCCCCAGAGCGGCCCGGGCTGCGGCTCGGCGAAGATCAGACGCCCGTCATATTCCGGGTTCGCCGCCCGAAACGAGGCCGCAAAGATCAACGCCTCATAGGCCAGACGCCCGCCCTGCAGCACGGCCAGCACGTCGCGCCCCGGCGCTTCGCCCTCCGCTACGGGCAAGGCATCATGCGCATCCATGCGCGGGAGTTCGAAGGAAGTCGGTCATCTCTGGGCCTGCCCGGTTTTTTGCAGTATGCCGGGTTCATGCGGCGGGACAACCCGTTCCCGTCCAGAGATTTCGGAGTGCCCTATGCCGCGTCCCCTGATGCTCTGTCTTGGCCTGCTGGCGGCGACACCAGCCATGGCCACCGGTTTCACCACCGCCGAGGAGGTCAAGCCGATCCTCATGGCCACCCAGTCGAGCTGGGTCGCGGTGCGCAAGTTCAACGGTCAGGACCTGCTGTATTTCACCCAGATCGAGAGCTGGCGCTGCGGCGTGCAACAGATTGCCTTCCGGGTGAATGGCAATGCCGAGCAGCTCTTCAAGTTCATGGAACCCTGCTATGAGGGTACGCCTGCACCCAATGCCTTCAAGCTCGACAGCCACCTGCCCTATGTGGCCTTCCCGCTGGACACTCTGACCAGCGTCGAGGTGACCGTGACCTTCGAGGACGGCTCCTCGCAGACAGCAAGCTTCGAGCGCAGCGAAATCGAGCTGCAATAGGTACGGCTCAAAGGTCGACCTCGATCACCCCGTCCTTTTCGGCGGCGCGGGACTGGCACAGGATCACCGCGCTCTCGCGCTGCGCCTTGGACAGAACGAAGTCCCGATGCTCCACATCGCCGGACACCAGCCCGCATTTGCAGACCCCACAGATCCCGTCCGAGCATTTCACATCGATCTTGATCCCGGCTTCGGTCAGCACATCCGTGGCGGTCTTGTCTGCGGGGATCTCGAACTCCTGCCCGGACCGCACGAGGCGCAGGGTGAAAGGATGGTTCTCGTAGTCGGGCGTCTCGGGCACCGAGAAGAACTCCAGATGCTGCGCCTCCTCGGGCACGCCCTGTCGCGCGGCGGCCTCCATGACAGCGCTCATGTACCGCTCCGGGCCGCAGGTATAGACATGCGCGCCCTCCGGATGGCCCGCAAACAGTGCATCGAGATCGGCGCGCGTGCCCTCCTCCGAGATGTGCAAATGCAGCTTATCGGCCCAGGGCATCGCCGCGAGATCCTCGAGAAAGCCAGCTGCGGCGCGGGTGCTGACGGAGTAATGCAACGCAAAATCCCGGGCCAGCGCGTGCAGCCGGTGCGCCATGGCGATCATTGGCGTCACCCCGATGCCGCCGCCCATGAGATAGGACATGGGCGCATCCTCGGTCAGGGGGAAATGGTTGATGGGGCGCGAGATGAAGACCCGCCGCCCCTCGGCAAAAATCCGGTGCATGAGCTTGGATCCGCCGCGCCCGCCCTCTTCGCGCAGCACGCCAATCTGGTATTTCGACCGATCCGCCGGATCGCCGGACATGGAATACTGGCGCAGGAATTCCGGGGCCACCACGATGTCCAGATGCGCCCCCGCCGTCCATTCCGGCAAGTCCCCGCCCGAGGGCAGTCGGAACTCGTATTTCGTCACCTCGGGCGTCATCGCCTCGGCCTTGGTCACCACGACCTGCAGGACTGGGCTCTCGCCAGCCTCGGCGCGCCGGTGGATCACGCCGTCATCGCCCTTTGCCAGCCGGTCGCGATACTCTTCGGCGGTGATCATCGCCTGATAGGCCTCGATCCCGGCCTCGCGATCCATGGGGAACGGGTATGGATAAGGATGCGGCGCAAGCGGTGCCGGATAGACCGCGAGGGTCTGATCCTCGTAACGCAGGTCGAGATCCCGCTGCAGATCCCGCGCATTCACCGGGTGCCGCGTGGGCCGGTAGCCGCCATCCTCATAGAGCTCCAGATCCCACCACCATTTCTTGACCGGATTGAGCCCGCCATTGCCCACAGCGTCATCCAGCCGGGCCAACAGCGGCGCGGCCTTGGGGATGTTCATCGCCGCCCAGCGAAAGGGCTTCTCGGCGAACAGCCCTTCGAGGTTCCACGGACAGGTCTTCATGCAGCGCCCGCACATGGCCCCACCCAGGGTCGTGATCCGGTAGCTGGCGCATTTCTGGCTGTCAGACTTCCAGATCTCGTAGCCGTTGAACATCAGTTTCGGCCCGGCGGTGATCGCCCCCGAGGGGCATTCACGGGCACATTTGTTGCAGGTCTCGCAGAAGCTCTGCAGACCGAAATCGATCGGCTTGTCATGGGCCAGCGGCAGATCCGTGGTCACCACCCCCGATTTCAGCCGCGGCCCGAGGAACGGGTTCAGGATCACCTCGCCAATTCGGCTCACCTCGCCCAGCCCGGACAGGAGCAGCAAGGGCGGCTGTAGCACCTCGCCATCGAGCACCGTATGGGCCTTGGCCGAATAGCCGAGGTTGCGGATCTGCTTGGCGATCACTCCGCCGAGCAGCGAAAACCGCAGATAGGCCCGCATGGATTGCGCCACCGAGATCCAGTCATCGCCGGACGCGCCCTCCATCGTCTCATAGCCCTGATCGATGATCATGCTGATGGCTTGGTCATGGGGCGGGTCGATCTCTTCGCCGCGCGCATCGTGGGAATACCACGTCCAATCCGGGCAGGCGCTGATCCCGACCGCATCCACGCCGAGGAAATAGCTCGCGGCCTTGATCGCCTCCGCATGGGTCTGCGGCTCAGGGACGGCGCGCTCCGTCTCGGACGCGCCATCCTGCAGGAGGACAAAGGCCCCGAGCATCCGCCGCTGCGCCATGGATGGGGCCGCCTTGCGGGCGTAATACCCCCCCTTGGCCCCGTCCTGCAGGGGTTTACCCATATCCCCGAACTGGGCGCGCGCGAACATATCCGTGCGCTTGGGCACCCGCGCCACATTGGGTGCATCGATATAGGTGGTCGGGTTTTCGACCCGTTTGAGTGTCTCGAACGGGTGCGGCCCGTCGCGGAAATCGCGGGATTTGAACGGGTCGCCGTTCAGGGCCGATTTGGCCGAGGCCGTGCCCAGCCACCAGGCCGGTCCCTTGGTCCGCAACCAGGGCTGCGCGGGTGCGAGCGGCGCATCCACCGCAAGCTCCATCGTCGTGGTCAGAACCGCCACGCCGAACCGGGTCCCGAGATAAGGGTTCGTAAGAACCCCGTCCTCGACCGTCGCCAGCCCCGCCGCCACCGTGAGCCGGTTGAGCGACACATCCGTCGAGGTCGCCGTATGCGCCTTGGCATCCCAGCCCAGCAGCCGGATGTAATTGGCCAGCACCACCGCCGTCTCGGAGGCGCGCAGGCAAGCGCGATGGGCCTGTGCATCAGCGATCCACGCTGTCCCCGGCTCGCCCGGACGCGGGTCCCGGGGCATCTCGTACAGAAACACCATGGCATAGGTGTGATCCATGATGGTCGAGGGCGGCGCCTCCATACTCTCCTTGAGATCGGCCATGATCATGTCGATGCCCGAGGCCAGCGTCTTGGTCTGGCGCGTGCGCAGCTCATGGGCCAGCCGGTCGATATCCGGGTTCCGGCGCGGGCGCGCAAGCAGCGCCTCAGACGGCAGAGCGCAGGCCCCGACCATGGCGGCATCGGAAAAATAGCCAAAGGCCTTGAGGTGGTTGGCCCGCGCCACCGGATCGCTCGGACACTCCGCCCGCGCCTTGTTCACGAGCCCGTCCCGGATCGCGTCCATCATGGCCTGGTACTCGCCCATGGCATTGACGATGGAGGTCGGCACCTCGGGTCGCGCGAAGCTGAGTGGGCGATCCTCGGGCACCTGCGCGAGATCGGGCATCGCACCCCGGGCCAGCCGTTCCAGCGGATAGGGGCCCATATGCACAGGCCGCGTCGCGTCCGAGAAGAACCGGATGCTCACCTGCGACCCCGGCCTGCGGGCAGCCTCGTCTTCGACATCACGGCCCCTCCCCGGCGTCAGTCTCGGATGGGGATATGCTAAGCCGCCCCGAACACACCGCAAGGGATAATCCGCCCGACGCGCAAAGGGCGGGATCACAATCGCACGGGCGCGGGTTGCGCGTTGGCGCCATGTCTGAGGTAAGGAGGAAAGTGGTGGGCGACCCTGGAATCGAACCAGGCGTGCGTCTCCGCGAGGGAGTTACAGTCCCCTGCCACACCTTGCGGCCTGTCGCCCAACGGGTGCGTGATTACGCGCGCCGGGCTGGGGCGTCAACCGCAAAACTTGAGGGCGGAGCCGGGAAAATCATCGACCTGTGCGGCGCTTGCCCGGCACAACATTGACCGGGCGTGGCCCCTCGGCTATCCCCGCGCCCTGAGCCGCGCGAAAGGACATGCCATGGCCGGCAAGAAGCCCACATGGGTGATCGACAAGGAACGCGCCAAACGGGCCGCAGCGGCGCAGACATTGTGGCTCTTCGGGCTGCATGCGGTGCGCGATGCCCTGCAGAACCCGGCGCGCAACCGGGCGCGGCTGGTCGTGACGCGGAACGCCGCCGACAAGCTCGCCGACGCCATCGCCGCCTCGGGGATGGAGCCAGAGATCGCCGATCCGCGAAAATTTCCGGTGCCGCTCGACCCCGGATCCGTGCATCAGGGCGCGGCACTCGAGGTCAAACCCCTGAGCTGGGGCCCCGTGGCCGAGGTTTGCCTCGGTGGCCCCACGGAGATGCCGCCCCTCGTCGTGCTGCTCGACCGGGTGACGGATCCCCATAATGTGGGCGCGGTCCTACGCTCTGCCGAGGTGTTCGGCGCGGCCGCCGTCATTGCTACCGCCCGCTCTGCTGCGCCGGAAACCGGCGCGCTGGCCAAGACCGCCTCGGGCGCACTGGAGCGCCAGCCTTATCTGCGGGTCCGGAATCTTGCCGATACGATGGAGGAGCTGCGCGCCATGGGCTTCACCCTGCTCGGGCTCGATGGTGAGGCGGATGAGACCCTCGATACCGCGCTCGAGACCCGCCGCGACCGCCCTATCGCGCTGGTCATGGGGGCCGAGGGCCCGGGCCTGCGCGACAAGACCAAGGCCACCTGCGACATGCTGGTGAAGATCCCATTCGCCCGCGCCTTCGGCTCGCTCAATGTCTCGAACGCGGCGGCTGTCGCGCTTTATGCCTGCCGAACCCCCAAGGGTTAGGCAAAGCCGCGCGGCGCAGATGACAACCCACCGCCCCGCGCCTATCTAGGGGTCAGAGAGGTTTTTCATGCACGAGCACACCAAAGTCGCCACCTGTTCCTATTGCTCTGCGCGCACCATGCTGGTGCCCTCGGCCCGGGATGGGCATGAGCTGGCCTGCGGGTCCTGTGGCGCGCCGTTGCATGAGATGAAATGGCTCAAGACCCCGACCGAACCGGGCAAGAAACCCAAGGGCAAAGGCAAGCGCCGCAAGGAGACCGGCTATATCCCCGGCGTGCACGGACCTGAAACAGGACCGGTCTCGCGCGGCGCCGCATCGCGCGCGGCCCATGGCGGATACCGAAAGAAGAAACGCAAAAAACCTTTGTGGGAAAAGGCTTTGGGCGAGGCGGTCGACCTGATCGAGGACATCTTCGACTGACATCTGCCTCACAAGCGTGTCACTTCTCTTGCTGGTTTTGGCGTCGAACGCCACCTCCTGAGCAGACCAACGCTTGAGGAGATACCCCATGATTTCACGTCGCACATTCCTGATCGGCACCGGCGCTCTGACCGCGGCTGCCCCCTTCGCCGCCCCGGCCCTGGCCGCCGAACCGGCCATCTACAGCAAGCGCGGCCTGGCCATTCGCGGCTATGACCCCGTGGCCTATTTCAACGACGGCAAACCCGTGAGCGGCGATGCCGCCTTCACCCACACTTGGAACGGCGCGGAATGGCGCTTCGCCTCTGACGCCCATCGCGCGGCCTTTGCCGCGACCCCCGACGCCTATGCCCCGCAATATGGCGGCTACTGCGCCTGGGCCGTCGCCGAAGGCTATACCGCCTCCACGGATCCGGATGCCTGGAAGATCGTCGATGGCAAGCTCTACATGAATTTCTCCAGACGGGTGCAGCGCCGCTGGGAAAAGGACATCCCCGGCAATATCACACGGGCCAATGGCAACTGGCCCAAGGTCCTCGGCTGACACCAGCCTTCTGGCCGGGCATATCGGCCAGTATCCGCGCGGCACTGGCGGGGATCTGACAAGAGATCACAGAATCGTGATCTCCTCCTTTCAATCCAGATCATGGCCCCTACGTAACACTTATAGAAGCCGGGCTCGGAACTCCTGCGCTTCACTTCACTGTCCCTCGTTCCGTTACTACACGCCCGGCCGTTTCGGCACGGGCGTTTTTTTTGGCACCCCCGTGCATCAACCGAGAGAGGCGCGCGGGCAAAGAGATCTTTCCGCCTGTCTCACCGGGCGCTAGGCTGGCCCCATGACCCAAGATCCAAGCGACGACCTGCTGCGCGAAATCCTGACCCGAACCCGGGTCGTGGCCTGCGTGGGCGTGTCCATGAACCCGGTGCGTCCGTCCTATTACGTGGCGCGCTATCTCGGGCTGCGCGGCAAGCGGGTGATCCCGGTCAATCCGGTCCATGCCGGCAAGACATTGCTGGGCGAGACCATCCGCGCGGACCTGTCGGAGATCGAAGAGCCCGTGGACATGGTCGATATCTTTCGCCGCCCGGAACATGTGCCCGCGATCGTCGACGCGGCCATGGCCGAACTGCCGAGCTTGCGAACAGTCTGGATGCAAATCGGCGTCAACCATCCGGAGGCCGCCGCCAAGGCCGAAGCCGCCGGCCTGACCGTGATCCAGAACCGCTGCCCCAAGATCGAATACCAACGGCTCTATGGCGAGCTGCGCATGGGCGGGTTTGCCACTGGCGTGATCAGCTCCAAGCTCTGACCCGCGCGCGCGGCCTTCTCAAGTCTGCAAATACCCTCGCCGAAGGCCCGGCCCGGACCACGTCCTGAACGGGCCGCTCAGCGCGATGCCTTCTCCGCCAGCCCGGACATCCCCTGCCGTCGCGCCAGCTCCGCCAGAACATCCTCCAGCGCCACATCCCGCGCCGCCAGCATCACCAGCAGGTGATAGAGCACATCAGCCGCCTCGTAGGTCAGGTTCTCACGGTCATCCTTGGCCACGGCGATAATGGCCTCGATCGCCTCCTCGCCGAATTTCTCAGCGCATTTCTCTGGCCCCTTGGACAGAAGCTTGGCCGTCCAGGAACTGTCCGGATCGGCCCCCTTGCGTGCTGCGATCACCGCTTCGAGCTCATGCAGCACGCTCATGACAAGCGCACGGGGATGCCCGCCTCCGCCATATGCTCCTTCGCTTCGCGGATGGTGTACTCCCCGAAGTGGAAGATCGACGCGGCCAGCACGGCGCTTGCGCCGCCCTCCGTCACCCCGTCCACAAGGTGATCCAGCGTGCCAACCCCGCCCGAGGCGATGACCGGAACCGAGACCGCATCGGAAATCGCCCGGGTGAGCGGCAGGTTGAACCCCTGCTTCGTGCCATCCCGATCCATGGAGGTCAGCAGGATCTCTCCGGCCCCCTTGGCCACCACGGTCTTGGCGAATGCGACCGCATCGATCCCCGTGGGCTTGCGCCCGCCATGGGTAAAGATCTCCCATTTGCCCGGGGAAACGGTTTTCGCATCGATGGCGCAGACAATGCACTGGCTGCCGAACTTGTCCGCTGCCCGCGCGATCACGTCCGGATCCGCCACGGCGGCCGAGTTGAACGAGACCTTGTCCGCGCCCGCCAGCAGGAGGTTGCGCACATCCTCGCTCGTCCGCACGCCCCCGCCGATGGTCAGCGGCATGAAACACTGCTCCGCCGTGCGCGTGGCCAGATCATACATCGTGCCCCGGTTCTCATGGGTCGCGTGGATGTCGAGAAAGCACAGCTCATCCGCCCCGGCCGCGTCATAGGCCTTGGCGCTCTCGACCGGATCTCCGGCATCGATGAGGTCGACGAAATTCACACCTTTGACGACCCGGCCATCGGCAACGTCGAGACAGGGAATGACACGGGTTTTCAGCATGGGCACGGTCCTGCGATGGGCACAGGGCCTCTTAGCCGCCCAAGCCCCCCGGAACAAGTCTTGGCCCTCGCGCCGGACGGCGATCCGGGGTAAGCCCGCCCCATGACGACACCGCCTTTCGACATTTTTCTCGCGGCTCCTCCGGGGCTGGAACCCATACTCGCCGCCGAAGCGGCGGAGTTGGGCTTTGCCGCCCCGCGCGCCGTGCCCGGCGGGGTCGAGACCACGGGCGACTGGCCCGACATCTGGCGCGCGAACCTGCACCTGCGAGGCGCGGCAAGGGTGCTGGTGCGGCTCGGCAGCTTCCGAGCTTTCCATCTGGCGCAGCTCGACAAGCGCGCGCGCAAATTCCCCTGGGGCGATGTGCTGCGTCCGGACGTGCCTGTGCGGGTCGAGGCGACCTGCCGCCGCTCCAAGATCTATCACGACCGCGCGGCCGCCCAGAGGGTGATGCGGGCCATCACCGAGACCCTCGGCGCGCCCGAGGGCAAGGGAGAGGACGCTCTGCGCCTGCTGGTGCGGATCGAAGACGATCTGGTGCAGATCAGCCTGGATACCTCCGGCGCCCCACTGCACCGGCGCGGACATAAGGAGTTTGTCGGAAAAGCGCCCATGCGCGAAACGCTGGCCGCGCTCTTTCTGCGACAGATGGGCTTTAGCGGAACAGAGCCTCTCGTGGATCCAATGTGCGGCTCGGGAACCTTCGTACTGGAAGCCGCCGAACTTGCCCTCGGCCTCGCCCCCGGGCGCGATCGGTCTTTCGCATTCGAAAACTTGGCATCCGCTGTGCCAGAGGCCGTGGCCGCGCAGCGCACGCGCCGCGCGGCGGACCCGCCTGGCTCAACCCCGCTGGCCTTTGGCTTCGACCGGGATGACGGGGCGATCCGGGGGGCGCGCGGCAATGCCGAACGCGCCGGGCTGAGCGCCGTTACCCGGTTCGAACGCCAACCGATCTCCGATCTGATCCCGCCCGTGCCGGGACCAGGGCTCGTGCTTGTAAACCCGCCCTATGGGGCGCGGATCGGCAATCGCAAGCTGCTCTTTGGCCTCTATGGAAGTCTCGGGAAGGTGCTTGCGACCGGGTTTTCCGGCTGGCGGGTCGGGGTCATCACCTCCGATGGCGGGCTGGCCAAGGCAACGGGCCTTCCCTTCCTGCCCTCCGGCCCCGCCGTGTCACTGGGCGGGCTCAAGGTCACGCTCTGGCACACCGATCCCCTGCCCTGAGATTGCCTCTCATTGTTCCCGAAATACTCCGGGGGTGCGGGGGCTGGCCCCCGCGACGGACACCAGCCGCGCCCTCGCTCAGGCTTTCAGAACCGCTAGAGCCTCTGCCAGATCAATCGCCCCATCATAGAGCGCACGGCCCGAGATCGCCCCGTTCAGCGGCGCGCCCGTTGCCTTCAGCGCGCGCAGATCCTCCAGCGAGGACACCCCGCCCGACGCGATCACCGGGATCGAGGTCGCATGGGCGAGCGCAGCCGTCGCCGTCACATTTGGGCCCTGCATGGCGCCGTCCCGGTCAATATCCGTATAGATGATCGCCGCAACCCCCGCATCTTCGAAGGATTTCGCCAGATCCGTGACCATCAGGTCGGTCTCCTCGGCCCAGCCCCGTGTCGCCACGCGCCCGTTGCGCGCGTCGAGCCCCACGGCCACCTTGCCCGGAAAGGCCTTGGCCGCGGCGCGCACCAGATCCGGATCCTCGACCGCCACGGTCCCGAGAATGACCCGGGCAATCCCTCGCGTGAGCCACATCTCGATCGTTGCCATGTCGCGAATGCCACCGCCCAGCTGCGCCGGCACCGAGGTCGCCGCCAGGATCGCCTCCACCGCCGCCCCGTTGACCGGGGTGCCGGCAAAGGCGCCGTTCAGATCGACCAGATGGAGCCACTCGCAGCCCGCCTCCTGAAACGCCTTTGCCTGTTCGGCAGGGCTGTCATGAAACACGGTCGCCTTGTCCATATCGCCCTTGTAGAGCCGCACGGCCTGGCCGTCCTTGAGGTCGATTGCGGGGTAGAGGATCATCGCGCGGGCTCCGGCTGTCTGTGTCTGAGCGGGTCTCTAGCGGGCGACGCGTCCGATTGCAAAGACGCAACGGCACTTTGCGGGCTGGCGTTACGTCACACTTGCCGCGCGCAGAGAGGATTTGCGAGCGTCCGGCCATCCAAGGAGGAGGACACCCAAGTGAAATCGATCTTCGCGATCCTGGCCGCCTGCGCGGCCCTAGCCAGCCCCGCGGCCGCCGATGCGGTCAAGGGCGTGTTCCAGACCGCCCCGAATGACGAGGGCAATGTGGGCCATGTGGAATTCTACGAGTGCAGCGGCAAGATCTGCGGCAAGCTCCTGCGTTCCTTTACCTCGAACGGGACACCCATCGCGTCCGACAATATCGGCAAGAACATCGTCTGGGACATGCAGAACCAGGGCGATGGTGCCTATGGCAAGGGCAAGATCTGGGATCCGGGGGCGGACAAGACCTATCGCTCGAAAATGTCGCTCGACGGGGATCTGCTGAAGGTGTCGGGCTGCGTCGGACCGATCTGTCGGGGCAATACATGGCAACGGGTGCGCTGAGCGCGCCAACGGCCTGACCGTCGGCGCAGCAGGCACGCTGCCTCCGGCGGGGATATTTCCAGACTCAAGACAAAGGGGCGCGCGACGCGGCGCGCGTCTCACCTGCGGCGCGGTTTGGCGCGCACGGTCGGGTCGGCCTCGGTCGGGTCTTCGGGCCATGGATGTTTCGGATACCGGCCCCGCATGTCCTTGCGCAGATCCGCGTAGCCACCCGCCCAGAAGCCGGGAAGGTCCGAGGTAACCGCCACGGGCTTTTGACCCGGCGACAGCAGCGTGATCCGCAAGGGCACCCGCCCCGGCCCCACGGTCGGATGCCGGGTGACGCCGAAAAACTCCTGCACCCGGGCGGACACTTCGGGCGCGTCGCCGCTGTAATCCACCGGGAGTTCGCGCCCGAGCGGTGTCGTGATGGCGGCGGGCGCCTGTGCCTCGATCGCCTGGAGCGCGTCCCAGCCAAGCCAGGTTCTCAGCGGCTCGAGCGGGTCGAGCGCGCGCAGGTCCTCTGCCCCGCGCACCTGCCCGAGATAGGGGAGCAGCCAGCCCTCCGCCGCCGCGAGCAGGGCATCGTCGGACATTTCCGGCAGCTCCATCCCGCCGGCCCGGCAGAGCGCGACCCGTGCCCGAAGGCGGGCAAAGCTGGCCTTCCCGCCCAGCGCCTCCAGCCCCAGATCCCGCAGCCCCGCCAAAGCGGCCTCGGCGCGCGCGGCCTCTGGCACATCGCGCCAGATCCGGTCCGACAGGACAAGCGCGCCGAACATCTCCTGCTGGCGGGCCTCGACCCGGCGGTGGCGGCGCGACCAGTGGCAGTGATCGCGCCACTGGATCTGATCCCCGTAGAGCGCGCGCAACTCTGCTTCGCTCAACTCCGCTGCCTGCCGGATCCGAGCCTCCCGCGGGTTGCCGTCGAGATCGGTGGCCACGAGCAGCCGCGCGCCCGCAAGGCTCGCCGCAGGATCCATCACCGCCCCCTTCCCCCCTGACAACAGGTAGCGCGGATCATCGCCGGGACGGCGCAGCCCGATCCGGTCGGGATAGGCCAGCGCTGCCTGTGCGCCAAGGCTCAGCGTCTCTGCCTTCGGCAGATCCCGCGCGAGGCGCTTGGCCTCGGCCTGCACCCGCGCGCGGGCACCGGGATCCGGACAGGGCGCATCACCGCGCAAAATGGCCAGCCGTCGCGCGAGATCAACGCCCGCATTGCGATCCAGGTCCCGCTCGGAGAGCAGGGCCGCCAACGGTGCGGCCTGCGCCCCGGCCCGGCGCAGCATATGCGCGAGGCGCGGATGCGTGGGCAGGCGCGCCAGCGCATGCCCGTGATCGGTGATCCGCATCTCAGCGTCCAACGCCCCGAGCGACTGGCAGAGCGCCTGCGCCTCGGCCCAGGCCCCATCGGGCGGCGGGGTCAACAGCGCCAGATCCGCAGGCCCCGTGCCCCAGATCGCCAGATCCAGCGCCAGCGCGCTCAGGTCCGCGACCGCGATCTCGGGTGGTGCGAAGGCCGCAAAGGCCCCCTCCGCCCCCTTGGTCCAGAGCTTGTAGCAGAGGCCCGGCGCGACCCGCCCGGCCCGGCCCGCGCGCTGGGTCGCCTCGGCACGGCTCACTGGATCGGTCACCAGCCGGGACATGCCCGAGGCCGGGTCAAACCGCGCACGCCGCGCCCGCCCGCCATCCACCACGATGCGCACATCCTCGATCGTCAGGGACGTCTCGGCGATGGACGTGGCCAGCACCACCTTGCGCTGCCCCGCAGGCGCAGGCGCGATTGCCGCGCGCTGCTCGGCGAGTTTCATGGCCCCGTAAAGCGGGCGCAGCACCGTATCCGCGGGCAGATCCTGTTCCAGCAGACGGGCCACCTGCCGGATCTCCCCCTCGCCCGGCAAAAAGACAAGCGCGCTGCCCTCGGCCTCGGCCAGGGCCTGGCGGGTGAGCGCGGCCACCGCGGCGGGAAAGCGCGTCGTCTTCGGCACGGGGCGCGGCAGGTAACGGTCCTCCACCGGAAAGCTGCGCCCCGCACTTGTGACCACCGGGACATCCCCCATCAGCGCCGCCACGGGCGCGGCATCGAGCGTCGCCGACATGACCAGCAGGCGCAGATCCTCGCGCAGGGCGGCGCGCACCTCGAGACAGAGCGCCAGCCCCAGATCCGCGTTCAGCGAGCGTTCGTGGAACTCGTCGAAGATCACGGTCCCGATCCCGGGCAGCTCCGGATCGGCCTGCAACCATCGGGTCAGGATGCCTTCGGTGACCACTTCGATCCGGGTGTCCGGACCGGTCTTGGAGGCGCCGCGCATGCGGTAGCCCACGGTCTGCCCCACCGGCTCCCCAAGGGTTGCGGCCATCCGCTCGGCCGCGGCACGCGCCGCGAGACGGCGCGGCTCCAGCATGACGATCCGGCCTGCGGCCCCGGCCTCCAGCAGGGCGAGCGGGACCCGCGTGGTCTTGCCCGCGCCCGGTGGTGCCTGCAACACGGCCGCCCCGCCCCGCGCCATGGCAGCGAGCAGATCAGGCAGGGCCTCGTCAATGGGAAGGGCGTCGGCTGCGGGCATGGGGCGCGCGGTCCTTGCTGGCATCGGGCGGGGTTGCGCGGGACCGAACCATTCGGCCGCGGCCGGGTCAAGGGGCGCGCGCCACCGGGCTCAGCGTCGCTTCAGCACCGCGCGGCCAAAGGTGGTGTCCGTGGTCACCCGCGCGACCTCGTAGATCCCATCGCCACGCGGGGCATAGGTCATCTCGAAGGTGAAGCGCGTCTTCTCGGCCAGCTTGCGGGGCGACCAGCCGGCGATCCGACGATAGAGCCCCTGGCAGGTGATCTCGCCACCCGCCCCGGCACGGCGGTTGGACAGAACCACCTCGCTGCGCCGCTTGCCGTCGAAAACCTGCAAGGTCAGATCACAGACCCGGGCCTCGGGCTGATCGCGCAGGGCGGCATAGATTACCGTCATCGGATCCACCGTCCCCGTCTGGGTGGCGGGATCGACCGCGTGACGGTCCGCCTCGCGCGGCGGGTCATAGACCTTCACCTGTGGCCGCCCACCCCGGTAGAGCATCTCGGCCTCCGAGCGTTCGCCACTGGCATCGCGAATCTCCACGAAGGAACTCGGGCGATAGGCGCTCGGGCCGGTCTGCTGACCGCGCGCCGTCGCCTCGTAGGAGGCTTTCACCACCGCGCCGAGCAGGCCCGTGGTCCGCACCTTGCCGGTCACCGCATAGCGATTGCCATCGGTGTTGGCCGCGTATTGCACCACCGCCGCGCGCACGCCGCCGAGCGAGACATCGAACACCCCCTGCTCTGTCGCCATGGCCGGTGCCGCCGCCAGAGCCAGCCCGATCAGCGCGGATCGCAGGGCATTTCGCAATTTTACTGTCACTTTCGCCTCCTGTCGTCGTGGGCGCGCGCCGCTGTCGTCTGGACAAGACATAGGACGACAAGGCAAGAAAACCGCGAAGCCGTCAATTGCCCTGACGGGAATGTCAGATCGACCCAGCGAAAGACCGCCACGTGCCCACCGACCAGACCACGCCCGCGCCCGCCGACCGGATCAATGCCCGCCTGCCGGATCTGGAAACGCTCGCCACCCGGATCACCGCCGGGGAGCGCCGGGCGCTTGCCCGGGCCATCACCCTGATCGAGAGCACCCGCCCCGCAGACCGCGCCACGGCAACGGCCCTTCTGCAGCGGCTCGCCGGCAGCGGGCGACAGGCGCTGCGCATCGGACTTTCGGGCACGCCGGGCGTGGGCAAGTCCACCTTCATCGAAGCCTTTGGCATGATGCTGATCGAGGCCGGGTTGAAGGTCGCGGTGCTGGCCGTTGATCCGAGCTCGGCGCGCACGGGCGGCTCGATCCTCGGCGACAAGACCCGGATGGAGCGGCTGAGCCGCGCGCCGGGGGCGTTCATTCGCCCCTCGCCATCCCTGTCGCATCTCGGTGGCGTGTCGCGCCGCACGCGCGAGGCCGTGGCACTGGTCGAGGCGGCAGGCTTCGATGTGGTTCTGATCGAAACCGTCGGCGTCGGACAGTCCGAGACCATGGTGGCCGAGATGTCGGACCTCTTCGTGCTGCTTCTGGCCCCGGCGGGCGGGGACGAATTGCAGGGGGTCAAGCGCGGGATCATGGAGACCGCCGACGTCATCCTGATCAACAAGGCCGATGGCGATCTGAAGGCCACGGCCACGCGGACCTGCGCGGATTACGCCGGGGCGCTCCGGCTCCTGCGAAAGCGGCCCGAGGATCCAGAGGACTTCCCCAAGGCGCTGATGGTGTCGGCGGTCACGGGCACCGGCCTGCCCGAGGCCTGGCACGAGATGCAGACCCTGGCCACATGGCGCAAGGAAAACGCCCATTGGGACCAACGGCGCGCTGCGCAGGCGCGGGGCTGGTTCGAGACCGAGGTGCGCGCCGGGCTGCTGGCGCGCCTGACCGAGGATCAGGCGACCCGCGCGGCCATGGACCGGCTGTCGGATGCGGTCGCAGGTGGGCAGCTATCGGCCAGTCAGGCGGCCGCGGACATCCTCGACAGCCTCGGGGCTGGCCCGTCCGAGGGCTGATATCCCCGGACGCGGGCACGGATCCCGCCCGCGCAGGACCGACGCCGTGTCCGCGCAGTGCTCGTGCCGTGAATGAATCGCTTGACGCCCGCAGGCATTCGTCTTAGACGGCAGCTTCAAGTTTCCGGGGCCCCTTCGAGCGCGCCCCTTTTCGATCCGAACCGCTAGACAACGAGGAGCGAGCCGATGTCGCGCCGCTGCGAACTGACAGGAAAAGGCGTAATGGTTGGCAACAATGTCAGCCACGCCAACAACAAGACCAAGCGGCGCTTCCTGCCGAACCTGAACGATGTGACCCTGATGTCCGAGACTCTGGGCCGCGGCTTCAAGCTGCGCATCTCGGCAGCGGCTCTGCGCACCGTGGACCACCGCGGTGGGCTGGACAGCTTCCTGGCCAAAGCCAAGGATGCCGAGCTGTCCGAGAAGGCGCTCAAGATCAAGAAAGACATCGCAAAGGCTCAGGCCGCCGCCTGATCCCTCTGAGATTTCGACAAGACGCTCCGCCGGTGGATCCGCGCGGGGCGTTTTGCGTTTTCTGCTGTCGTAAGGGCCGCGACGCGGATGCGGCTCTTACGACAGGCCCGCGCTTTGGGCGACCCGCCGGCCTTCGGCAGCGCGCGCGTGTGACCCCGGATGCGACAAAGCGACCATTTTCCAAAGCGCGCCGCCCCGCCTACCTCTCTGGGTGTGACGCATCTTCGCCGCCTCCTCGCGATCTGCCTCGCGCTGACCCTTGTGGGGACCAGCGGCGCGATGGCCGTGGCCCGGGGCCAGATGGCGGCGGACCCGGGCATGATCGCGGTGATCTGCGTCGGGTCAGAAACCGAAACCCTGCGGCTCGACGCCGAAGGCAACCCGGTTCAGGCCAGCCATACCTGCCCTGATTGCGCTCTGATCGGACTGGCTGCCGTGACGCTGCGCGCGGAACTTGCG
The DNA here is from genome assembly GCF_049801015.1 of Dinoroseobacter sp. S124A. Lineage (NCBI taxonomy): Bacteria > Pseudomonadati > Pseudomonadota > Alphaproteobacteria > Rhodobacterales > Roseobacteraceae > Dinoroseobacter > Dinoroseobacter sp. S124A. Next base: position 73,538 of record NZ_JBNAGD010000004.1, on the reverse strand, counting down.
ACCGATCCGGCCTTTGGCGCGACCAGCTTCCGGCCGCGTCAGAGCCCCTGTCTCTGGGCGCAACCGCCCGAACCCGGAGGCGCGCCGCGCGCACCGCCTGTGGTGATCTGAACACGCTTCACCTTTCAGATCTCTTTTCTCAGGACCTCAGACATGTCTTTGAAATCTCTCATCCTCGCGGCGGGCCTCGGCCTCGCTGCACTGCCCGCGATCGCCATGGACACATCCATCATGGTGATGGACCCTTATGCGCGCGCCGCCTCGCCGGTTGCCAAATCCGGGGCCGCCTTCATGGAAATCATGAACCACGGCGCCGAGGACGACCGCCTCGTCTCGGCCAGCTCGCCCGCCTCTGCTCGGGTCGAGCTGCACACCCATATCGATGACGGCAACGGCGTGATGCTCATGCGCGAGGTCGAGGATGGCTTCACGATCCCCGCAGGCGAGACCTACATGCTCAAGCGCGGCGGTGACCACGTGATGTTCATGGGCCTCAAAGAGAGCTGGTCCCAGGGCGATATGGTGCCGGTCACCCTCGTCTTCGAGAAGGCCGGTGAGGTCACGCTGGAGATCCCTGTGGATCTCGAACGGGCCGCCGAGCATGGCGGGCATGACCACCAGCACGGCCATGGCGGCCATAGCGGGCACAAGCACTGACCCAGCCGGTCCACCGGGGTTGGCGCGCCGTCAGTCGAGCGCGCCGATCCCCTCGGCGGTGGCCCGGGCCCCTTGCATCATCCAGGCATGCTCGGAGGCCACGAAGAACACCGTGAAGCCGTAGCGCCGCCAGGCCGCGGCTTTCTCCACATTGGCGGCGAAGGTCATATAGGGCTTGCCCGTGGCCGCACAGGCCTCTCCGACGCGGGCGATGGCCGCCATCAGCTCGTCCGAGCTCTGATCCGTCTTGCCATAGGACACCGACAGATCCGCGGGGCCGAGAAAGACCCCGTCAATGCCCGGGGTCGCCGCGATCCCCTCGCAGGCCTCGACCCCTTCGGCATCCTCGATCTGGGCAATGACGATCGGTGCGTCGCTGCTGCCCAGCACCGCCGCCATGGTTTGGGTGCCGTACCCCGCCGAGCGCGTCGAGCCCGCATAGCCCCGCCCCCCGCCGCCATAGCGGCAGGCCTTGGCGATGGATGCGGCCTTCTCGGCGCTGTCCACATGGGGCACGACCACCCCGGCCGCACCCGCATCCAGCGCCTGCATCAGCGTGGCCGGGGCCGCATCCGGCACCCGCACGAGGCAGGGAAAGCCCAGCGCCCGCCCCACGGCGAGGCAGGCATCGATCCGTCCCCGGTCGAAAGGCGCATGTTCTGCATCAAGGCAGACGAAATCCAGCCCCGAGAGCGCCATCACCTCGACCATCTCGATCGCGGGTGTCTTGAGGAAGGTCCCCGCCAAGAGCGCGCCCGCCTCCATCTTTGTTCTGAACTCCGTCATGTCCCCTCCCCCGGTTCGCAATGGCCGCACTGGACCAGAGCCGGGCAGGCGCTGCAACCCTTGGCGGCGCGCGGGGCGGGCGCTAGGTCTCGGGCATGGCCGCAGACCTTCTGACCTTTACCGAGCACGGGATCTACTGCCCGGTGGGCGATTTCCATATCGACCCCTGGCGCCCGGTGGACCGTGCCCTGATCACCCATGGCCATGCGGATCACGCCCGCCCCGGCCATGCACGCTACCTCGCCACCGAGGCTGCCGCCCCGGTGATGCGCCACCGGCTGGGCGAGATCCGGCTCGACACGATCCGCTATGGCGAAACGCGCCAGATCGGCGGGGTCGAGGTGAGCTTTCATCCTGCGGGCCATGTGCCGGGCTCGGCCCAGATCCGGCTGGCCCATCGCGGTCAGGTCTGGGTGGTTTCGGGCGATTACAAGATCGAGGAGGACGGCCTGTCCGAACCGTTCGAGCCCGTGCCCTGCCACGCTTTCATCACCGAATGCACCTTTGGGCTGCCGGTCTTTCGCTGGGACCCACAACCGGATGTGGTCGCCGCGATCCGCGACTGGTGGGCCGCCTGCGCGGCGGCGGGCAAAACCGCCGTGCTCGGCGCCTATGCTCTGGGCAAGGCGCAACGGATCCTCGCCCAGCTCGACCCCGAGCAGGGGCCGATCCTGACCCATGGCGCGGTCGAGGCCACGAACCGCGTTCTGCGCGATCAGGGCCTGATCCTGCCCCCGACCGTGCAAGTCACCGCCGAGATCACCGCCAAGACCCATCCCGGCGCGCTGGTCATGGCCACGCCCTCGGCCCTCGGCACCCCCTGGATGAAGCGGTTCGGCGCGACCGAGACCGGCTTTGCCTCGGGCTGGATGCGAATGCGCGGCGTGCGACGGCGGCGCGGGGCGGATCGCGGTTTTGTCATGTCGGACCATGCGGATTGGCCCGGACTGAACAGCGCCATCGCTGAAACCGGGGCCGAACGCATATTCGTCACCCATGGCTACACCTCGGTCTTTCGCAAATGGCTGGAGGATCAGGGCTACGATGCGCAGATCGTCGAAACCCAGTTCGAAGGCGAAAGCGTCGAAACCGACAGCGACAGCGACGCGCCCGAACCCGGCCCGACGGGAGACGCGCAATGACCCGGCAACAGGGGCCCGAGGGAATGGGCGACCGGCTCTGGCCGCTCTTTGCCCGCTATGTCCAGCGCCCGACCCTCGCCTACACCCCGTCCCAGACCCTGCTCCGTGCGATCTTCGACGCCACCGTGTTTCTGGGTGAGAAACGATGCAAGGGCGTGGCGCAGGGACGGACGGATCTGGGCAGCGTGCCCACGATGACCCTGCACCCCGAAGGTGCGACAGGCGGACGGCTTCTCTATCTGCATGGGGGCGGCTTCACCATCGGCAGTGCGCGCAGTCATCAGCATATGGTCAGCCATATCGCCCGGGCAGCGGGCTGCACCGCCTGGCTGCCGGATTACCGCCTGGCCCCGCAACACCCGTTTCCGGCCGCCCCCGAGGACGTGCTTGCGGCCTATGGCGCGCTGAGCGCCGAGGGTCCGGTCATGGTGGCCGGTGACAGCGCGGGCGGTTGCCTCGCGCTCGGTTTGCTCCACTGGGCGGCGCGGGCCGGTCTGCCCCCGCCCGCTGCGCTGGCGCTGTTGTCCCCGATCGGCCATCTGGATCTGGAGGCGGGCGGATTTCAGACCCGGCTCGAGACCGAGATCCTGATCCCCGAACGCTGGGGCCGCAATACGGTCGCGGCTTATCTCTGCGGGCATGACCCGCGGGATCCCTATGCCTCCCCCCTCGCCTCCCCGCTGCCTGCGGCACCGCCCACGCTGATCCAATATGCCGAGGGCGAGGCGCTGGCCCGGGACGCGCTGGCCTCTGCCGAAGCCCTGCGTGCCGCCGGGGCCGATGTTGCGATCGAGACCTATCCCGGCATGCCCCATGTCTGGCAGATCCACGCGGGCCGCTCGCGCAGCGCCGACCGCGCCGTGGCCAGCCTCGGGGCCTTTCTGCGTGCCCATGGAGGCCCCTCGTGAACCGGTTTGCCGAGCTTTTCACCGCACTGGATCAGACCACCAAGATCACGCCAAAGGTCGCCGCCCTCGCAGCCTATTTCCGCACGGCCCCCGAGGCTGACAAACTCTGGACCATCGCGCTCTTGTCCGGGCGGCGGCCCAAGCGCACGGTCACCACGACGCGCCTGCGGGAGTGGGCGGCGGAGCGCGCAGGCATTCCCCTCTGGCTTTTTGAGGAGGCCTATCCGATCGTGGGCGATCTGGCCGAGACGATCGCCCTTGTCCTGCCGCCCCCCGGCCAGACCAGCACCCGCAGCCTGAGCGAGTGGATCACCGAGATCCGCGGCCTCGCCGCGCTGGAAGAACCGGAGCGGCGCGCCTTCATCCTGTCGGCCTGGGACAGCCTGCCGCCCACCGAGGCCTTCGTGTTCAACAAGCTGATCACCGGGGGCTTCCGCATGGGGGTCTCGACCAAGCTGATGACGCGGGCCCTGTCCCAGGCCACCGAGATCCCCGAGGCCGAGCTCGCACATCGCCTGATGGGCGACTGGACGCCGGAAACCACCAGCTTCGAAGCGCTCGTGCTGACCCGGGATCCCGAAGCCGACCTGTCCAAGCCTTATCCGTTCTATCTGGCGTACGGGTTGGAGGACGCGCCCGAGACGCTCGGCCCCCCCGAGGGCTGGCAGGCCGAGCACAAATGGGATGGCATCCGGGGCCAGCTTATCCTGCGCGGCGGGCAGCATTTCGTCTGGTCGCGCGGCGAAGAGCTGATGACTGACCGCTTCCCCGAACTGGCCAGCCTGCGCGATTTCCTGCCCGAGGGCACCGTGCTCGATGGCGAGCTGCTGGCCTGGGGCGATGAGGCGCCTCTGTCCTTCAACGCGCTGCAAAAGCGGATCGGGCGCAAGACGGTGCCGAAGAAACTGCTGACCGAGGCGCCGGTGATCCTGCGGGCCTATGACCTGCTGGAAGCCGGGGGCACGGATCTGCGCGATACGCCACTGGCCGAGCGCCGCGCGCTGCTGGAAGCGATGCTCGAGGAGCTGCCCGAGGGGCTGCCCCTGCGCCTCTCCCCCGCGCTGACATTCGACAGCTGGGACGCGCTGGCCGAGATCCGCGTCGGATCCCGCGCGCTCGGGGCCGAGGGCGTGATGCTGAAACGCCGCGCCTCGCCCTATCTGGCCGGGCGCAAGAAGGGGGACTGGTGGAAATGGAAGGTCGATCCGCTGGTGATCGACGCCGTGATGATCTACGCCCAAGCCGGGCATGGGCGGCGCGCGAACCTCTTTACCGACTACACCTTCGCGGTATGGGACGGGAACGAGCTGGTGCCCTTTACCAAGGCCTATTCCGGGCTGACCGATGCGGAGTTCCGCCAGATCACCGCCTGGGTGCGCAAGAACACGCTGGAGCGCTTCGGCCCCGTGCGGCGTGTTACCCCCGAGCATGTCTTCGAGATCGCATTCGAGGGTATCCAAGCCAGCCCCCGCCACAAATCCGGCGTCGCCCTGAGGTTTCCGCGCATGTCCCGCTGGCGCAAGGACAAGCCTTTGCAGGAGGCAAACACACTTGAGGATCTGAAGGAGATGCTGGCGATATACGGGTGATCTGCCCCGTTTACGCCCCACTGCGGCGGGGCAGACTGCGTCTTTCCTACAGATGTGGCAAATCCCTGCGCCCGCGCGGAAAGGCCCCGCCCCCATGGCCCCTGAACAAATAGCGGAAAATTGCCAGATGGCGGCCGTGACGATAGTGTCAGAGCGTCCAGCGCAACGAGGGCAGCATGCATTTTCTCAGGTTTGTTCTAGCATTGGTTTCCATATGCGCCGCATTCGCAGCGCATGCTCAAGATCACTCGAAGCGGTTCAAACCGCATAAATTCAATGGCTCCAAGCCGGTTTACAGCGGCGGGATTTGGTCGTTCGAGCTGAAACCGCAGGGATGCAGCTCCCGAAAGTATGGTGATGGTCGCGGCGAGAGCGATTGTCTGAATGGCAATATCAGATCGCGGATCGCCGCACCCAAAAACGTAAAGCCGGGCCAACTGGTCGAGTATTCCATGGAGATCCGGATCGCCCCCAATTTCCGCTATAACGGAGGCCCGACACCCGCATGGTCCAAGTTGGAGGTTGCGGAATGGGGCCGGACGAAAGGCATCAAGAACCACATCTATGATCTGCAGCTGGATACGGTCCGTGGGCTGACATTCGAGCGCCAGGTCTGCGTGCCACCCTCGAAGCTGTCCCAGTGGAACAAGTTTCAGCTCAGGATCAAATGGTCAAAGTCCGGAGACGGCTTTCTGGAGGCACGCTGCAACGGAAAGGTGATCCTCTCGCGACGGGATCAGCAGACTGTCATCCCGCCGGACTGCGCAGCGAAATACAAACTTCAATGTGACCCGAGCCAGCAAATTCCGAGCGCCAGCATCTACTGGCAGGTCGGCCCCAAGCTGTCGGGGTTTGGACCAAATTTCGCGAAATATGGCTTCTCCAGCCAATTCACGCCGTTTCCAAGGAATGGCATTTTGTTGCAAATGCGAAATCTCTATGCCGGGAACCCTCCGCGTTCATAGATCCCGCTGCGGTCTCCTTTGGTCGATCTGACGCTGGGCCCGGATGCGCGACAGGGTCGCCCGGGCTATCCGCATCTGGCCAAAATGCTTTTGAAATACCGCAAATTTCGCCTCGCTGCTTGAGCCTCCGCCCCTGCCGCCTTACCTCTTGTCCAACCAGATAAGAGGACGTCCCATGCAGAGCCTGCCGCTTTCCTTCTCCGCCCCGACCCCGCTGCGCGATGCCGCTGCCGAGACCGGGGGCAAGAACCTTGGGGATTTGCCGGATTGGGATCTAAGCGATCTCTATCCGGGCGAGGATGCGGCGGAGCTGAAACGCGATATGGACTGGCTCGAAGCCGCCTGCCGGGACTTTGCCGCCGATTACGAGGGCAAGCTTGCCGATCTCGACGCGAGCGGGCTGCTCACCTGCGTGCAGCGCTACGAGCGGATCGACACGATTGCCGGGCGCATCATGTCCTTTGCCGGTCTGCGCTATTACCAGAACACCACCGACGCCGAGCGCGCCAAGTTCATGGCCGATGCGCAGGACAAGATCACGACCTTCACCACGCCGCTCGTGTTCTACACGCTCGAGATCAACCGCATCCCCGATGCACAGCTCGACGGGCTGTTCGACAAGAATCCGGAGCTCGCGCGCTACAAGCCGATCTTCGACCGGCTGCGCGCCATGAAGCCCTATCAACTCAGCGACGAGCTGGAGAAATACCTCCACGACACCTCGACCGTGGGGGCGGCAGCGTGGAACCGGCTCTTTGACGAAACCATTGCGGGCATGATGTTCGAGGTCGATGGCGAGGCCTATAATATCGAGGGCACGCTGAACTTCCTTTCCGAGCCCGACCGCGACAAGCGCGAGGCGGCGGCCCGCGAGCTTGCCAGCCAGTTTGCAGGGCAGATCAAGCTTTTCGCCCGGGTGCATAACACTCTGGCCAAGGAAAAAGAGATCAACGACCGCTGGCGCGGATTGCCCAGCCCCCAGGCCGGGCGGCATCTGAGCAACCATGTGGAGCCCGAAGTCGTCGAGGCCCTGCGCAATGCCGTCGTCGCCGCCTATCCCAAGCTGAGCCACCGCTACTACGCGCTGAAGGCCAAGTGGATGGGGCTTGAGACGATGCAGGTCTGGGATCGCAACGCCCCCCTGCCGCAAGAGGACACGCGGCTTGTGGATTGGGACGAGGCCAAATCGACCGTGCTTGAGGCCTATGGCGCGTTCGACCCGGAAATGGCACGGATCGCCGAGCCGTTCTTCACCAAGGGTTGGATCGATGCGGGCGTGAAACCGGGCAAGGCGCCCGGGGCCTTTGCGCACCCGACCGTGGCCGAGGTGCATCCATACGTGATGCTCAACTATCTGGGCAAACCGCGCGATGTGATGACGCTGGCCCATGAGCTGGGCCACGGCGTGCATCAGGTGCTCGCCGCCGGTCAGGGCGAGCTGCTGAGCTCGACCCCCCTGACACTGGCCGAAACCGCGTCGGTCTTTGGCGAGATGCTGACCTTCCGCAAGCTGCTCGACGCCGCGCCGGACAAGGCCACGCGCAAGACGCTGCTGGCGGGCAAGGTCGAGGACATGATCAACACGGTCGTGCGCCAGATCGCGTTTTATGATTTCGAGTGCAAGCTCCACGATGCGCGCAAGAACGGCGAGCTGACGCCGGAGGAGATCGGCGAGCTCTGGATGAGCGTGCAGGGCGAGAGCCTCGGCCCGGTTTTCGAGTTCATGGACGGGTACGAGACCTTCTGGGCCTATATCCCCCATTTCGTCCACTCGCCCTTCTATGTCTACGCCTATGCCTTTGGCGACGGGCTCGTGAATGCACTTTATGCTGTCTATGAAGAGGGCGACCCGGAGTTCCAGTCGAAGTATTTCGAGATGCTGAAGGCAGGCGGGTCCAAGCACCACAAGGAGCTTCTGGCGCCCTTCGGCCTCGACGCGTCGGACCCGGCCTTCTGGGACAAGGGTCTGAGCATGATCTCGGGCATGATCGACGAACTGGAGGCGATGGAGGACTGATCCCCCGCCACGCCCCTTCCGCAGTGCATAAAGAAAGGGACCGGCAGACGCCGGCCGGTCCCTTGGATCAAACGCGGAAAGTCCGGAGACACCGCGCTGATGTCGTGCCTTGGGGCTAGCCCCGCTGGGCCCGGGATTTGCGGCGGGAGAGCCCGACCACCCCGGCCAGCCCCGTCAGAAGCAGCAGCCCACCCGCCGGAAGTGAGATCGGAGCCACAGCGTCATGTGGTGTAAACACAAGGGTGCCAAACCCGATCACGTCGCTGGGGGAACCTCCGACTGCGACCACGGCGCCGTTTTGCCCTGCGAACGACAGCAAAACCATGGGCGCACCGGTGTTCACGTCGTCGTCAAACCCCTGAAACGATGCGCTTATGACCATTCCCGCCGAAACCGTGAACATGTTCAGGGATGCGAAGGGCGCAAAGTTGCCCTTGGACCCAAAAGGCGACCTGGTGATCGTCACGCTGGCAGCGGCGCCTTGCATACCATCCTCAAGGCCGGACACCACACCGGTAACCGTGTTGCCCATTTCCGAGAAGGAGAAGTTGAAAGACAGTGGCGCGGCCCATCCCGGGGCCGCCAGAAGCAAAGAGACGCCGGGGGCACAGCTCAGTGTTTTGCTACGTGCGAGAAGTCGTCCAGTCATATGCAAAGTCCAAAAACAACCCGTTGAAATAGCCGCCTCCGGCGAGGGACCTTCGGGTCCCGGCAAGGCGCAAGCTGTCCGACCCTAGCGGACAAGACCGGGTGGCTGAACTGGTCCAAAGTCCGGGTCTGGTCTTTTTTTGCACCGGATATAATCGGTTAGCCCCACGCAGTTGGGTGCGGCCAGGTCAGCATGGATGGCAAAAGGCGCGCAGCTCGTCGCCGCCAGTTGGCCGCGACAGGCGGGCGGCCTGTCTGCAATTGCCGGTGCGGCGTTTTCCCGGTGGCCGGCGCCCGCTGACGCGGACCGAAAGCCAGAGGAGGCGCGACTAAGCGCCCTCGTCCTCTCCTTGCAGGAGCGGTTTGCGGTTCGCTGCGTGCCGCGCAACGAGACGTTTCTGCTGTGCCCCGGGCGGGATCGTCCGGCCCGGGCAGACCCCGCCCGACAGCGCCTCGGGGAACAGTGCGGAGATCTCGGCACGGTCCTCGGGGGACAGGGACTTCAGCGCCTCGGGCCCAAGGAACAGGCTCTCGGTCGGGCTGTCTTCGGCAAAAATCACCTCGTGCCGGTCAAAGAGCAGGTGAAAATAGGTCACCTCGCGTGCCGATCGGTCGACGGAAATCCCCGGCAGGCTCACGAGCCGGATCGCCGCGATCAGCACTTCAGGCACTGCGAACATGCGTTTCACGATTGGCGAGACGACGAGCATCCGGTGCTGCCGCGACACCCAGAGATCGCGCGTGGGTCGGTCCCGCCCAAAGGCTCCTGCGTCGATCTTCACCGGGCAGAGCCGAGGATTGGCCGCCAGTTCGGCCGCGCTGAGGGTCCGGCGCAGAACAGAGACCAGCGGCAGCGCCCCGCCATCATAGGTGCAGACCAGCTGCCCGGGCTTCAACTCTTCGACCGCGACCGGCCCCTGCGGTGTCCGCACGCGGGTGCCGAGGGTCAGACAAGGGATGGTGCCCGGGTTCGGATCCGTCTGAACCTGGTAGCTGGCGCCTTGGTCATTGGTTTCCAGCGAGGCACCGCTCCCCGCCTGACCGATCTGGGTCGAGGTCAGCCCCGCCGCAGGCCCGTCGACAGCCGTGACAGGGTCCGGACGATTGTCGAAGGAGAAAAAGGCATAGACACCCGAGCTGTCGGAAAGAGACAGCCCGTTATTCAGCGCAAGCCCCGTAAAGGTATCGGTGGAGGTCGTGTCGATCACATAGATGTCGCGCCCACCGCTCTGGGTCGGCACGAGGCCCTGCAGCGGGTTGCTTGAGCGAATGGTTCCGTCGGACTGGTAAATCGTCACCACCAGATCCGAGACATCCGCACCCGGATCCACCGCAACCTCGATAAAATCAAGGTTGCGACCACCGAGGTATTTGATCTCAGAGAAAAACGGATCCGCCATGCTGCAATATCGCGCAGAAACGGCGTTAAGGAAAGTTAACGACTTTCGGAAGCGTTAACGGGCCCAAGCCCCCATCCGGTTGCCGGCATTAGAGCTTGTTATGCGCCCCATCACAGAGCGGCGCGTTGGCCGTCGCCTTGCAGCCGCAAAAGAACAGGGTCTTGTCCGCTTCAGCCTCGTATTTCATCGGGGCAAAGCCAGTCTCCTTATGGGAGCCGTCGCAAAAAGGCTGACTGTCCGAGCGCCCGCAGGTGCACCAGAAATAGGTCTTCCCGGCGGTGACTTCGACGGGGTACGGCGCTTTCTGGGCGATGATCGGCGTGTCGGACATGGCTGGCTCCTGTGCTTGCTGAACAACACCTAGCGTGCGGGCCCCTCAAGCCCAGCGCGCAATCGCCGCCAGAACCGCGCAAACTCGACGTTGTCCACCAGCAGAACCCCCGCCCGCTCAACAGCCCTCGTAGTCTCTCGCCACACACGCCCGCGCAAGCTGCTTCGCCAAAGGACGCCCCTTTTGCGGAGCGGTGGCAAACTCACCGCTTTCTGCCGCCGCGAGGCCCTGACTGAAGACCTGCGACTGATTTGGGCTGGCGGCGACACCGATTGCCAGCGCAACAAGAACGGCGGGGACACGAGGGATAAACCTCATCTGCCGTCCCTTCCGCTTTGCCGGGCGCTATTGGACGACGGCCCGGGTGACCATTTTTGTGACGAGACGATCTGGTGCGCGGTTAGAGCCCTCATCCTGTCGCGGCACCTTGCCCCGGATTTCGCGGGTCGGAGCAGCGGCGGACCTCAGTCGAGCTCGGTCCAGGGCCAGGGCTTCACCTCGGATGCGGCCGTCTGATACCGCGCGGCCTTGGCGATCCAAATCCCAAGATCCGTGCCGAACTCGGCAATCCGCTCATTCGGCTGCTTGTTGTTCACCAGCAGGATCACGAATTGCAGGATCGTCACAAAGGTCAGAACGGTCGAGGCCAGGCTCAGCATCAAGGCGATCAGAACCGTATGGACCAGCCGCAGGAACAGGCCGTCCGGCGCACCGGGGTCTGGCTGCTCTCCGTGGAGCCGCCCGGAAATCTTGTCTTCGTCATTCGGTGTGCTGTTCTCGGCCATCATCCACCCTCTTGCTTGGCTCTAGAGGAGCGCAGGCCGGGGGCGACTGTCAACGCCCCCCGCCACCGGCCCCGCCTCAGCCCGCCGCGGCATAGACCGCATCGATCATCGCCTGGGTGCCGCGCGCATCCTCCAGCGTCCAGGGATAGTCTGCACCCTCGGTCACGGTGCGCCCAAAGGCCTCGACCTGTTCGACATACTGGGCTGCCGCCGGGAAACGCTCCACCGTGACGGAGTGGCCCGCGCCGCCGCCCGCGCTCATCCGGTGCAGCTCGATCCGCGCCTCGCCAAAGACCTGTGCGTTGAACGGCGCCGTCAGGCGCAGCACGCCCTGCTCGCCGTGAAACACCATGTCCTGAAACGGGGCCATGCGCATGGAGTTCACCCAATGGGCCGTGAAGCCCGCAAACCGCGCCGAGACCCGGGCGATCACATCCACCCCGTTTTCCCAGGTGATATCCGCATGGGTGATCTCTTCGGGCTCCTGCCCGGTCATCCAGCGGGTGCAGCCATAGGTATAGACGCCGATATCCGGGATGCCGCCGCCGCCCTGCCCGGCGGTGTTGCGGATGTTGCCGGGATCGCCGCGATTGTCATAGGTGAAGATCCCCTCCACATGAACAAGTTGGCCGATCGCCCCGTCCCGCAGCAGGGCGCGGGCGCGCTGCCATTGGGGGTGGTGGACGATCATGTAGGCCTCGGCACACTGCAGCCCCGTCCGGTCCCGCAGCGCGATCAGCGGATCGATCTCGGCGGCGGTCATCGCCATGGGCTTTTCCGCGAGGACATGCTTGCCCGCCTCCAGCGCCTTCATGGACCAAGGCACATGCATCGGGTGCGGCAGCGGAATGTAGACCGCGTCGATCTCGGGATCCGCAAGCAGCGCGTCGTAATCGCTGTGCACGCGCAGGCCCGGCGCGAAGGCGGCAAAGGGCGCGGCCTTGGCCGGGTCGCGGGTGGCCAGCGCAGCCAGGGTGGACCCCTTGGCCGCGTGGATGGCCGGGCCCATCTGGTTGCGCGCGAAATTGGCGGCTCCGAGAATGCCCCAGCGGAGTGGTGTCGTCATGTATCGTCCTCCCGCCCCGACCCTAAACCGGGGCGCGGCAAGAGGGAAAGGCTCAGTCGGCGCCCGCCATCAGACCCTTGTCACGGGCGAGATCGCGCATGGCCTTCTGCAGCTTTTCGAAGGCGCGCACCTCGATCTGGCGGATCCGCTCGCGGCTGACCGAATAGACCTCAGAGAGCTCTTCGAGGGTGAAGGGTTTGTCCTCCAGCCGCCGCTTCATCAGGATGTCCTTCTCGCGGTCATTGAGAACTTCCATCGCCTCGGCCAGCAGTTCCCGGCGGACGGTCAGCTCGTTCTTCTCGGCCAGATCTCCGGCCTGATCCGCGTCCTCATCCTCGAGCCAGTCCTGCCACTCGGTCGCGCCCTCGCCATCGGAGCCGATCATCGCGTTCAGCGAGGCATCGCCCCCCGACAGACGCCGGTTCATCGAGATCACCTCGTCCTCGGTCACGTTGAGGTCATTGGCGATACGGGCCACGTTTTCCGGGCGCAGATCGCCGTCCTCCAGCGCGCCGATCCGGTTTTTGGCCTTGCGCAGGTTGAAGAAGAGCTTTTTCTGGGCCGAGGTCGTGCCGAGCTTTACCAGCGACCAAGACCGCAAGATGTATTCCTGGATCGAGGCACGGATCCACCACATGGCATAGGTCGCAAGGCGGAACCCCTTTTCGGGATCGAACCGCTTGACCGCCTGCATCAGGCCGACATTCGCTTCCGAGATCACCTCGGCCTGGGGCAACCCGTAGCCGCGATAGCCCATGGCGATCTTGGCCGCGAGACGCAGATGCGAGGTCACCATCTGATGCGCCGCATCGGTGTCCTCGTGATCCACCCAGCGCTTGGCGAGCATGTATTCCTGCTCGGGCTCCAGCATGGGAAATTTGCGGATTTCCTGCAAATAACGGTTCAGGCCCTGCTCCGGGGATGGGGCTGGAAGATTGGTATATGATGCCATGGTCGCCTCCGTGTCGTCTCAGCGCGGGTAATGCCCGTCTAGAGGGTGATATGTTAACGGCGTGAACATTATTCAAGGGGCACGCCTTGGTGTCGAGACGCAATATGACCCGGCGGCAGGGCAAGGGCGAGCCTGTGAAACCGGATGTCACCGGGTTGTGCAGCCTTGTAACAATCGCCGGTCAGAGGCTGAGCGCGTGGACGAGAGCGGCCATATCCGACGGCATCGGAGCCGCGAAGGACAGCGCCTCGCCCGTGACGGGATGGGTGAAACCAAGCGTGCGCGCGTGGAGCGCCTGACGCGGAAATTGGCCGACAGCATCCAGTGCGGGTTTTGAAAAACTCTTTGCAGACAGCTTCTTACGGCCACCATAAACCGGGTCTCCGATCAGGCTGTGGCCGATATGGGAGAGATGCACGCGGATCTGATGGGTGCGTCCGGTTTCCAGCCAGCAAGCCAGATGGGCCGCGCCCGCGGGACTGCCAAACCGGGTCTCGACCCGGGCTCTTGTGACCGCGTGACGGCCCTGCCCCTCGGCCACGACCGCCTGTTTCTGGCGATCTGTGCGGTGGCGCGCAATGGCTGCGCGCAGGCACATCACCCCGCCGGGCTCGAACCGCACCATGGACAGACCGCGCAGGCGCGGATCCGAAGCCTCGGGCACCCCATAGACCAGCGCGTCATAGATCCGGTCCACGCTATGGGCCGCGAATTGCGCCGCGAGCCCTTGATGGGCGCGGTCGGATTTTGCCACGACGAGCAGGCCCGAGGTCTCCTTGTCGATCCGGTGCACGATGCCCGGGCGCCGCTCGCCACCAATCCCCGACAGGCTATCGCCGCAATGGTGCAGCAGGGCGTTGACCAGCGTCCCCGACGGGCTGCCCGGGGCCGGGTGAACTACCATGCCTGCCGGTTTGTTCACAACGATGAGTTCGGCATCTTCGTGAACCACCTCCAGCGGGATCGCTTCGGGCAAAACTGCGACCTCCTCCGGCGCGCCCAGCCGCAGGGTCAGCAGATCCCCCGCCGCGACCCGCGTCTTGGGGCTGGTCAGCACCTCGGCCCCGCGACGCACATCACCCGCTTCGATCAGCTTGACGAGGCGCGAGCGCGACAGGCCGAGCCCCTCTGGCACATCCCGCGCGAGCGCCTTATCAAGTCTGGGCGGCGGGTCGGCCCGGACCTCTACCGTGATTTCCTCGCTGGCCTCAAAGGTGCCTGACATGCGCGATGACCCGTCCAATCTGGGGGCCGAACCCGGCCCGGACCTGCCGGAACCGGCCAATCTGCGGTTCCTGCGGCGGTTGGTGACCGTGTTGACGGTCGTGATGATTGCCGGGGTGGTAACGGTTATCACCCTGCTTGTCATCCGCCTGAAAGCGCCCTCCGGACCGGTTTTGCCCAGCGAGATCGCCCTGCCCGACGGGATCGAGGCCGAGGCAGTGACCTTTGGCCGGGGATGGACTGCAGTGGTGGCCGGAGATGAGATCCTGATCTTTGACAGTGGCGACGGCGCGTTGCGGCAGCGGATCGCGATCACAGGCGCTACCGCGGATTAGCGCGCAGGGCGCGCTGCCTTCGGCGAGGATATTTGAAGACTTAAGAGGGCGCGGGGTCGGCGCCCGAGAGCTCTGCGACCCAGGCCGGGACGATGTCCGTGGCAGGGCCATACCGCGCGTCCGAGAAGAGCGCGCTGCCAGATGAAGGCTCGAGATTGAGCTCGAGTGTGGGGATGCCGGCGACGCGCGCCTCCTGTACCAATCCCGCGGCGGGGTAGACCTCCCCGCTGGTGCCGATGGAGACGAAGAGATCGGCGCGGAACAGGGCATCCTCGATGGCGTCCATGTGATAGGGGATCTCGCCGAACCAGACGATATCCGGGCGCGTGGCCGGGCGGTTGCAGGCCGGGCACGGATCCTCGGGCGCCATGGTGCGGGGCGCGTCCCAGCGATGCCCGCATCCCGCACACAGCGCCCGGGTGAGCTGCCCATGCATGTGGATCACATCGTGCGCGCCCGCCCTCTCCAGCAGGTCATCGACATTCTGGGTGACGAGCGTCACCTCCAGACCTGCCCGCGCCTGCAACGCGGCGAGCGCGTGATGCGCGGCGTTCGGCAGGGCCTCAAGGCAGTTGGCGCGCCGCGCGTTGCAGAAACCATGCACCTTGGCAGGGTCCGCTGCGAAGCCCTCGGGGGTGGCGACCTCGCTCAGATCATACTGGGTCCAAAGCCCATCCGTGTCGCGGAATGTGCCGAGCCCGCTCTCGGCCGACAGCCCTGCGCCGCTGAGAATGACAATCCGCTTGGGCATGGCCGCCCCCTTCGCTACCCTGACTGCGAACCAGCAAAAGGGCGCGGCGCGCGATTGTCCATGAGTGTTTCCATCCTCTTCGTCTGTCTTGGCAATATCTGTCGCTCTCCCACGGCGGAGGGGGTGTTTCGCCATCTGGCCGAAGAGGCTGGCGCCGATGTCACCTGCGACAGTGCCGGGACGTCGAACTGGCATGTGGGCGGTCCGCCCGACGGGCGTGCGGTGGCCGAGGCCCGCCGTCGCGGCATTGATCTGACCGGACTGCGGGCGCGGCAGGTCACGCCAGAGGACTTCACCCGGTTCGACCTGATCTATGGGATGGATCGCAGCAATATCGCGAAGCTCGAGGCCCTGCGCCCAGCCGGGAACGGGACACCGGTCGCCTTGTTTCTCAGCGAGTGCCACGGACAGGGGCCGGACGAGGTGCCCGATCCCTATTACGAAGACAACTTCGCGGACGTGTTCGACATGCTCTCGGAGGCGTCGCGCGGATTGCTGGCGCGTCTGGCCTAGCCGCAGGCGTTCTGCGCGACCGAGCCGAATTCGCGGTAGCGATCCCAGAACTTCTCATCCGAGGTGCGGTCCGACTGCCGGATCTCCTGTGCGCGGTGAGGTTCGGCAAAGAACTTTGCCGCCTTGCGCTGGTCCGAACCGCTCAGCGTCATGTTCGCGATGTTCTGAATACAGCCGCAGAGCGCGCCATTGGCCGCGCGTCGTCCCGAAGACAGGCATGCCCGCTCAATCGAGCCTGCCTGTGCCGCTGTGCTGCTCAGGGACAGTGCGGTGACACCTGTCACGCTGCCCAGAGCCAAAGTCATGCATAGTCCAAGTAGTGCCGTGCGCATTCTGCTCACCTGCCATTATGTTGCTCTGCCTCGCACCGGGAGCCGACCTTTGGGTTCTGATACCTCCCGGAAACTTAAGATTAGCTTGATTTGCAGGAAATCTCAATCGGTCTGGCGATCACGGTTTCAACCGGTAGCCCGACCGGAAAAAGGCCCAGCAGGTCAGCAGGATCGCAACCGCAACGCTGGCGCAGACCGCAAGACCAAGCCAGGGCGAGCTGTCCGACACGCCGAGCACGCCGTAGCGGACCCCGTCGATCATGTAGAACATCGGGTTGATATGGCTGAGGGTCTGCATCACGGGTGGCAGCGCCTCCAGCGAATAGAACGTCCCCGACAGGAAGCTGAGCGGTGTGATCACGAAATTGGTGATGGCGGCCATCTGGTCGAATTTGTTCGCATAGATCGCCGCGATCATCCCGAGCCCGCCCAGCACCGTCGCCCCGAGCAGCACGAAGACGAGCACCCAGAGCGGGTGCTCCACGCTGATCCCCAGCATCAGCACCATGGCCAGCAGGATCACCACGCCCACCAGCAGCCCACGCCCGATGCCGCCGATGATGTAGCCCGCGACGAGCTCTGCCGCCGAGAGGGGGGGCATCAGCGTGTCGACGATATTGCCCTGCACCTTGGCGACCATGATCGAGCTGGAGGTATTGGCAAAGGCGTTCTGGATCACCGTCATCATCAGGATGCCCGGTGCGAGGAAATGCATGAAGGGCACGCCCATCACCTCGCCGCGCCGGGGACCGATCGCCAGGTTGAAGATCAGGATGAACAGCCCCGCCGTGACCAGCGGCCCCGCGACGGTCTGAGTCCAGACGGCCATGAATCGGCGCATCTCGCGTTCGGCCAGGGTGGCCACGCCAAGCCAGTTCACACGGCCAAATCGGCGGGTGCCCATATCAGGTGTCGTCTTCATCGGGGTCCTTTCTGCGCGCCGGATCAACGTCGCGTTGCGGTTGCAGGTCGCGGGTCCTTGTATCCTCGGATGCGGTGGCTAAAATAGAGGGAGATTGGAAAACTCCAAGGGGCGGGGTTGGGTCATTCGGCCCGACCCCGTCCTTTGTGCATACCCGAGGTGGCTATGTCCTGGACTGACGAGCGCGTTGAAATTCTCAAGACGATGTGGGGCGAAGGCAAAAGCGCCAGCCAGATCGCAAAAGAGCTGGGCGGTGTGACGCGCAATGCGGTGATCGGCAAGGTGCACCGTCTGGGCCTGTCGAACCGCAATGGCGGCGGCGGCAGTGCCGCGAGCAAGCCCGCGGATCCCGCGCCGCGCGAGACGGCGGAAGCCGCACCCAAGCCTGCCAAGCCCGCGCCCAAGGCCCCCACGCCGGAGCCTGCCAATGCCGCCCCCAAGGCGGAACCTGCGGCACGACCCGCCGCGGCCGAGGCCCCTGCCGCCCCGGTGCCGCCGCGCCGGACCATTGTGCCCGCGGGGCAGCCCCTGCCGCCGCAACCTTCGGCCAACGAGATCAGCCCGGAGGCTCTGGCCTCGGTCCGCGAGGTCGAGAAGAAAGCCAAGAAGCTGAACCTGATGGAGCTGACCGAGCGGACCTGCAAATGGCCGATCGGGGATCCGGCCACGGAAGAGTTCTGGTTCTGCGGCCTGCCGGTGCAGGCGGGCAAGCCCTATTGCGAGGCCCATGTGGGCGTGGCGTTCCAGCCCATGTCCTCGCGCCGGGATCGCCGTCGCTGACACGACGGCGCGGACGCGCATCTGTATCAGGTCATGAAAAAAGGCGCCCCGCGAGGCGCCTTTTCTTTTGCAGACATCGGTGGCCCTTGCGGGCCACCTTTGGTCCGGATCAGGCAGACTTGCGGCGACGCGCAGCCGCACCCAGCCCACCGATGCCGGCCAGCAGGAGCAGCGCCGGCGCCGGAAGCGGCACGGCAGAGACCTGGATGTTGTCGATGGCTCCGGACTGGTTGCCGAAGTCAAAGGTGATCTCGGTGACGTTGAAGAAACTCGTCGTCACTTCGGCAAACTGGCGGTCCGCCGCAACGTTCACCATCACGCTGTCGCCCTGGTCTGTGGACACGGTCAGGGTCACATCGTCATATGCCTCGAACCCCAGCAGGTTCACAGCGGAATCGAAGGCAAAGGTGATCGAGCCGCCAGCCCCCTCGTCATCGGGATCGGAGCTGTCGCCGTCTTCGGAAATGATCAGCACGTTGCCTGGGTTGCTGACGCCCCCCATCCCGTCGGTGAACGGCGCCGCAAGGTCACCGTCATCGCCGGAGAAGTTGCGCGTATCGAAGATCATCGCCACGTCGAAGGACCCGTTGCTGTCAACGGTGATGTCATAGCCAACGCCATCCACTTCGAGATCCGTCAGACCGGTGAGCACGTCACCTGCGCTGAACTCTTCGAAGCCGATTTCGGCGGCATGGGCGCCGGAGGCCGCAAGAACGGCACCGACGATCGCGGTTGTGAGAAATTTCATTACTGTCTCCACTCATACTACACTTGCTGTCTTTATGAAGATTTGCGGAGAAATCGAAATAAAATATTCGTTGGTTGGTTACCCGGACAAAACCTGCCTTCGCCTTGGGCAGTTCGGCGTTGGCGCCCTGCGCCCCGCCAGAGCCAAGCCTCTGAAACGACGCCGATAAAATTGGTTAATCCTGCTTTTCCGGCAACGCCCCACCGAGGGTTTCTGCAATGGACGACAATCGGACCGGATCGAGACAACCGTTCGCTCGATCCCATTCTTCCCGCGCATTGCCCGAATCCCCGCACGAATTCGGGGGGTGATCCACCATGGCCCGGCAGCCCAAATCGGTTTTTCGCGGCTCCCCGAGCCCCCTGTGCCCGCGGAAGCCCTTCCCGACCGGAGCCGACCGGCATATATCCCCCGCATGACCCAGAACCCGCCAGACCTCCGCCCGGACCTCGCCCCTGCCATGCGGCTCGATGCTGCGGCGCGCCCGGGCCAACCCACCATCGGCATGGTCAGCCTCGGCTGCCCCAAAGCGCTGGTGGATAGCGAACGGATCCTGACGCGTCTGCGGGCCGAGGGCTATGCGATCAGCCCGGACTATAACGGGGCCGAAGCGGTGATCGTGAACACCTGCGGCTTTCTGGACAGCGCCAAGGCCGAGAGCCTCGAGGCGATTGGCGAAGCGCTCAACGAGAATGGCCGTGTGATCGTCACGGGGTGTCTCGGTGCCGAGCCCGACTACATCACCGGGCACCATCCCAGCGTTCTGGCGGTCACGGGGCCTCACCAATATGAGCAGGTGCTGGACGCTGTGCACAAGGCCGTCCCGCCCAGCCCGGATCCTTTCGTCGATCTGCTACCGGCTTCGGGGGTGAGCCTGACACCGCGCCATTTCAGCTATCTGAAGATCTCGGAAGGCTGCAATCACAAGTGCAAGTTCTGCATCATCCCGGATATGCGCGGCAAGCTGGCGAGCCGCCCGGCCCATGCGGTGCTGCGCGAGGCCGAGAAGCTGGTCGAGGCGGGGGTCCGCGAGCTTCTGGTGATCAGCCAGGACACCTCGGCCTACGGCGTGGATATCCGCCATGCGGAGGATCGCGGGCACCGCGCCCATATCACCGATCTTGCCCGGGATCTGGGGTCGCTCGGGGCCTGGGTCCGGCTGCACTATGTCTACCCCTACCCCCATGTGCGCGACCTGATTCCGCTGATGGCCGAGGGGCTGGTGCTGCCCTATCTGGACATTCCCTTCCAGCATGCGCATCCCGATACCCTGCGCCGGATGGCCCGTCCGGCGGCCGCTGCCCGGACCCTCGACGAGATCACCGCGTGGCGCGAGATCTGCCCCGACATCACCCTGCGCTCGACCTTCATCGTCGGCTATCCCGGCGAGACCGAGGCAGAGTTCCAGACCCTGCTCGATTGGCTGGGCGAGGCACAGCTCGACCGGGTCGGCTGCTTTCAATACGAGAATGTGGAGGGCGCGCGCTCCAACGCGCTGCCCGATCACGTCCCCGCCGAGGTCAAGCAGGAGCGGTGGGAGCGGTTCATGCAAACCGCCCAGGCGATCTCGGAAGCCAAGCTGGCCGCCAAGGTGGGTCAACGGCTCGAGGTGATCGTGGACGAGGTGGACGCCGAGGCCGCGACCTGCCGGACCAAGGCGGATGCGCCCGAGATCGACGGGAACCTCTTCATCGATGAAGGCTTCGAGAGCCTGAGCCCCGGTGACATCCTGACGGTCGAGGTTGAGGAAGCCTCGGAATACGATCTCTGGGGGCGCCCGATCTAGGCCCCCGTCCCGGCCCCGACTGACCCGCTGCGTGCCCCGGGCGCGTGGCCCGACCCTGACCGGAGGCGTAGATGCCCGAGACCGAGAGACCTGCCGACACGCCGCTCTATCTGTCGGTGACCTGCCCGGAGGAAGAGACCGCCCGCATGCTGGCGCGGCGCGCGCTCTCGGCGCGGCTGGTGGCCTGCGCGAATATCCTGCCCGGCTTGTCGAGCCTCTACTGGTGGCAAGGCACGCTCTGCGAGGACAGCGAGGTATTGCTAAGCTTCAAGACGCTGGAGCAGCACCGCCCGGCCCTTGTCGCGCTGTTGACCCAGGGCCATCCCTATGACCTGCCCGCGATCACCTGGACCGAAGAGGGCATGTCCGAGGCTCTGGCCGACTGGATCCGAGGCGAGACCAGCGCCTAGCGCCGTGGCACGCTGAAGAGCGTGTAGCCCCCAAGGGTCGCAACCACGAAGCCGCCGGTCTCGGCGGCAAACGCCTCGGCCTCGGGACTGCCCACAGGGCAACCGACCAGATCCGCCGCATCAGAAAGATAGGTATTGGTCTGATCCGTCTCGCCCACGCGCTGGCACGGGTCCTCAGCGCTGCGATAACCGCCAAAAAGCGGCAACTCCGTGTCCGGCGCGGGGATCGGTTGCGTGCTGCACGCCGCCAGCAAAAGAGCCGCACCGCCCAGATACAGGAACGCGTTGGATGCCATGATCGATCCTCCCGGTGACCCGAAGACCGCCTCGGTCAGGCGATCTTCTTCTTCAGCTCGGCCATCCGTGCCTGATTGAGGCACGTGTCCGGAGCGCTGTCGGATGTCTGACCCACGATGTCAAGCCAGCGGTGGCACCCCTCGGCCCAGGCACAGCCCCGGCAGCGCGTGACCATCGCGGCCCAGTCCTCTTGGTCGAGCACGCCCTGATGCATCGCTTCGGCCAGATCCAGCCCCGAGGTCTTGGCCATCCGCTGGATCAGCCAGAAATGCTCGGTCGTATCGCCAAGCTTTTGCGGACAGGGCGACTCCTGGGTGGAATGAGCGAGTGTGAGCGTGGCAGTCATGTGCGGATCCCCATGGTGGATCGCCCGGGCTGTCCCGGGCGGGCGTCTGCGCGCCTTGATACGGTGCGGCGTGGCGGGTGCGTTACTGGAGTTTCTCGAAAGTCTCGCGGTTCACGCAGTAGCTCGGCGCGGTCTCCAGCGTTGATGTCGCCGCCAGAAGGCGTTTGCAGGATTCCGGATTGGTGCAGTTGGTGCAGCGCAAGACGAGATCCGGGATCAGGTCCGGCGGGATGTCCCCGCGCAGCACGGATTCCTCGAGATCGACACCCACACGGTCCGCCATACGGTCCACAAGGCTGGCATGTTTGCGAAGAACACGGTCGTTTTGCATGTTGTCAGACTCCTGTCATTGACCGAAGTCTGACCGTTCGCGCCCCGCCGGGCCTTGAGCCAGATCAAACTGGCCCCCGATGCGCCCTAAAGCGTGGCAGCGACCTGCCGAACGACCTCGATCCGGGCCTGATTGGGCGGGTGACTGCCCAGAAACTGGTCGCCCGGGTCCGGAATGCGGGTGAAGAACATCGCACCGCGCAAGGGATCATAGCCCGCCGCATCCGCGATCACGGTGCCCAGCGCATCGGCCTCAAGCTCATTTTGCTTGCTATAGGTCCGCGCCCCGACAAAGGCCCCGGCCTGGGTGGCCTGTTCCACCGCGGCCTGCCGCACCGAGTCCGAGGCACCCGATGTGGCCAGAGAGGCCAGCGCCCCGAACACCACCGCGCCAAGCCCCGCATTCGCCTGGGTCTGGGCCAGATGCCCGGCGATGTGGTGGGCCGCCTCATGCCCCATGACAAAGGCCAGTTCGTCCTGATTGCGCGCCTCGGCGATCAGCGCAACGGTGAAGACAATCAGCGGATTGCCCTTGTCATCAAGCGTATGAAAGGCATTCACCGGTTGGCCGGGCCGCGTATCCACCTGGATCAGGAAATCGCAATTGGTGTTCCGGGTCCGGCTGCGACACTGAGCTTCGGCCACAGGCTCCACCCGGCGCATCACCGCATCGAAATTGGCCACGGCCTGATCCACGGACAGACGACTGGGCGCATCCACCGCCTGTGGCGCAGGCGCCCGCGACGAGGACGGCGCCACGCTGCACCCCGCCAGAGCCAAAATCGTCAGGATCCCGAAGACACGCCTCATACTGGCCTCCCATTCGTATACTCGTCTGCCTAGATAGGCATTTCACCGCGCAACGCCAGCACGACACGCGGTCTCTTGCCGGTTTCCGCCCCGCATTATGTCGTGGCCACGGGGGGATTCGGCGACAATTCTGCGAGATCTCGTCGATTTTGCACGCTCGCGCGCAGATAGGTCGTGACGCGCTACACCGCCCCGATTGCCTGGTACGGGGCGACCTTGGCCCCCTGCCTACGCGCCCTAGATCCTGCGGAGAACGGAGATCCCCAGATGCCAGACACCGCGCCGCAAACCCCGCCCTCCTCTTCCGAGACGGCGGTGCTCTATAACAAGGAATGCGCCGTATGCCGGTTCGAAATCACGCAGTATGAGCGCTACTCTGAGGATAAGGAACTGACCATTGGGTTCGAGGATCTGAACCAGACGGACCTCAATCCCTGGGGCCTGACCCAGGATCAAGCGGCGCGGAGGCTCTATCTGCGCAAGGATGGCGTCCTGCTCAGCGGCGTCCCCGCCTTTCTGGTCTTGTGGGCTGACATGCCCCGGTATCGCTGGCTCGCGCGGCTCGTCGGCTTGCCCGGGATCCGTCAGGCCGCCTGCTTGATTTATGATCACGTGCTTGCGCCAATTTTGTATCACCGCCAACGCCATCGTTATGCAGGTGCAGAAAAATCTGGAAATGAACCGGGGCGGCAGTAGGGTTGAGATATGTTTACAATCGAACACGACTTTGATTCGACGATCGTGACCCTGGTGGATGAGGGCAACGCGCCCCTGACCGAAGACGTCGTCGTCCATGCGTTCGAAGAATGCGTCACGATTGAACAATACGACCCCCGGACCGAAGAGACCCTGCGCATCACCCTGTCGATCTCGCAGCTGAACGACCTTGGCGCGGCGCTGGATCTGCCCGAAGGGGTCTACCGGCTCAAGCGCAGTGAGACCAAGCGCCAGAACGCCTGACGCGCGCGCTACTCCGCCTGAATTTCAAAAACCTTGATGCGATGGGACTGGCCCTGCACGAGCCGGAGCCGTCCCGGCGCGATCCCCAGCGCCTTGGCCAGAAGCCGCGCCACGGCCGCGTTCGCCCGCCCCTTTTCCGGCGCGGCGGTCACCCGAACACGGATCGGGTCGGTTCCGGGGTCTATCCCTGCGCGCCTGGACCGGGGCACGGCCTTGACCGTCAGGCGCGCGCCGGGTTGCGCAAGATGAGATAGATCAGGCTCGGACATGCCCCCTGCCTGCGCGAAACCCCGGATGTGACGCAAGGTTTCAGCGGCGTGATGCGCTGAATTGACAAGGCCGGCCGCGCGCGGCCTACAGTCCGCCTGCCCAATCCGGAGTTTCCCGATGCGCCCCGCCCTCCATGCCGTCCTCGCCCTGTTTTTGCTGAACGGCGCCCTCTTCGGGAGCTGGGCGGCACGGATTCCCGCCTTCAAGGAACACTTCGCCCTCAGCCCCGACGCGCTGGGTCTGCTCCTGCTTTGTCTGGCGGGGGGCGCGATCCTTGCCTTCCCCGCCGCCGGGCGCGTGATCGACCGGCAGGGGCCCGCGCGGCTGAGCAAGATCCTCGCGGTGGCCTACTGCCTTGCCTTGCCCCTGCTGGCGGTGGCCCCGGACCCGATCACGCTGGCTGCGGCGCTGCTGATCTTCGGGGCCTGTTTCGGTGCAATGGATGTTGCCATGAACGCCTGGGGGGCCGAAGTCGAGAGCGCGCGGGGCAAACCGCTGCTGCCGCAGCTCCATGCCGTGTTCAGCCTCGGCGCGGGGCTTGGCGCGGCGGGGGGCGCTCTGGCCGTGGCCGCCGGGTTGGGACCGCTCGGGCATTTCGCGCTGGTCGCGTTGGTCCTCGGGCTGGCGACGGTGCCTTTCGCCCTGCGGGGTCCGGACGGTGCGCGGCCCGCTGCCCCGGCGGAGCCTGCGGCCAAGCCTGCGCGCGGGCCGATCCTGCCGACCGGGACACTTCTGCTTGTGGGGTTGATTGCCGGGGCGACCGGGCTCAGCGAAGCCGCTGTCGCGGATTGGAGCGCGGTCTACCTGCGGATCGTCACCGA
This sequence comes from Dinoroseobacter sp. S124A, assembly GCF_049801015.1. Lineage (NCBI taxonomy): Bacteria > Pseudomonadati > Pseudomonadota > Alphaproteobacteria > Rhodobacterales > Roseobacteraceae > Dinoroseobacter > Dinoroseobacter sp. S124A. The sequence goes on along the minus strand of NZ_JBNAGD010000004.1, from coordinate 48,657 downwards.
CGCGCCCCCGGCTCTGGCAGCCTTGGGCTTCGCGGCCTTCTCGACGACGATGGTCATCGTGCGCCTGAGCGGTGGCTGGATTGTTGCCCGGCTGGGCGCGGTGCTGGCAACACGTCTCTCGGGGATCTGCCTCGCCCTTGGGACGACGCTCGTGGTTTTCGGCGCAGGCAGTCTGACCGTGCTCGCGGGCTTTGCGGTGCTGGGCTGCGGCGCAGCCCTTGTGATGCCGCTGGCCTTTGCCCGGGCGGCGGCGGACACCCGCGTGGCGCCGGGGACCGCCATCGCGCAGGTCGCCCTGATCGGGTATGGTGGCCTTCTGCTGGGTCCACCCCTGATCGGCTTTATCGCCGCGCGCAGCGACTACCCCACTGCGTTCCTGCTGCTGCTCGCGCTCGGGCTGCTGGTGGCGGTTCTCGCCCCCGCGCTCCGCCCCCCCCCCTTGAAGCGGCGCGCGAAAACCCCGAGGTAACGAGGGAGTGAGCGCGCCCCAGCGTCCCAGCCCAAGCCCAATTCACACCGACAATCCGACCGAGAAAGCCCCCTATGACCAGTTCCGCCCTGCCCCCGCTGACCCCGCGCCCCGAGGTGATGGAGTTCCTGCTCACGCGCCGCTCGCGCCCCGCCAAGACCTTGCGCGCGCCCTATCCGGACCGGGCGACGATCGAGAGCTTTCTGACCGCCGCCGCACGCACGCCGGATCACGGCAAGCTCGAGCCCTGGCGCTTCGTCGTGCTGCAGGGGGCAGCTCTTGCACGAATGGCCGCCCTGACGGAGACACGCGGCACGGCTCTGGGACAGGCACCCGAGAAGATTGCCAAGGCGAAAGCCGCCTTCGCGGATGCGGGCTGCGTTGTCGCTGTGATCGCGGCCCCCAAAGCCTCGGACAAGATCCCGGCCTATGAACAGGACCTCTCGGCGGGCGCGGCCTGTCTCGCGCTGGTGAATGCGGCGCTGGCATCGGGCTGGGGGGCCAATTGGCTCACCGGGTTTGTCGCCCATGATGCCAGCTTCGGGATCGAAGGGCTGGGCCTTGCCCCCACAGAGCGGGTGGCGGGCTTCATCCATCTCGGGACCGAAACCGTCGTGCCCCCGGAACGGCCGCGCCCGGATATCGCCGCCCTCACCCAGTGGGTGGACGCATGATCCCGCTGATCTATTCCAAGGCCATCGCCCAGCTGCCCGATCCGGCCTTTCGGCGCGTCTTGCTGATCGGGATCGGGGCGACCGTCGGGCTTCTGGTGGCCATCACCTGGCTCTTCACGCTGCTGCTGGGCTGGCTTGTCCCCGATGCCCTGACCCTGCCCTTTGTGGGCGAGGTGACATGGCTCGACGATCTGGCCTCAGGACTTGGCATCCTGAGCATGCTCGGCCTGTCGGTCTTCCTGATGGTGCCCGTGGCCTCGGCCTTCACCGGTCTGTTTCTCGAAGATATCGCCGACGCGGTGGAGGCGCGGCACTATCCGGGACTGGGTCAGCCGCCCAAGGTGCCCTTCGCGGAGGCCCTGCGCGACACGTTCGGGTTTCTCGGGGTGCTGGTGGTGGCGAACATGGCCGCCTTGGTGCTCTATTTGATGTTCATCCCGCTCGCACCGCTGATCTTCTGGGGGCTGAACGGGTTCCTGCTCGGCCGGGAATACTTTCAGGTCACAGCCATGCGGCGGCTCGGACGCGAGGGGGCCGCACAGATGCGCAAGCGCCATATGCTCAAGATCTGGATCGCGGGGGTGCCCATGGCGATGGTGCTGTCCCTGCCACTGATCAACCTGATCATCCCGGTGATCGGCGCGGCGGCCTTCACCCATCTCTATCACAGACTGGCCGCGCAGGAGGTCTGACCCCCCTGCCCTCCCGGCATGAAAAAAGCCTCGGCCCATCGCGGCGCCGAGGCTGTCGCATGTCCGCAGGTCTGGTTTACTCCAGCCGCTCCAACCCGCCGCCGAAGCGGTTGAACAGGTCGAAATCATCCACCGTGATATAGCCCGCGACGATGACATAGACCAAAGGGACCCAGATCACGACCGCGACGATCGAGGTGATCTTGACCTTGCGCCGCATGTCGATCCGCGCCGGAGCGCCCGCAGGCGTGCCCATGGTGACCCTGCCCTCATCACCCTGAGTCTTCATCCGGATCGGCAGGACGATGAACAGGGTCATGAACCAGATGACGGCCAGAAGGACGAGTGCCGAGGTGATTTGCATGGGCTCAGACCTGCTCGAGCTCGACCAGGGTGCCGTTGAAATCCTTGGGGTGCAGGAAAAGTACAGGCTTGCCATGGGCGCCGATCTTGGGCTCACCGGTGCCCAGCACCCGCGCGCCCTCGGCGCTCAACTTGTCGCGGGCGGCGAGGATATCGTCCACCTCATAGCAGATATGGTGAATCCCGCCCGAGGGGTTCTTTTCGAGAAAGCCCGCGATCGGAGAGCCCTCGCCCAGCGGGTAAAGCAGCTCGATCTTGGTGTTCGGCAGTTCGATGAACACCACCGTCACCCCGTGATCGGGCTCGTCCTGGGGCGCGCCGACCTTAGCGCCCAAAGTGTTGGCGTATTGCGCCGAGGCGGCTTCGAGATCCGGGACGGCGATGGCAACATGGTTAAGGCGACCGATCATAACTGGCTCCAACTGTGACTGGTTTGGCGCGGTTATGGCCTGTCACCCCCTTGTGAGCAAGGCGCAGAGGGTCGCGTTTACCTCTCATTAGGGAAGGTGACGCAGTCTGAAGAGAGATTCGGAGGACCCAATGGACGATACAGCTGCCCTGCTCTCCGCTGCGCCCAGACCGACAGCCGCGCGTCCCCTGTTGGGGGTGACCATCCTGCTGGTCGAAGACAGCCGCTACGCATCCGAGGCGATGCGCCTCTTGTGCCTGCGCTCCGGCGCGCGATTGCGCCGTGCCGATTGTCTGGCCTCGGCCCGCCGCCACCTGCGCATGTACTGCCCGACCGTGGCGATCGTCGATCTCGGCCTGCCCGATGGTGCGGGCGAAGACCTGATCGCGGAACTGGCTCAGGCGCAGCCCCGCCTGCCCGCGATCCTCGGCTTCAGTGGCGAGTTGTCGGGCGAAGACTGCGCGATTGCCGCCGGCGCGGACGGATTTCTCGCCAAGCCCCTGACCCGCATCGCCGAATTTCAGGCCGCCGTGCTCGCCCATCTTCCAAAGGACGCACAGCCCAAGGGCCCGCGCGCGATGACCGAAACCGAGATCTGCCCGGATACGCTGGCCCTGCAGGATGATCTGGCCCATGCCCAGGACCTGCTGCTGGATGAAGATGACCCGATCCAGCGGGCCTACTCGGCGCAGTTTCTCCATGGTCTGGCCGTGGCGGCCAAGGATACTCCGCTGGCCGAAGCCGCCAAGGCGCTGGCCGCGCAAGGGGATCGGGACAGCCTGAGCGCCGTGCGCGCCATGCTCGAAGACCGAATCGCCACACGCGTCGCGATCTAGGAACCTGCCTCGCAATCAAGCGCTTACAGCGCAAACTTGTCACACTTGCGACACACCTGTGTCACGAGACGGCCCAATCCTTGCCTCACGGGTCGCTTTTCGAGCTGTCCGCGGTAAGCAGAACACTCGAAGGCAACGACCTCGAGCAGTCAATAAGGGAACACCCCGATGCCCAAACGCTGGAACACCGCCCGTTCAGCGTCCCGGACAGATCGGCCCATGGCCACTGTCGGGGCGAATATCATCCTGGGACTCGCCATGCTGGCCGCGATCCTGATCGGGACGTCTGATTTCTCAATCCGGTCGATCACGTCCGATCTCGGCACCACCGAGGACGTTCAGGGCACGCTTGTGCCGCACGGCGCCGACTGAGCCCCCAAAGGGGCCCCTGACGGCGCCCCGCGCCCGGCGTCAGTCCTGCGGGATGACCCGCAGGGACAGGTCGCGCAACTGCTCGCCCGTGGGTTCGGAGGGGGCACCCATCATCAGATCTTCGGCGCGCTGGTTCATGGGGAACATGATCACCTCGCGGATATTGGCCTCATCGGCCAACAGCATCACGATCCGGTCGATCCCAGCCGCACAACCGCCGTGAGGCGGCGCGCCGTATTTGAACGCATTGACCATACCGCCGAACCGCTTTTCGACCTCATCGCTGCCATAGCCCGCAATCTCGAAGGCCTTGTACATGATCTCGAGCTTGTGGTTCCGGATCGCACCAGAGACGAGCTCGTAGCCGTTGCAGGCCAGATCGTATTGATAGCCGAGCACCTCGAGCGGGTCGCCATCCAGCGCCGCCATCCCGCCTTGCGGCATGGAGAACGGGTTATGCGAGAAGTCGATCCGGCCCTCGTCATCGGCCTCATACATCGGGAAATCCACGATCCAGGCAAAGGCGAAGCGGTCCTTGTCCACCAGTCCGAGCTCTTCGCCAATCACGGTCCGGGCGCGGCCCGCGACCCCTTCGAATGTGGCAGGCTTACCGCCGAGGAAGAAGGCCGCATCGCCGACCTCGAGCCCCAGCTGCTGGCGGATCGCCTCGGTCCGCTCGGGGCCGATATTCTTGGCCAGCGGCCCGGCGGCTTCCATGCCGTTGCCCTGATCACGCCAGAAGATATAGCCCATGCCGGGCAGGCCCTGTTCCTGCGCGAACTTGTTCATCCGGTCGCAGAACTTGCGCGAGCCGCCCGTGGGGGCGGGGATCGCGCGGATCTCGGTGCCGTCCTGTTCCAGCAGCTTGGCAAAGATCGCGAAGCCGGAGCCCGCGAAATGCTCGGACACGATCTGCATCTTGATCGGGTTGCGCAGGTCCGGCTTGTCGGTGCCATACCACAGGGCGCTGTCGCGGTAAGAAATCTGCGGCCAGTCTGTGTCCACCTTGCGGCCGCCGCCGAACTCTTCGAAGAGCCCCGCGATCACCGGCTGGATCGTGTCGAACACGTCCTGCTGGTCGACAAAGCTCATCTCCAGATCGAGCTGGTAGAAATCCGTAGGCGAGCGGTCCGCGCGCGGATCCTCGTCGCGGAAACAGGGCGCGATCTGAAAATACTTGTCGAAGCCACCGACCATTGTGAGCTGCTTGAACTGCTGCGGGGCCTGCGGCAGGGCGTAGAACTTGCCCGGATGCAGGCGCGAGGGCACGAGAAAGTCGCGCGCGCCTTCGGGGCTGGAGGCGGTGATGATCGGCGTCTGGAACTCGTTGAAGTCGATATCCCACATCCGCTTGCGGATCGAGCGCACCACGTTGGAGCGCAGGATGATGTTCTCATGCAGGCTCTCGCGGCGCAGGTCGAGGAAGCGATATTTCAGGCGCGTCTCCTCGGGGTAGTCCTGATCGCCGAAGACCGGCAGGGGCAGCTCGTCGGCGGTGCCCAGCACTTCGAGATCGCGCACGAAAACCTCGACCTCGCCCGTGGGGATCTTGGGATTGATCAGGCTTGCGTCCCGCGCCTTCACCGTCCCGTCGATCCGGATGCACCACTCGGAGCGGACCTTTTCGACCTCGGCAAAGACCGGGCTGTCCGGGTCGCAGAGGACCTGGGTCATGCCGTAATGGTCGCGCAAATCGATGAAGAGCACGCCGCCATGATCTCGCACCCGGTGGACCCAGCCCGACAGGCGCACGGTCGCGCCGACATCGGCTTTGGTGAGGGCGGCGCAGGTATGGGTACGAAAGGCGTGCATGGGGGTCCCCGGAACTCAGATGGCTGATCTGGGGCCATACATATCAGGGGCGGTTGGGTGTCAAGCGGTACGGGCCGCGCCCTTTGGATCCGGCGGACGCGCTTCTGCGCGGGCGGGAGCCTCCGGCGGGGATATTTGGAGACTTAAGATGGGGGGCGCTGCCCCATGACGGTCAGATGCCCGAGCGGGTCAGCATGATCCGGCAGGCCCCGTCACCGCAGGCACAGCAGGTGGTCTCGCGGGCCATGTAGTCCGGGGCAACGAGGCGCCGGAACAGGGTTTCGAACACGGCCACGTGCCAGAAACAGATCGGGTGCCGGGCCTGCTCGCCGCGCACGATGGGGTTGTCCGCGATCTCGACCATGATCGGTCGGGTCGAGACGACCCGGAAACGGCCCGAGCCCGCGAAGGTCCAGGCACGCCGGGCGATCGAGCGCAGGAGCAGATGTGCCGCGGGGCGGGCGGGCAGCAATTTCAACAGCCAGACCACCGGCGTCGGGATGCGGCGCGCGATGATGTAGTTCGCGGTCGCCTCCCCCGCGGCCCAGGCCAGACGCGGGGCATCCGCGGGTCGGTCCCGGCGCAGGGCCTGATGGAGCCGGGCCACGGGCCGTTCGTCGATCATGCCCGTATCCGGTGGCAGATCGAACAGCCCCGCCAGCGCCAGCACATGGGCCGCGAGCTTTGGCCCGCCTTCCTCCTCGAGCACCGCGAGGAGCTGGTGCACCGCATTCGGGCCGATCCGCGCCGTGGTGTCCGGCGGTGACCAGTCCGAAGTCAGGCGGGTATCGAGCGGCATCACACATCTTCCATTTGCTGAGTTCCCCCGCCGCAGGCCTTGATCGGTGTGCGACCTTCCCTGTCCGCGCCCGGCTGGTCGGGCAGCTTGAAGGAGGTGTCGAGCGCCTTGCGACGCGCCCGGGCCTGGCTGGCGCGATCCGCAGCGGCCTCCCAGTCATCGGTCTGGGCCTTGGCGATCTTGCGGGTCCGGTCGAATTTGAAATTCACCTTCTCCTTCGATTGCGGCCCCCAGTAATTGGCCTTGCCGAGGTCGTAGAATTTTCGCTCGAACCCGGCCTTCAGAAACGCCTTGAGGCAGCCAAGCAGATATTTCCGACGATAGCCCGTGCCGCGCCAGGGATAGTGGAAGAGCGCCTTTTGCATGTAGAAGCGCCGGTAATTCTTCATCACCCCATCCAGCAGCTCGCCGCGCGTCATCTGGTCCGGGGCCATGATCGGGGTGACGAAATTGTATTTCGAGAAGTCGAAGATCTCGACCTTGTCGCCCAGTTCCTGGAAGAGCGGTGTGAAGGGCCAGGGGGTATACATCGCCCAATTGGCCAGATCCGGCTGCCAGTCCCAGGCCATCCGGTAGGTTTCCTCCAGCGTCTCGGGCGTCTCATTGTCGAGCCCGACGATGAACTGCGCCTCGACAAAGATATCCGCCTCGCGCAGCAGGCGGATCGCCTCCTTGTTCTCGGAGACCTTGGTCTCCTTGTTGAACTGATCGAGCTTGAGCTGGGCTGCCGCCTCGGTGCCGAGGCTGACATGGACGAGCCCGGCCTTGCGGTAGAGCGGCAAAAGCTCCTTGTCCCGCATGATATCCGTCACGCGGGTGTTGATGCCCCACTGGATCCGGTCCGGCAGATCGCGCGCGATGAGTTCCTCGCAGAACTGGATGAATTTGCGCCGGTTGATGGTCGGCTCTTCGTCCGCGAGGATGAAGAAGCCCACACCGTGATCGTTCACCAGCCGTTCGATCTCATCCACCACCTTCAGCGGGTCGCGCACGCGGTAATCCCGCCAGAATTTCCACTGAGAGCAGAACGAGCAGGTGAACGGACAGCCCCGCGCCATGTTCGGGATCGCGACTTTCACGCCGAGGGGGACATAGATGTATTTGTTCCACTCCAGCAGCGACCAGTCCGGGTCGATGCCATCCAGATCCTTGACCGTGCTCGCCGCCTGAGTCGCGACGATCTTGTCCTCCTCGCGAAAGGCGAGCCCCTTGATCTTGCGCTGATCCTGCGGCCAGCGCCTCTCGGAAACGCAGCGGGCCAGTTCGGTCATGATCTCTTCGCCCTCGCCGCGGACGATCACCTCGACCTCCGGAGCCTCGGAAAGGACCTGTTTATACATGAAGGTGCCATGGATTCCGCCGAGGACGCGCAGGGCATCCGGGCAGGCCTCGGAAGCGATTTTCAGAACCTTTTCCGCCTCGTAGATCGCTGGCGTGATCGCCGTGGTGCCCACGATATCGGGTTGCAGTTCGGTCAGACGGGCGCGCAGGGCCTCCTCCGGCATGTCATTAGTCATCGCGTCCAGGAAGTGGATATCGTCAAAGCCCGCCGCCTTGAGCGACCCGGCGAGATAGGCCACCCAGGCCGGGGGCCAGTTGCCGGCGATCTCGGCGCCGCCGGAATGGTAGTTGGGATGAACGAACACAATGCGCATGAGACCCTCCGCTGCCTTTGGCGTAGGGTGGCATTTATTGTGTCAACTTTCCTTGACGCACATCAACACCTCTGGGTTGACAGCACGACGTGCCGCACGGGTCAGTCCGCCGGGGTGACCGCGTCGAAATCCGTCGAGATCTGGTGATTTTCCAACTGTCGGTTCAGGGATCCGGAATTGGTGGTCATGGCGGGGCCCAGCACCGCGATCACCGCAATGGCGAGCCCGACCAGCGCCGCCGTCAGGACAACCCAATCAACGGTGACAGCGCCGTCCTCGGCCCGAAAAAAGGCAATGATCCGGTCAGCCATGGGTCTGGGGTCCTCTTTTGCGCAAACTGGCCGCGGGCGGCCACTCCTCAAAAAGACCCAATCACAGGAATCTGACGAGATTAAGGACAGGCCAAAGCCCTCATCCCCATGGCCCGGCCAAGTTGACCGAGCGCCAAAACCGCCTTAAAATTAACCATTATTGAACGACAGTTTTATCAGGACCCAGCTATGTACAAAGCTCTTATCACCAGTGCGACCCTGTTGTTTGCGGCCTCCTCCGCCCATGCAACCAGCGTTACCCTGACATTCGACGGCGATGCCTGCGCGGATGGCCTCTGCAACTCCAACAGAGAGGCGATCAGTCAGGACTACGGAGATATCGACGGCGAAGTTGAGGTGACCTACGACGCCTCGCGGGTGTCGGACGGGCTCCAACCGTGGATCTATTGGAACCTCGGCTATGAAGAATTGGTCGACGCCGCCTATGGCAATTCCGGATCACAGGGCGGCACGCTCCTGATCGAGCCATTGGACGGGTTTGAAGTGTCGCTGGTGAAGATGGACATCGCGCCATATGCGGACGCCCCCCAAACCACAGGTGTTACGGTCACTGAAGTCGGCGGTGTGGAGCAAACGGCTCTGGCGGTCGATCTGCTGAGCGTCATCGAATCCACAGAGGTCGATCTGTCGGCCTTTGGCCCGAGCACCAGCGGTTATCTCATCACCATCGCGCCGGAGTTCTTCAACACGGGCGTGGACAACATCATGTTTGACGTCTCGCGCGTCGACACCACCCCCGCCCCGGTGCCACTGCCGCCCAGTGCCCTGATGATGCTGGCCGGTGTGGCGGGTCTTGGCGGATTGGCCCGACGACGCCGCCGCAAGGGCTGAGCCCCCTCACCCCCTGAAACACCAGATCAGACGCGGTCCCGGCGGAGCGCGTCTTTTTTCGTGGGGCCAGTGGTCCGGTGGCCTGCAAGTCGCCATCAAGGTCGCAGGGCGCGCCGGACGCTCTTGCGCCCGGACAGCCCCCATGTATAACGCCGACAATTTGCGCCACTGGAGTCTGCCCGATGCCCAAAAGAACCGATATCAAATCGATCATGATCATCGGGGCGGGGCCCATTATCATTGGCCAGGCCTGCGAGTTCGACTATTCCGGGGCCCAGGCCTGCAAGGCGCTGCGCGAGGAAGGGTACCGGGTCATTCTGGTGAACTCGAACCCGGCGACGATCATGACCGATCCCGGGCTTGCGGATGCCACCTATATCGAGCCGATCACCCCAGAGGTTGTCGCCAAGATCATCGAGAAAGAGCGCCCCGACGCATTGCTGCCGACCATGGGCGGGCAGACCGGCCTGAACACCTCGCTAGCGCTTGAGGAAATGGGCGTGCTCGACGAGTTCGGCGTCGAGATGATCGGCGCGAAGCGCGCCGCCATCGAGATGGCCGAGGACCGCAAGCTCTTCCGCGAGGCGATGGACCGGCTCGGCATCGAAAACCCCCGCGCCACGATCGCCACCAATATGGATGAGTGCATGGCCGCCCTCGACGATATCGGCCTGCCCGCGATCATCCGCCCGGCCTTTACCCTTGGCGGGACCGGCGGCGGTGTGGCCTATAACCGAGACGACTACGAGCATTTCTGCAAATCCGGCCTCGATGCCTCGCCGGTGAACCAGATCCTGATCGATGAAAGCCTGCTGGGCTGGAAGGAATACGAGATGGAGGTTGTCCGCGACAAGGCGGATAACGCGATCATCGTCTGCGCCATCGAAAACGTCGATCCCATGGGCGTCCATACGGGCGACAGCATCACCGTGGCACCCGCGCTGACCCTGACGGACAAGGAATACCAGATCATGCGCAACGGCTCGATTGCCGTTCTGCGCGAGATCGGGGTCGAGACCGGCGGGTCCAACGTGCAATGGGCGGTGAACCCCGCCGACGGACGCATGGTCGTGATCGAGATGAACCCGCGCGTGTCGCGCTCCTCGGCGCTGGCCTCCAAGGCGACCGGCTTCCCGATTGCCAAGATCGCGGCGAAGCTGGCCGTGGGCTATACGCTGGATGAGCTGGACAATGACATCACCAAGGTGACGCCTGCCTCGTTTGAGCCGACCATCGACTACGTGGTCACCAAGATCCCGCGCTTCGCGTTTGAGAAATTCCCGGGCTCCGAGCCGAACCTGACCACGGCGATGAAATCCGTGGGCGAGGCCATGTCCATTGGCCGGACGTTCCATGAAAGCGTGCAGAAGGCGCTGGCCTCCATGGAGACCGGCCTGACCGGGTTCGACGAGATCGAGATCGACGGCGCGCCCGACAAGGCCGCCGTGGTCAAGGCCCTGTCCAAGCAGACCCCGGACCGGATGCGCGTCATCGCCCAGGCCATGCGCCACGGGCTCAGCAATGACGAGATCCAGGCCGCCACGGCCTTCGATCCGTGGTTCCTCGACCGGATCCGCGAGATCACCGATACCGAGGCTGCCGTGCGCAAGGACGGGTTGCCGCTGGATGCGGATGGGTTGCGCAAGCTCAAGATGATGGGCTTCACCGATGCCCGCCTCGCCAAGCTCACGGGGCGCGAAGAGGGGCAGGTCCGCCGCGCCCGCACCCGGCTGGGCGTGACCGCGCAATTCAAGCGGATCGACACCTGCGCGGCCGAATTCGAGGCTCAGACGCCTTACATGTACTCGACCTATGAGACGCCGGTCATGGGCGAGCCTGAATGCGAGGCGCGCCCGTCCGATGCGAAGAAAGTCGTCATCCTCGGCGGCGGTCCCAACCGGATCGGACAGGGGATCGAGTTTGACTATTGCTGCTGTCATGCGTGCTTTGCGCTGACGGATGCGGGCTATGAGACGATCATGGTCAACTGCAACCCCGAGACCGTCTCGACCGATTACGACACCTCGGATCGCCTCTATTTCGAGCCGCTGACCTTCGAGCATGTGATGGAGATCCTGCGCGCCGAGCAGGAAAACGGCACGCTCCACGGTGTGATCGTGCAGTTCGGCGGTCAGACGCCCCTGAAGCTCGCCAATGCGCTGGAGGCCGAGGGCATCCCGATCCTCGGGACCACACCCGACGCCATCGATCTGGCCGAGGACCGCGAGCGGTTCCAGGCGCTGGTCAATGATCTGGGCCTCAAGCAGCCCAAGAATGCCATTGCCAGCACCGATGCCGAGGCCTTCGCCGCCGCGGGCGAGATCGGCTATCCGCTGGTCATCCGGCCGTCCTACGTGCTGGGGGGCCGCGCGATGGAGATCGTCCGCGATCTGCCCCAGCTGGAGCGCTACATCTCCGAGGCGGTGGTGGTCTCCGGGGACAGCCCGGTGCTGCTCGACAGCTATCTTGCGGGTGCTGTGGAGCTGGATGTCGACGCGCTCTGCGATGGCGAAAACGTTCATGTCTCGGGCATCATGCAGCATATCGAAGAGGCCGGCGTGCATTCCGGGGACAGTGCCTGTTCCCTGCCGCCCTATTCCCTGTCCGACGAGATCCTCGCCGAGATCCGCACCCAAACCGAGGCGCTGGCCAAGGCCCTCCGCGTGAAGGGGCTGATGAATGTGCAATTCGCGATCAAGGACAACGAGATCTACCTGATCGAGGTGAACCCGCGCGCCTCGCGTACGGTGCCCTTCGTCGCCAAGGCCACGGATTCCGCAATCGCCTCGATCGCCGCGCGCCTGATGGCCGGTGAGCCGATGTCGAACTTCCCGCTGCGCGATCCTCTGCCCCATGACGCGCCCGAGGATCAGCACCTGCCGATCGGTGATCCGATGACGCTGGCCCATCCCGATACGCCGTGGTTCTCGGTCAAGGAGGCCGTGCTGCCCTTTGCCCGCTTCCCGGGCGTCGACACGATCCTGGGGCCGGAAATGCGCTCCACCGGCGAGGTGATGGGCTGGGACCGCTCCTTCCCCCGCGCGTTCCTGAAGGCGCAGATGGGCGCGGGCACTGAACTGCCGACCGAGGGCACGGTGTTCCTGTCGATCAAGGAGGCCGACAAGACCGAGATGCTGGTCGAGACGGCGGCGATGCTGGTCGAGCTGGGCCTCGACATCGTGGCCACCCGGGGCACGGCGTCCTTCCTCAAGGATCACGGCATCGCCTCGGTCGTGGTGAACAAGGTTTATGAGGGTCGCCCGGATGTGGTCGACATGCTGAAAGACGGGCGGATCGCGCTGGTGATGAACACCACCGAGGGCGCGCAGGCGGTCAATGACAGCCGCGAGATCCGCTCGGTCGCGCTCTATGACCGGATCCCCTATTTCACGACGCTCGCCGCAAGCCATGCCGCCGCACAGGCAATGAAAGCCCGCCGCGAAGACGCCATCGGCGTGCGCGCGCTGCAGGGCTGACGCCAGCGCCTCCCGCCAGGGGGGCGCCACCTATACGCTTTTCGCACAAGTCCTGGTCCCCGCACCGACGGGCATATGGCTCGGGTCCGCCCCGTCGTGGTCAGCGACGGGGCCCTGCGCAACCGCGCGCAGCTTCCCAGCGCATGCAGCGACGGCTTCTACCCGATACGCGGGCGGGTCTCGACACCACACGCTGGCCCGGCGTGCCTGCTCTGCGGATTTTGGACACGACCGGGCCGGGGGACAGACTGGACAAGGCGCGGTCTTATCCCGCGCCCATCATTGATCTGCCGCCGCTCAGCGCAGCTCGGTCCATTTCGACACACGGGGCCGCCCGCCGCCATGGGGCGCGGATTCCAGGACATAATTCGCCCCCGGGGGCACGGTCGCCGTGACGAAGCAGGACTTGTCCCACTGGCTGTTATTGTTCTTGGTCTCGGCCACGGTCAGTCCGTTCACCTTGATCCGCGCATGGCAGCGGTTCGAATCCGCCACATTGATCGTAGCGGCCACGACGATGGGATAGTCCTTGTCGTTGTTCTGGGCGCGCCCGATGCTGCGCTTGGCAACGCCGAACTCCTCCCATCCGCGCCCGGTGATCCGGCCAAGGGCGCGCTCCGCGGCCGTGACCTGCATCTTCAGGCTCCGCAGCTCGCCTGCCTCGGACCCGCTGGCCTCGCGGATCTCGGAGCGCAGCGTCCGCGCCTCGGTGGCCAGTGCCGAACTCGTCCGGCGTTCGCTGGCCTGAACAGCACGGGAGATCTTGTCATCCACCCCGTCCAAACTCGTCTGCAGACGCCCATCCGCACGCTCCAGCCCGGTGATGCTCCGCTCCACGGCGCTTACGCGCATCTGCAGCGCATCCAGATCCGTGCGCGTCTCCTCGGCGCAGATCAGCAGCGCCTCGAGCTTGCGGCTGTCCGAGGCATTGGCCCCGAGGAAATTCAACTTGCGCTGACATTCCTGCGCGGCGGCATCCCCGGGCAAACCGCTCAGGCACAGGACAAATGCAGCGGCGGCGGGAAACAGGGAACGGGACAAAATGGGCATGGAAAACTCCGTTTGATGAGATCTGCCCTGTCCTACGATAGCCCCGTTAGGGCTACGTCAGCGCGCCCGACCGGGTCCGCTAACGGATCAGGGGGTTTCGCAAGCGCACCAAACTCGCCCGCAGAGCGCCACAAACCGGTCAGAATGCCGTGCCAGACCCGCAGCGTACCGAGTGCGGAGGCCCCATGAATCCCGGGATGTCCCTTACCCCAGCTGAACCGGACGTCCTGTCCATGCTGATCCTGTTCATCGCGATCGTCCTGTTCGGGCTGTTCATGGTCGGCGCGCTCTGGGTGCTGGCCAGGGTCTCGGAGCAGTTGGGCTGGTCGAAACGGCGGCGGCGCAATACGCGCATCCCGCAAGGCGCCCGCACCCGCGCCCCCTCCAAGGCCGTGAGCTTTGCCCGCCAGACCGAGCGTCTGGACCAGCTCGAGGTTGCCCCTATCCCGCTCACCATGCTCGGTGCCGCGCAGGTTCATGACGCATTGCAGGCCTGGGCCATGTCCCGTGGCGCGCCGGACCTGCGGGTTTTGGCGCAAGTCGATCTGAACGCGCTCTTCGAGGTGACGTCCAGCGGTGATGCCGGGCGCGCGGGGGCCGAGGTTCTGCGCGGGCACAAGGTCGATTATGTTCTGGCCGAGCCCGGGGGCATGCCCGTCGCCGGGTTGATGCAGACCGATCCCGAGGACATTCGCACGCAGACCTTGCTGCGCGAGACCACTCTGCGGGAGCTTTTTCACAAGGGCGCCCTGCCCCTCGTGGATCTCGCGCCGGACGCGACCGAGGCCGAGATCCATGCCAGCCTCGATGCGGCCTTCGACCTGATCCCCGAGGCCGAACCGGCCCTTCAGGGCGCCACGGACATGCCCGCGTTTCACGGACCCCAAGCGGTGCCGGATCCCGCCCGTCCCCCACGCGACACCGCCCCGGTGGCGCGCCCGGCCCTGGCGAGCCCGCCGCGCGCCGCCCCCCCGCTCACGCGTCCCGGACGACGGCGCCGGGGCGAGCGCTAGGCGCGATCCGCCTGCCCGACCCGGTCGCGAGGCGGATGCCCGGGTGGCTCGCCAAGGCCATACCCATGCCGCGCAACCCGTGGGGTACAGCGCAGACAACGCCACGGGGAACAGCTCGGAGAAAAGCTCGGGGCGCAGCCTCTTGCCCGCCCCCGCCAGCCCTTGCTATGGCAGCCCATGGCCAAGCTCTACTTCCACTACTCGACCATGAATGCGGGCAAATCCACCGCGCTGCTGCAAGCCTCGCACAACTATATCGAACGCGGAATGCAGACCCATCTGATGACCGCGCGCTTCGACAATCGCGCAGGCACGGGGCAGATCGGCAGCCGCATCGGCCTCTCGGCCCCGGCGGACACGTTTGCCCCGACGACCAATCTCTTTGACGCGCTGAGCCTGCGGCTCAAGGGCGGGCCATGCGCCTGTGTCTTCGTAGACGAAGCCCAGTTCCTGACAGAGGATCAGGTCTGGCAACTGGCCCGCGCCGTGGATGACCTCGGGCTGCCGGTGATGTGCTACGGCCTGCGCGTGGATTTCCGCGGGCAGCTTTTCCCGGGCTCAGCCACCCTGCTGGCTCTAGCGGATGAGATGCGCGAGGTTCGGACGATCTGCCATTGCGGGCGCAAGGCGACCATGGTGATCCGGCAAGGCCCCGACGGGACGCCCCTGCGCGATGGCGACCAGGTTCAGATCGGCGGGAACGAGACCTATGTTTCCCTGTGCCGCCGCCACTGGCGCGAGGCCATGGGCGACCGCCAGCCGGACTAGCGCAGGGCCTGTTCCATATCGAAGAGCGTCACTAGCAATGGCGATTGATCGGTCTTCACGAGGCCCGCCGAGCTGCGCTGCACATCGACGATGGTGACCATCACCACGAAGAGAAACCCGGAGAACATGAAGGTCCGCCATGACAGCGCGCGCCCATGCATGCCCGACCGGTTCCCCAGCAAGAAAAGCGAGGCCAGCGCCGCCGCCAGCACCATGCCCTGGGTGATATCCGCCACGGGCACGGCGAAGGTCTGCATCCGGTAGAGATGGGCGTCCAGCGCGTCATTCATCGCCGAGGCCACGAAGGTCGCGGTGGGTGGCGGCACGGGCGCGGCGGTGGCCGCAAGCGTTGCGGGCCAGAGCGCGGCCTGAGCCGTCAGCGTCGTTTCCAGAAAGTCGCGCACGCCATGGGCATCGCTCATCTGGCTCGCATCGGGCACCACGCGGGTCTGCGTATAGGCATAGATGGCCTCGCGCAGCTCTGTGCGGCCCGGCTCGGCCAGATAATCGGCCCGCAGGAACACCGTGCCCAGCGCGGCGGCCTCGTCGATCACCGTGGATTTGCGCGTCTGTGCAAGGGTCAGGGCATTGCCGAAACTGAATGCCAGCAAGAGCCCGAGGATCCCGAGGATCGCGCCCAGCGAGGTCTCGCCGGTCACCTTGTCCACCTCACGCCCCGCAGCCAGCGTGCGCTGGCGCTGGCGCCGTCCCAGCGCGTGCCCGATCACTGCCGCGGCCGGCAGTAGCACCAGCAGGAGGATCACGATCCCTCCCATGCTCAAAACCGGCAGGTGCATATCCTCGTAGACCGAGGCGGCCGTCATCCCGTCCATCGTAAAGTCTTTCCACGTAAGTCTCGGACGCCAGTTTAGGGGTGGCGCGCCGCAAAAAGAAAGTTTTCATTTCTGGCGCGGGGTTCGCCTCACCTGACGGTCGCCGGGTGTCGCGCCCGGCGCCCCCGTTCAGACCGGGTTGGGCAATGGCGTCCCCTCGGCGCAGGCAATGACATTGTCGAGCGCCATGAACCCCATCGCCTCGCGCACTTCGAGCGCCGCGGTGCCCAGATGCGGCAGCAGGACGACATCCTCCCGGGCGCGCAGGGCCTCGGGGACCTTGGGCTCGAACTCGTAGACATCGAGCCCCGCTGCCCCCATCTGCCCGGCTTCGAGCGCGGCGATCAGGGCGGCTTCATCCACCACATCGCCCCGGGCGATATTCACGAAGACCCCGTGGGGGCGCATGGCCGCAAAGGCCTCCGCCCCGATCAGGTGCTTTGTCTCGGCCCCGCCGGGGACCGCGACCACAACCACATCCGCCGCCGCCATCACCTCGGGGATCGAGCCCAACTGGGTCGCGGGCAGGTCGAGCGTCTTGGGAGAGCGGTTCTTGAACACCACATCCATTCCGAACCCATGGTGGCACCGTGCCGCGATGGCCTGGCCGATCCGGCCCATGCCGATCACCCCCAGCGTCTTGCCCGTGACATGCAGGCCCAGCATCTGGGTCGGGTGCCAACCCTCCCACGCTCCGGCGCGCACCAGACGCTCGCCCTCGCCAGCGCGACGCGCCGCCATCAGGATCAGGGTCATCGCCGTGTCTGCCGTGGCATCCGTCACCGCGCCGGGGGTGTTGGTCACCGCGATCCCGGCAGCCTTGGCCGCGGCGGCATCGATATGATTGTAGCCCACCCCGAAATTCGCCAGCAACCTAGCGCGCGGCGCGGGAACATCGGCAAAGACCTCGGCCGAGAAGAGATCCCCGAGGGTCGGCAGGACCAGATCATAGTCGCGCAGGGCCGCGCGCAGCTCGCCCGCATCCATCGGCGTCGTCTCGGAGCGGACCGTCGTGTCAAACGTGGCGCGGGCCTTGGCCAGCACAGCCTCCGGCAAGGGCCGGGAAATCAGTAGTTTCATCAATATAGCCGCCCCCCCAGCGGAACCTTGAGGTCCGGCGCCAAGAGCACGACCTCCCCCTCCGTGTCCGGCACCCCCAGCACGAGGATCTCGGACATGAATTTGCCGATCTGGCGCGGTGGAAAGTTCACCACCGCCATCACCTGTCGCCCGATCAGCGCGTCCGGCGTGTAATGCCGGGTGATCTGGGCCGAGCTCTTCTTGACGCCCAACGGGTCGCCGAAATCGACCCAGAGCTTGATCGCGGGCTTGCGCGCCTCCGGATAGGGCTCGGCCTGCACGATCTCGCCCACGCGTATATCGAGCTTCAGGAAGTCGTCAAACGTGATCTCGGCCATGGCGCTACTCCGCCAGCTCGCGACCCCGTTGGGCCGCGGCTGCCACCGCCCGCCGCAACAGCGGCGGGAACCCATCGGTCTCATCCATGAGAACCTCCAGCGCCGCCGCGGTTGTGCCCGCAGGGCTGGTGACGTTCACCCGCAATTGGGACGGGTCCGCGCTGGCGGCCTCCGCCAGCGCCCCCGCGCCCGCGACCGTGGCCTTGGCCAGATGCAGGGCGAGCGCCCGGGGCAACCCCTCGGCCTCGCCCGCGGCGGCCATCGTCTCAATCAGGTGGAAAACATAGGCCGGACCCGAGCCCGACACCGCCGTGACCGCATCCATCTGATGCTCGCCCTCCAGCCGCACGGTCTGGCCGATTGCGGCCAGCAGCGCCTCGGCCAGGGCCAGATGGGCCTCGCCCGCAGCCGCATTGCCGGTGATCGCCGTGATCCCCTTGCCAATCGCTGCGGGCGTATTGGGCATGGCGCGGATGATCGGCGTGCTCGCACCGAACGCCTCTTCGAAATACCGGATGGGGGTGCCTGCCGCGATGGACAGGATCAGCGTCTCGCCTCCGCCCAGCGCCGTCACCGGCCCCAGCGCATCCCCCATCATCTGCGGCTTGACCGCCAGAAGGGCAATGGCGGGCGCACCGGGCACACCCTCGTTCAGGTGCAGCCCCTCTGCGGCCAGCCCCGTCAGCCAGTCCGACGGCTTGGGGTCCATCACCCAGACCGATGCCGGGGCGATCCCCTGCGCCAGCCAGCCCTGCAACATGGCCGAGCCCATCTTTCCGCATCCCAGAAGGAACAACCCCCGGCGGCCTACATCGTCCAAACTCATGTGTTCTCCCCGCGTCCAACGGGGGCAGGTTAGGCGCGCCCGTACGCCTCTGCAATGGCCACGTCGATCGCCGCCTGCGGGTCCTGCTCGCCCCATGTCGCCAACTGAAACGCCGGGTAGAACCGCTCGCAGTTCAGGAAGGCCGTGGTCATCATCCGGTCGATCTGTTCCGGCCCCGCAATCGCGCCGCCGCTCAACACGAGGCCGTAGCGATAGACCATGAGCTGCTGCTTGGCCCAATGGGTGAAGGCGCCGGTCCAGCATTGGTCATTCACGGCGTTCAACACTTCATGGAGCGCGGCCACCCGGTGCTCGGGCGGTTCCATGTCAAAGGTCATCACCAGCCGCAGCGTCTCGTCATAGGCCGACCAGGCCAGGGTCGCCGAATAGGTCCGCCACTGGCCCTCGACGGCCATGGCGATCTGATCCTCGGCGATCCGGTCGAAATCCCAGTCATTATGCTCGGCAATCGTCTCGACAATGTCGATCGGATGCAGATCGTCGGTTTCGTAATGCTGCTCGATGAGTGACATGCGCGGCCCCGTTTGTTTGCCGGTCGCGAGGGGAACCCCCACTATAGGCTGGGTGTCATTACAAGACCCGGACCGCGGCGGCCCGCGTCTTACAAGATATGGTGTCCGGCTTTGGGGCGTCCTGTAAAGACGTATTTTCACAGCGCGGCGTCGCGCGGCGGTTTGCGCCGGAGTTATCCACAGAATTCGGGAAAGTCTTAAGAAACCCGGGGCCTGCCGCGCCAAAGGCACCCGCGCAGCCCCCTGATTTTGCAGCCTCAGCCCCTGAATTGGACCCATCTGAGCGACTCAGAGGTTAATGCCCAAATTTCAGGCAGCGGGCGCGCAGGCCGGAGATCTCCCGGCCCGAGCGGTCGTTCAGGCCTCAGCCCTTGGCTTCAAGCGCCTCGATCCGGGCCTTGAGCGCTTCGTTCTCCTCGCGGGCCTTCTGGGCCATGGTGCGCACCGCGTCGAATTCCTCGCGGGTGACAAAGTCGCGATCCGCGAGCCAGCGGTCCATCACGCCCTTCATCGCGGTTTCGGCCTCGTCCTTGGCGCCCTGGGCCACGCCCATGGCGTTGGTCATCAGTTGGCCGATATCGTCGAACAGTTTGTTTCGCGTCTGCATGGGGCGCTCCGTGATCTACCGTGTTGGGATGTATATGGCCCCGCCCCTGCCAAAGCTCAAGGTTGACATCCGCGCGGTCAGCCCGGACAGATCGCCCCAGACGCCGGAGCCCGCCATGCCCTTCGCCATTCCCTTCCCGCCCCTGTCGCCTGAACTCTTCAGCATCGAGATCGGGACCTTCACCTTTGCCCTGCGCTGGTATGCACTGGCCTATATCGTGGGGCTCGGGCTGGGATGGTGGATCGTCACGCGGCTTGTGCAGCGGCCCGCCCTGTGGGGTGCCAAGCCCGCCCCCATGACCCCGCCCCAGGTCGAGGCATTGCTGACCTGGGTGGTGCTGGGGGTGATCCTTGGGGGGCGGCTCGGCTTTGTCCTGTTCTATCAGCCCGATTACTACCTGCGAAACCCGGTCGAGATCCTGATGGTTTGGCAGGGCGGCATGGCCTTCCATGGCGGTCTGGTCGGGGTGGTTCTGGCCGTCGCGCTGTTTTGCTGGCGCGAAGGGGTGCCGCCCCTGCGCACGGCGGACGCGCTGGCGCTGGCCACGCCCCCGGGGCTGTTCCTCGGGCGGATGTCGAATTTCGTGAATGCCGAGCTCTGGGGCCGCCCGACCGACGCGCCCTGGGGCGTGATCTTTCCCGGGCTGAGTGCCCAGGATTGCGGCCAGCCCGTGGGCGAGCTCTGCGCCCGCCACCCGTCCCAGCTTTACGAGGCCGGGCTCGAAGGGCTGCTGCTGGGGCTCGTCCTCTGGGTTCTGCTGCGGCGCGGGGCGCTGGCCCGCACCGGCACGATCTTTGGCACATTCCTTGCTGGCTATGGCGCGGCCCGGTTCATAGTCGAGCTGGTGCGCCAGCCCGACGCGCAGTTTGTCAGCGCAGGCAACCCGGTGGGCTATGCCCTGCAACTGGGCGAGTGGGGGCTGACCATGGGACAGATCCTCAGCCTGCCGATGATCGCGCTGGGGATTGCGCTGATTGCGCGCGCGCACCTGCGCCCGGCGGCCCCTGCATGACGCCCCTGGCCGAGCTTCTGATCGCGCGGATCGCGGCGACCGGCCCGATTACCGTGGCCGAGTACATGGCGGAGTGCCTGCTCCATCCCGCGCATGGTTATTACACCACCCGGCCCCCGTTCGGGCGGGAGGGCGATTTCACCACGGCCCCGGAGATCAGCCAGATGTTCGGCGAGATGCTGGGCCTTGCCCTCGCACAGGCCTGGATGGATCAGGGAGCCCCCGCCGAGGCCTGCCTTGCCGAGATCGGTCCGGGGCGGGGCACGCTGATGGCCGATATCCTGCGGGTCTTTGGTCAGATCCCCGGTGGCCCGCGTCTGCACCCGCATCTGGTGGAGGCCAGCCCGGCCCTGCGCCGCGTGCAGGCCGAGGCCGTGCCCGGTGCCCAGTGGCATGACACGGTGGCCGACCTGCCCGAAGCGCCACTGTTTTTGGTGGGAAACGAGTTCTTCGATGCGCTCCCGATCCGCCAGTTCCAGCGCACGGAGGAGGGCTGGGCCGAACGCATGGTCGGGGTGAGCGACGGCGCGCTGTCCCTCGGGCTTGGCCCGTCGGACCCGCGCCCCGAGCTGGATCATCGGCGTGGCGACACGACCCCGGGCGATCTCGTTGAGACCTGCGCCCCGGCGCGCCCGATCATGACCGAGATAGCCCGGCGCATCGCCACCCATGGCGGTGCAGCCTACCTCATCGATTACGGCGGCTGGCACAGTCTGGGCGACACATTGCAGGCAGTGCGCGCGCATGCGCCTGACCCGGTGCTCGCCCATCCGGGTGAGGCGGACCTGACTGCCCATGTGGATTTCGAGCCGCTGGCACAGGCCGCCGCCGAGGCGGGTGCGCATCCCGCCCCCCTGACACCACAGGGGGTCTTTCTCGAACAGCTCGGCATCACGGCACGGGCACAGGCTTTGGCCACGCGCCTGAGCGGTGCGGCTCTGGACAGCCACATCGCCGCACATCGGCGCTTGACCCACCCGGATGAAATGGGAACCCTGTTCAAAGTGCTCGGCGTGAGTCCCAAGGACGCGCCGCCCCTCGCCGGGATGCGCCCCTGATCTCTCGACCGGAGCCGATCCATGACGCTCGACATCCTGACCTCGCCGGCCCTGTCGGTGACCCACGGCTTCTTCACCCGCAAGGGCGGAGCCTCGTCCGGGGTGTTCGAAGGGCTCAATTGCGGACCGGGCTCGTCGGACCAGTCCGAGGCGGTGGAGATGAACCGCGCCCGCGTCGCCGCGGCGATGGAGGTGGCCCTGCCGCAACTCGCCACGGTGCATCAGGTCCATTCCCCGGATGTGGTCCGTCTGGACGGGCCCATGGGCGACGGGGCCAAACCCAAGGCCGATGCCATGGTCACGACGGTGCCGGGGCTTGCCCTCGGGATCCTGACCGCCGATTGCCAGCCGGTCCTCTTTGCCGATGCCGAGGCCGGTGTGATTGCCGCCGCCCATGCAGGCTGGCGCGGGGCACTGGACGGGGTGCTCGAGGCGACGATTGACGAGATGGTGGTGGCCGGGGCAACGCGCGACAGGATTGCTGCCGTGATCGGCCCCTCGATCTCGCAGACCGCCTATGAGGTCGGCCCGGAATTTCTGGAACGGTTTCTGGAGGACGACCCGGAGAATGGCCGCTTCTTTATCAATGGCTTCGGCAACAAGTATCAGTTCGACCTGATCTCCTACGGGCTGACCCGCCTGCGGGCCGCCGGAATCGCCCACGCGGAATGGACCGGTCATTGCACCTATTCGGATCCGGGCCGGTTCTTTTCCTATCGGCGTAGCGTGCACCAGTCCGAAGCCGATTACGGCCGCCTGATCGCGACCATCCGGCTCTAGACCACATTGCCGCCACATTTCTGCCCCATCCGCCGGGCGCAGCGTTGCAAATCCGCCGCGGTTTTCGCGATTTCCCTCGAAAAATCAGGTGTTTCCGCCGAGAATCTGCACGGCCCCATCCGAACAATTTGACTCAAAATGTCTGAAATCGGCCTAGAAAGCGCCTCATTCCCCGGCGACCGTGTGAACAATCAGCCGCAATGCGGGGTATTGGCTGGGAAACGAGTGACAAGTCCGGAGGGACACCCATGATGACCAAGACACCACGCTGGCTGACCGCGATGATCCGCGCCACGGAGGACGAAATCCCGCCTATGCCCTATGCCCGCGGCACCCGCCGCCCGGCGTCCCTGCGTGCGATGCCCAACGAGCCGGTTGAGGAGCTTGTGCGCCGGGTCGGATGACCCTGGCTCCCGCCCCGATGCGGGCGGGATGTTAAGGTTTACGACTTAAATTCTTTGACAATTTTACTCAAACGAACGAGCGTCGAGGGGCTGATAGCGGTGGGGGCCGTACAGCAACCCGAGAGTAACGAGTATGGCTCCTGTTCGTTTTCCGTCCGCCCATGTTGGGTCGGACACGCCAACGTCGTCGACCACCCAATTGCCAATTCTGGCAAAGTTTTCCAGCCGCTGCATCCATATGGGGGAGCGGAGCCTCTGCGCACGCAATGCCGAGATCACCCTGCGCCTTCTGCCGGCCTTCGGGATCTTTGCCCAGGGCGCACAGATCCGCGTGCCAGATGGCACAGTCTCTATCGAGGATCTTGCGCTTGAGGACGAGGTGACAGGGGCCGATGGCAACCCGATGACCATCACATGGATTGGCGAGGTGACCCTGCGCCCGGATGCCCTGGACGCGCCCTGGCTGCGCCGGGTGCAGCCCGAGCGGTTCGGCTTTGCCCGCCCGCTCAGCGATGTGATCCTGGGGGCCGGGGCCGAGATCCTGCTCGACCCCTTCACCGAGAGCTCGCGCCCACTGGACAGCTATCCGAATGATGACATGATCACGGCGCTCGTGCCGCCGACCCCGGTGCGCCTGTTCCAGATCGCCTGCGAGACGCCGGGCTGGGTCTCGGCCAACGGCCTGCCCGTGCGGACACTGGACACTGACGCTTTTCTCTCGCGGCAAAGCGGGCTGGTGACGACGGCATTTTCCAAGCTGATGCCGGGTGGGCTCACGGCCGCACCGGGAGAGCGGTTCGTGACCTCGTCGCCTTTCCGCAAGGCGCGGCTCGGGAATTAAAGACGTCGGGCGGGCGCTGCGGCGTCCGCTCAGGCGGTGCGGCTCAGACGCTCTTCCATGACATCGAAGGGGACACCCGGCTCGTCCTTCGCCCCGCGGATCACCAGCGAGGTTTTGACGCTTGCCACGTTCTCGGCAGCGGTGAGTTGCCCGGTGAGGAAGCTCTGGAACGAGGACAGGTCCGGCGCCACGCATTTCAGGATGAAATCGATCTCGCCATTGAGCATGTGGCATTCCCGGACCAGCGGCCATTCGCGGCAGCGCGCCTCGAAGGCGCTCAGATCCGATTCGGCCTGGCTGTTCAGCCCGACCATGGCAAAGACCTGCACTTCAAAGCCCAGCGCGCGACTGTCCACATCCGCATGGTAGCCACGGATAAAGCCCGCATCCTCCAGCGCGCGGACCCTGCGCAGACAGGGTGGTGCCGAGATGCCGACCCGCTTGGCCAGCTCCACATTGGTCATGCGACCATCGGCCTGAAGCTCCGCCAGGATCTTGCGATCAATCGGATCTAATTTAGATGCATGCATAGCAGCCCCTTCCCATAGGGGTTTCTTACGTGACACGCTCTGGCTGCGCAATAATATTTCACCGTTGAGCAATAAATTTATGTCCGGTCCGGTCTGTATCGGCCCCCTTCCCCTCGCGGCGTCGGGGTTTTATATGCCATGGATCATTTGCCGAGGAAGCTGCCCCATGTCGACCGAGAACATCCGCAACCTGAAGGTCCTCATCATCGGGTCCGGACCTGCCGGGTATACCGCCGCCGTTTATGCCAGCCGCGCGATGCTGGACCCCGTGCTGGTTCAGGGGATCCAGCCGGGCGGTCAGCTGACCATCACCACCGAGGTCGAGAACTGGCCCGGCGACAGCATGGTGATGGGTCCCGACCTGATGGTGCGGATGGAAGAGCATGCCCGCGCCATGGGGACCGAGATCGTCTCGGACCATATCAACCGGCTTGATCTGTCCGCGCGCCCTTTCACCGCCTATGCCGATAGCGGCACGGTGTTCAAGGCGGACGCCCTGATCCTGGCAACCGGGGCGCAGGCCAAGTGGCTTGGGCTGCCGTCGGAAGAGCATTTCAAGGGCTTCGGGGTCTCGGCCTGCGCGACCTGCGACGGGTTCTTCTATCGCGGCAAGGAGGTCGTGGTGATCGGTGGCGGCAACACCGCCGTGGAAGAAGCCCTGTTCCTGACGAATTTCGCCTCGAAGGTTACGCTGGTGCATCGCCGGGACAGCCTGCGCGCCGAAAAGATCCTGCAGGACCGGCTGTTCAAGAATCCCAAGATCGAGGTGATTTGGGACCATACGGTCGAAGAAGTCGTCGGGGCCGACAACCCGCGCGGCGTCGAGGGCGTGGTGATCAAGCATGCGACCAGCGGCGAGAGCCGCACCGTGCCCTGCGCCGGGTTCTTCGTGGCGATCGGCCATGCGCCAGCGTCCGAGCTGGTGATCGATCAGCTCGACACCCATATGGGCGGCTATGTGGTCACCAAGCCTGACAGCACGGAAACTTCGATCCCGGGGGTGTTCGCGGCCGGGGACCTGACGGATCACGAGTATCGCCAGGCCGTGACCAGCGCCGGGATGGGGTGCATGGCCGCCCTGGAGGCCGAGCGCTTCCTCGCCGCGCAGGAAGGCGCGGACTCGGTCGCCGCCGAGTAGAGCGGCGCGCCAGACGCGGATCTATTGATCCGCGCCACCGAACACCGTGGCCCCGTGCGACACGCACGGGGCGGACCCGCGAGACGGCAAGCGATCCGCCAAACCTGTTCGGGCGCGCCCTTGCGCCCAGCCCACCGCGCCCTTGGGCGCGGTCCTGGACCAAGGGTCACAGAGGTGTGGCCACACGGACCCAGATCCCGATACTTAAACTCTGCGACATTTATGGGATTTGCTGCGCGTGCAAAATCGTGCGAAGCGTTCACGCGTGAACAAACATTGAGTCGCGCCGCCCCATGTCCCTCCACCCTGCCCCGATCTCGGCTGACAATGACGAAGACCTGCGCTTTCGTCTGCTGCGCCAGCTCGATCTGGCGCCGGACGCATCCCAGCGCGCTATAGCCGCGGCCATCGGGGTCTCGCTGGGTCGGCTCAACGCCCAGCTGCGCGCAGCCACCGAGGCCGGGCTGATCGAGGTCAGCGACCGCAATGACAGCGACCGGCGCAAACGCTTTGCCTATGGGCTCACCGCCCGGGGCGCAGCCGAAAAGGCCCGCCTCACCGACCGTTTCCTCGCGCGTAAGTTTTCGGAATACGCCGCCCTTCATGCCGAACTGACCGGTTCGGCCGCCTACCCCATTCCCCAAAATGTCAGGAGCACTCTGATGCAAAACAACCTTGCCCCCATTCCGGAGCTTTATGTCTCCGCCGACAGCGCCCAGAAGCTCAAGGTCGAGGCCGCATCGCTTCCCTCCTGGGACCTGACCCCGCGCCAGATCTGCGACCTCGAGCTGCTGATGAATGGCGGGTTCAACCCGCTCAAGGGCTTCATGGGCAAAGCCGATTACGAAGGCGTGGTCGAGAACATGCGCCTGGCCGATGGCGCCCTCTGGCCCATGCCGATCACCCTGGATATCAGCCAGGATTTTGCCGACAGCATCGAAGAGGGCCAGGACATCGCCCTGCGCGACCAGGAAGGCGTGATCCTCGCCATCCTGTCGGTGTCTGACAAGTACATCCCCAACAAGACCCGCGAAGCCGAGATGGTCTTCGGGGCCGATGATCTGGCGCACCCGGCGGTGAACTACCTGCACCATGTGGCCGGTCCGGTCTATCTGGGCGGCGCCATCACCGGCATCCAGCAGCCGATCCACTACGATTTCCGCGCCCGCCGCGACACGCCGAACGAGCTGCGCGCCTATTTCCGCAAGCTCGGCTGGCGCAAGGTTGTCGCCTTCCAGACCCGCAACCCGCTGCACCGCGCGCACCAGGAACTGACCTTCCGCGCCGCCAAGGAATCCCAAGCCAACCTGCTGATCCACCCGATCGTGGGGATGACCAAGCCGGGCGATGTGGACCACTTCACCCGCGTCCGCTGCTACGAGGCGGTGCTCGACAAATACCCGGCCTCCACCACGTCCATGAGCCTGCTGAACCTCGCCATGCGCATGGCGGGCCCGCGTGAAGCCGTCTGGCACGGTCTGATCCGCGCCAATCACGGCTGCACCCACTTCATCGTCGGGCGTGACCACGCCGGCCCCGGCAAGAACTCCGCCGGTGACGACTTCTACGGCCCCTATGATGCGCAGGACCTCTTCCGCGAGCATCAGGAGGAAATGGGCATCGAGATGGTCGATTTCAAACACATGGTCTGGGTGCAGGAACGCGCCCAATACGAGCCCATGGACGAAATCAAGGACAAGGATGACGTCACCATCCTGAACATCTCGGGCACCGAGCTGCGCCGTCGTCTTGCCGAAGGGCTCGAGATCCCCGAATGGTTCTCCTTCCCCGAAGTGGTCGCAGAGCTGCGCAAGACCAAGCCGCCGCGCGCCCAGCAGGGTTTCACCGTCTTCCTGACCGGCCTGTCGGGTTCGGGCAAATCCACCGTGGCCAACGCCCTGATGGTCAAGCTGATGGAGATGGGCGGCCGTCCGGTCACCCTGCTCGACGGGGACGTGGTGCGCAAACACCTCTCGTCCGAGCTGGGCTTCTCGAAAGAGCATCGCGACATCAACATCCGCCGGATCGGCTATGTGGCTTCCGAGATCACCAAGAATGGCGGCATCGCGATCTGTGCGCCCATCGCGCCCTATACCGCGACCCGCCGGGCCGTGCGCGAGATGATCGAAGCTTACGGCGCCTTCGTCGAAGTCCACGTGGCCACCAGCCTCGAGGAATGCGAGCGCCGGGACCGCAAGGGCCTCTACAAGCTCGCGCGCGAAGGCAAGATCAAGGAATTCACCGGGATCTCCGACCCCTATGAGGCGCCCACATCCGCCGAGCTGGTGCTCGACACCGAAGGCACCGAGGTCGATTACTGCGCCCAGCAGGTGCTGTTGAAGCTCGAGTCCATGGGCCTCGTCGCCGCCTGACCCGGCCCCTCGGGCCCAGCGCCCGTCACAGGAAGACCCCCGCCCTGCCAGTGCTCTGGCGGGGCGGTTTTCATTTGCGCCCGGCTGGCTGCATTGACATGCCCCGGCGCGGGAAAGAGGCTGACCCGACGCCCCCCCGCGCAGGAGTTTTGGCCATGCCCAGCCCGGACGAGCAGAGCGCCGCACTCCGATAGATCACAGGGACGGCGCAGCATCACGCCCTGCCCTATCAGATCGTGGGCGGCCTTGCGGCGATTGCCCATGGGGGTACGCGCCCGCTCCATGACATCGACCTCTACATGCCCTTCGACCACCCGCGCTGGCCCGGATTTCTGGCTGCGATCCGGCCGCATGTGACATGGGGCCCCGAGAAGGTGGTCGAGGGGCCATGGGATCTGAGCTATCTCAAGCTTCTCCATGGCCGCCAGAAGATCGAGATCGGCGCGGCGGAGCGCACCCGGATCCTGGACCACGCCACTGGAACCTGGGTGCGGCAGGTAATCGCGTTCGACCGGTCAGTGATCCGTTGCGTGCTGGGCTGCGAGGTCGCGGTCATGCCCGCAGCACAGCTCATCGCCTATAAGCGGCTTCTCGGGCGCGATGTGGATCTGGAGGATATCCGCGCATTGGGCGCCGCGTAGCCTCCACCGCCCCGGGACATGCCCAGCCCTGTCAGGATCCGGCGAGACGCGTGCGTTGTCGCGCGATCAGGTCGCTCGCCGCAGTGACCATGGGCTTGCCGAGATAGATCAGCTCGGACAGCCCATAGGCCCCGCGGAAATCGAAGCGCTCGCTATGGATCCGCCCGGACTTCCCGACGGCCGCCCATGTGGCCACGATCATGTTCTTGAGCCCCTCTGGCCCGCAGAGATAGACCTGCGTCCCATCCCCGGTCTTGCGCAGAATATCGGCGAGACGGTCCGGGTTCAGCCCGGCGACATCCGCATCACAGATCACATGCAGGTGGACCTGAGGCAATTGCAGGACCCGACGTTCCACATCACACAACACCCCCGCGCTCTCCCGGGACCGGATGTAGTAGAGCAGGGTCACGCGCGGGCCCTGATCGGGCTCCATCTTTTCCAGCGCGGCGAGGAAGGGCGTGATGCCCACACCGCCCGCAACCCAGACCTGCTCGGACCGCGCGCGCCCGGTTTGCGGCAGGAAGCGCCCCACCCCGCGCCCGAGGCGCAGCTGATCTCCCTCGGTCACGTCGCGCATGAAGGCGTCGGTCCAGTCCCCCGCGGCCCGGATCACAAACCGCCGCTCGGTCTCGGTACCGCCGGCGATGGTGAAGGGATGCGCCTCGGCCCGCGCCTCGTTCCAGGCCAAGGTCGAGAATTGACCCGGCCGAAATCGCGGCAGCGGTGCCTCGGCCCTCAGGGTCACATCGACCCCGCCTTCGAAACGCGCAACCGACGCGACCCGCACCAGACGGGACGGCGTGGCCTTGCGCCACAGGGTCTGTGCCCAGGCCAGGCAGCCCAGCACCGAAGCCAGCGCCATCACCGCCCAGGGCAGCGTGCCAAGCGACAGTGGGCTCGCCACAAAGAGCGTATGGAACGCCCCCAGCACGAAGATCGGCCCCATCACCATGTGGCTCGCTTTCCACAGATGATAGGGGATCGCCCGCACCATGGCGGCGGCCGTCATGACGATCAGCCCCGTCGCCGCAATCGTTCCCGCCCCTTCGGCCCCATCGGCGAGAAACGGCACGAGCCCGGGCCCCGAGAAATCCGCCAAGGCCCAATGGCCCAGCGCGCCGCCCAGCGCGCAGATCCCCAGCCAGCGATGGGCGCCATAGGACTTGTCCGGCCCCCCCGTCAGCCGATCCACCAGACGCCAGCGCGCCGCCAGAACAAGGCTTGCGGCCATGGCGGTCATGGACAACGCCCCGAGCCCGGCGGGCAGGATGCTGGACAGGGGCACGAAGGGGGCCACGAGGGCGATATGGACGGCGATCAGGCCGGCAACGCGCAAGAGGGTTTTTCTGGGCATGGGGGCACTCCGCTTTTGTGGTGCCTCCGATCTAGGCAAGCTGCCTCACAGCGCGCTGCAGCCCGTCTTACAAATCCGTAACCTTGGCGGCAGGCGCAACTTCCCCTTGCTCCGAATCAAGCGCCGTCCTAATCGACCCATGTCGCACATGGCTTTGTGTTGGAGAGATCAGCCTCGCGCTGGCGCCGAAGGAGCAACCCCCCGGAAACTCTCAGGCAAATGGACTGCACAAAAGCCGACAATCTGGAAAGCGGGCCGGTCTGATCCGGTCCCACCGACGGAGAAAGCGGGCCGCCCTCGGGGGACCGCGTAGCTCTCAGGTTCGTGGACAGAGGGGATGAGTGGCGCGGGGATCCGCGCTGGGTCTTGATCTGTCTGGGGGGAATCCCGTTGAAGAAAATCGCTGTTATCGGAGCCGGTGTGACCGGTGTCACCACCGCCTATGCGCTCATGAACCGGGGCTTCGAGGTGACCGTGTTCGACCAGAACCGCTACGCGGCCATGGACACGTCCTTTGCCAATGGCGGGCAGCTGTCTGCCTCCAATGCCGAGGTCTGGAACCGCTGGTCCACGGTGTTCAAGGGCATGAAATGGATGTTCAAGCGGGGCGCGCCGCTGCTGGTGAACCCCAAGCCGAGCTGGCACAAGTATTCCTGGATGGCCGAGTTCGTGGCCAACATCCCGGGCTACCGGCAGAACACCATCGACACCGTGCGGATGGCCATCGCCGCGCGCGAGCATCTCAAGGAGACGGCCAAGGCCGAGGGCTTTACCTTTGACGCTGAAGAGCGCGGCATCCTCCATATCTACAACACCAAATACGAGTATGACCACGCCACTGCGGTCAACGCCCTTCTGGAAGAAGGCGGGCTGGTGCGCGAAGCCGTCTCGCCGTCCGAGATCAAGGCACTCGAGCCTGCGATCGTCGGGGACTATTACGGCGGCTATTACACCGCGTCGGACATGACCGGGGACATCCATCGCTACAGCCGGGGCCTGTCAGACGCCTGCCGCAAGAAGGGGGTGAATTTCCACTTCCGCGCCGACGTCACCGGCATCCGGATGGTCGAAGGCGGTCATATCGTGCATTGGTCCGACGATGACGGCACCCAGACCGAGGACCGCTTCGACGGGATTGTGGTCTGCGCGGGCGTGTCGAGCCGCAAGTTCGGCCAGATGCTGGGCGACCGGGTCAATGTCTACCCGGTCAAGGGCTACTCGATCACCGTCAGCCTTGATGACGACACCAGCCAGGCCGCAGCCCCCTGGATCAGCCTTCTGGATGATGAGGCCAAGGTCGTGACCAGCCGTCTGGGCAAGACACGCTTTCGGATCGCGGGCACGGCCGAGTTCAACGGCTATAACTGGGATATCCGGGATGACCGGGTCCGCCCGCTGGTCAAATGGGTCGAGCGGAACTTCCCGGATGTGGAGACCGAACATGCGGTGCCCTGGGCCGGGCTACGCCCGATGATGCCGAACATGGTGCCGCTGGTGGATGCGGGCAAACGCCCGGGCGTCTATTACAACACCGGTCACGGGCATCTGGGCTGGACCCTCTCGGCAGCCACCGCCGAGATCATCGGCGACAAGATCCGGGACGATATGGCAGCCTGAGCCCGCGAGACTAGGACGGCAGGTCGGGCATCGCGACGATGCTCCGACCGGTCCCAACCCCGCGAAGCCAAGACAGAGGCGGCAAGGCCGCGGCTCCGCACGCACCTAGAAACTGGAATTGGCCCGGATCACTATCCAGGGCTGACGGCCTTGCAGGGGCTCCCGCTCCAATGGAGAGGGGGGGCCAGCACCATGGCAGGCCACAGGCCTGAGGGGCGCGTGGTGTCCGGCAGGCATGAGCGGTCGTCACGCCAGTGGCGTGGCGCCGCTCAGAAGCTCCGCTTGAAACCGACCGACAACGCCGTCGAGCCGCTATCGGCATCAAACACGCCATAACCGTCCGAACGATGGTGCATCCCCAATAAAAGCGCGGTGTCCGGGCTCGGCAAATTGAACTCCAGCTCCGCCTTCCAATAGAAGAAGTTCCGCTGGGACTCGCCCGTGCGTTCAACCTCGACGCTGGGCACTTCGGTCGCGTGGGACAACCCGAGACCATAGGCAAAGCTCTCGAAACTGTCGATCCAGGGGTTCGGCGGGGTATAGCGCAGAACCACGGGCAGGTTGACCTCCCAATGGTCCATCTGCCCGAAATGGCGCACGATCTGTCCCTCAACCCCCCAGCTGAACCGGCTCGCGCCGATCTGCCGCTCGGCACCGAAGGCCAGACCGACCAGATAGCTGTCGGCCCAATCCACCTCGAAGCGCAGGATCTCGAAGGAGGTGTTCTCGGTCATCGACGCGCCGAACACCGTCACATGCCGCTCCCAGGCGGGGTCCAGCTCGAACCCGGAGGCCACGCCCGGCCCCACACAGAGCGCCGCTGCGCATACCGCGCCGGCCCATCCTCGCACTTGCCCCATCATCGTCCCCCGCACATGGCGCGGCCCCGAACCGCCGCGCGAATCATATTTGCCCATTGTCATAGGAAAGACCCGTGGCCTGGGCTAGCCCTCAGGCGCGGGACAGACCCCATGTCACAAGGGCCAGAACACAAAAGCCCCGCCCGGGGGACCGGACGGGGCTTTACAGTCTCTTGCGCTCAGGCTCAGGCGGCGGCGACAGCGCGTCCTGTCAGAACCTTGACCAAATGGGCGCGATAGGCCCCCGTACCATGGAGGTCATTGATCATGCCATCCGCGGAAACGGACAGATCCGCGAGGGCATCCGCCGAGAAGTTGCTGCTCAGGGCAGCTTCGGCTTCGCTCCAACGGAAGACACCTTCCTCGGACGCTCCGGTCACGGCAACGCGGACGCCATCGGCGAACTTCGCCACATAGACGCCCACAAGGCTGAAGCGCGAGGCGGGCTGGACGAACTTCTGCCAGGCGGCCTTTTCCGGCACGGGGAAGCGGACCTCGGTGATGATCTCACCTTCCTCCAGGGCTGTGGTGAACATCCCCTGAAAAAAGTCATCCGCCGCGATCTCGCGCGCATTGGTGACGATGGTCGCACCCGAGCCAAGTGCGGCTGCCGGATAGCAGGCCGCCGGGTCGTTATTGGCCAGGCTGCCCCCGATGGTGCCGCGATTGCGGACCGCCGGATCGCCGATCTTGCCCGCCAGGGCCGAGAGGCCCGGATAGCTCGACGCGGTCTCCTTCGAGACTACCGCATGGACCGTGCCGCCGCCGACGCAGATTTCGCCTGCATCATTGCTGCACACACCCTTCATCTCGTCGATGCCGGACAGGCTGACGAGGGTCTCGGGCGCTGCGAGCCGCTGTTTCATCGTCGGCAGCAAGGTCTGTCCACCGCCCAGGGCCTGTGCCTCTTCTCCGGACAGGGCCGAGACAGCATCCGCGACAGTGCTTGGTTTCACAAAGTCGAAATTGTGCATTTCTTTCTCCCAGTTGTGGGAGCTCCGCCCGGAGGCGGAACCCGTCGCTTACTTGTCGTGGATCGCGGCCCAGACACGGCTCGGTGTCAGCGGCATGTCGATATGGGTCACATGGGTGTGGCCCGCCCGGTGCAGGGCATCGATCACCGCGTTCACCACCGCCGGCGGGGAGCCGATGGCCCCGGCCTCGCCGCAGCCCTTCACCCCGAGCGGGTTATGGGTGCAGGGCGTGACGCAGGAATGGTCGACCTCGAACATCGGGACATCATCCGCGCGGGGCATAGTGTAATCCATGTAGGACCCCGACAGGAGCTGCCCGTCATCGTCGTAGGAGCAGTTCTCGAGCAGTGCCTGCCCGATCCCCTGCGCCACGCCGCCATGGACCTGACCCTCGACGATCATCGGGTTGATGACGTTGCCGAAATCATCCGCTGCCGTGAAGCCGAGCACTTCGACCTTGCCGGTCTCTGCATCCACCTCGACCTCGCAGATATAGGCGCCCGACGGGTAGGTGAAGTTCGACGGATCGTAGAACGCCGTCTCCTCCAATCCGGGTTCGATATCCTCGAGCGGATAGTTATGCGGCACATAGGCCGCGAGGGTCACATCGCCCCAGGCCACGGATTTATCCGTGCCCGCAACCGAGAAGGCGCCGTCCTTCAGCTCGATATCGCCTTCGGCGGCCTCGAGCAGATGGGCCGCGATCTTCTTGGCCTTGTTGATGATCTTCTCGGTCGCCCGCACCATGGCCGAGCCACCCACCGCGATGGAGCGTGAGCCGTAAGTGCCCATGCCCATCGGCGTGTTGGCGGTGTCGCCATGGACGATCTCGATCATGTTCTCATCGATACCGAGCATCTCGGCCACGACCTGCGGGAAGGCGGTTTCATGCCCCTGCCCGTGGCTGTGCGAACCGGTCATCACGCTGATGGACCCGGTGGCATTCACCCGGACCGTCGCGCTCTCGTAAAGACCGGCGCGCGCGCCGAGCTGACCCACAAGGTTCGACGGTGCGATCCCGCAAGCCTCGATGAAGTGGGCGATGCCCAGACCGCGCAGCTTGCCGTTCTTGGCGCTCTCTTCGCGACGCGCCTCGAACGTATCGACGCCGGCCATCTCGAGCCCCTTTTCAAGGGTCGCGTGGTAGTTCCCGGTGTCATAGGTGACCGCCACGGGCGTGTCATAGGGGAACTGATCGGGCTTGATGAAGTTGATCCGGCGCAGCTCGGCCGGGTCGACGCCCAGCTCCCGCGCGGCCTTGTCCACCACACGCTCCAGCTGGAACGTGGCCTCGGGGCGACCGGCCCCGCGATAGGCATCCACCGGCGTCGTGGTCGTGAAGACGGCCTTGACGTTGGTGTAGATCAGCGGCGTCGTGTAGTTGCCTGCCAGCAGCGTGCCGTGCAGCCATGTCGGGATGGACGGCGCGAAGGTCGACAGATACGCCCCCATATTGGCGTAGGTATCGCAGCGCAGGGCGGTGAACTTGTTGTTCTCGTCCAGCGCCAGCTCGATCTTGGTCACGTGATCGCGGCCATGGGCATCGGACACAAAAGCCTCGGAGCGCGAGGAGGTCCACTTCACCGGGCGCCGGATCTGCGCCGACGCGAAGGTCACGAAAGCCTCTTCGGCGTAGTGATAGATCTTGGAGCCGAACCCGCCGCCCACATCCGGGGCCACCACGCGCAGCTTGTGCTCGGGGATGCCCAGCACGAAGGCGCCCATCAGAAGACGGATCACATGGGGGTTCTGGGAGGTGGTGTAGAGGGTGTAGTCCTCGGTCCCGGGGTTGAAATCCCCCACGGCGACGCGGGGCTCCATCGGGTTGGCGACCAGACGGTTGTTGGTCAGCTCAAGCGTGGTGACGTGATGGGCGTTCTTGATCGCCTCATCGACCGCAGCGCGGTTCTCTTCAACAAAGCCCCATTCGTAGCAGAGGTTGTCATCGAGATCGTCATGCACCTTGGTTGCGCCTTCGGCGATGGCCGAGGGCATGTCCATGACCGCCGGCAGCTCGTCGATATCGACCTCGATCGCCTCGGCGGCGTCGCGGGCCTCTTCAAGGCTTTCGGCGACGACCACGGCAATCGGATCGCCCACATGGCGCACCTTGCCTTCGGCCAGCACCGGGTGCTTGGGCTCTTTCATCGGGTTGCCATGCAGGTCGGTGACCTGCCAGCCGCAGGGCACACCGCCCACGCCTTCGAAATCCTTGGCCGTGAAGATCTTGACCACACCGTCCATGCCTTCAGCGGCAGAGGTGTCGATCCCGTTGATCGTGCCATGGGCCACTTCCGACCGCAGGAAATAAGCGTAGGTCTGGTTGTGCAGGTTGATGTCGTCCGTGTAGCGTCCACGGCCGGTCAGAAACCGGACGTCTTCGCGGCGCTTTGAGCTGGCGCCAATGCCACCGTCTTTGGGCATGCATTCCTCCCTGGGAAAAACCTTGGTCTATGGATCCGGGGCGCGGGGTCGCGCCCAAGCAATCGCGTGCTGGCCTTATTCCGCAGCCATCGGCGGCGCGACGTCCTGACCGGAGGCGGCCATGATCGCTTTGACGATGTTGTGGTACCCGGTGCAGCGGCAGATATTGCCTTCGAGATATTCGCGGATCTCGGCCTCGGAGGGCTTGGGGTTGTCCTTGAGCAGTGCGGCCGCCGACATCACCATGCCCGGCGTGCAGAACCCGCATTGCAGACCATGGTGTTCCTGGAAGGCTGCCTGGATCACCGAGAGCGAGCCGTCCGGATTGGCCATGCCCTCGATCGTCTTGACCTCGGCGCCATCGGCCTCGGCCGCCAGCATCGAGCAGGCCTTGACCGCCTCGCCGTTCACATGAACCACGCAGGCCCCGCACTGGCTGGTGTCGCAGCCCACATGGGTCCCCGTGAGGTTCAACTCATCGCGCAGGAACGACGACAGAAGCGTGCGGCCCTCCACGTCACCGGAGCGGGCCTTGCCGTTCACGGTCATAGTCACAGATGTCATACAGATCCTCCCTGAATCCTGATGTCTGACAGCGGTTCAAGTGCTCAGCTGACGAGCTTCTTGAGCCACCCTTTCTTCTTTTCGCCTTCGCCACCCTCGGGCGACGGATCCTCACCCTCGGGGGCGGGCCCCTCGACGGTTTCCTGGAACTTGGCAAAGAACTGATCCGCCATTTTCTTGGCAAACCCGTCGATGATCCGGCTGCCGAGCTGGGCGAGCTTGCCGCCGACCTTGGCCTCCACATCGTAATGCAAGCGTGTGCCGGTCTCGATCGGCTCGAGCCGGACACTGGCCCCGCCCTTGGCAAAACCAGCCGCGCCGCCCTTGCCTTCGCCGACGATCTTGACGCTTTCGGGGGCGACCATGTCCTGCAGCTCTACCGCGCCCTTGAAGGTGGCCTTCACCGGCCCGACCTTCTGGACGACAACGGCCTCGAAGCCTTCTTCGGGGGAGCCATGCATCTCTTGGCAGCCGGGCACGCAGGCCTTGAGGACCTCCGCATCGAGCAGCGAGGTCCAGACCGTCTGCGGGTCCGCAGCGATATCGCGCGAGTCAGTGAGGTGCATCGGGGTCGTCCTTTCACGTTCTACGGGAGCCTAACACGCCGTTCGCATGCGACTACTCGTACCAAAGTTGTAGGCTCAGCGCTCCGGAGCGCTGAAATTCAATCCATAATCCGCAAAGATCGTCTCGATCCGGCCGTCATCGAGCGCATAGCGAATGGCATCATCCACCCAATAGGCGAGCGGGCGATAGGCGAAATGCACGCCCAGACCGATGGTCCAGCTCCCGCGGGAGAAGCCGGGCAAGGGCGGCTGATGCACACCGATGGACTCGGTCTGGCCATGTTCGAGCTGGGCCAAGGGGCCCATGGCCGCCTTCACCTCGCCCGCCGCGAGGGCGGCCATCGCCTCCTCCATGGTGGGGAAGCGACGGATATTGTTCAAAAGCTGCCCGCCCGCGAGGCTCGACAGGTAGAAATCCGCAATCGAGTCGTTCTCGACCGCGACCGTGTCGAAACGGAAATAGGCCGGAACCGGCTTTTCCTCGGGATAGCTCGCCGCGTCATAGGCGATGGCGATGCTTTCCTTGTAATACTGCCCGGTGAACACGACCTGCTCGACGCGGCAGGTATAGGCACTGTCATAGGGCACCCGCATCATGATGTTCGACACGGCCCCACCGACGATCGGCCCTTTCCAGACATTGTTGCGCAGATCCGCATCCAGGGTCTCGCCCGCGGTGACGAAATTGAACCGCGCATCGACGCCGATATCCGCGGCGATCAGCTTGCCGATCTCCACATCGATGCCGCGCGGGGTCGCGCCGTCTTTCCAGGAATAGGGCGGGAAGTCGTCATAGACCGCGATGGTGATGAAGCCACGCTCCTGGATCGTGTCGAGATCCTGGCCGACGATATCCCGGCTGGCATTCTGGGGCTTGGGCTGTGGGACCCAATCGGCGCACCTGTCCGCATGGGCCGGAGCGCTCAAGGTGATCATTGACAAGATGGCAGCCGAAATCCAGTTGGAAACGCGGACCATTCTTCCTCCCATGCTGTTGGTCCGGCGCGCTTTTTTTGATCTTTTGCGCGCGCCGGAGATCACGAGCCTTGATTATTGCGCAGCAGACAGACCCACCGTCAAGGTTTCCGCCGCCGTCTTGTAGCTTTGGGGTGAACCGGCCAGCTGGGCCGCCGCGCGCCAGGCGATGCTGTCGGCGAGGGGTGCGCCGCTCTCGGTATAGACCTCAGCGGCAATCGCCTCGAGTTCGGCCTTCATGGCCGCTTCATCCGCCACGCTGCCGCTCATCAACTCGTCGCGGATCTCTTTCAGCCGCGCCTGATGATCGTCGAGCGCGCCCTCGCCGGGACGGGTCTCGATATAGAGACGGATCGCCCAGGCGGCTTTCTGGCCCAGCAGCTCCCCGAAAGCGGGCATCTTGGTGATGCCGTTCTGGGTGTAGCCGTACTGGAACCGCTCGACATACCACTCGTCGCCATATTCCTCGGCCTCGAGATAGCGCAGATCCGGCGCCAGCCCGCCCGACACCGCGCCCAGCCCGTGGCAGCGCGCACAGTTCTGGTTGTAGCCGGACGATCCGATGTCGATCGCGGCTTTCCAAAGCGCCGGGTCAAGCTCCCGGTAGGGATTCTCGATCAGCCACTCCTCGCCCACTTCGGGCAGCGCATCGGTATCGACCGGCTGCGGGGCGACATCGCCGTGGGCAACGGCCATCGTGGCAGTGAAAAGGGCGATCCCCACAAGGTGGGCGGTCTTGGTCAGGTCCATGGTCCTCGGCTCCCGCATCAGTGTTCTCATGTCGAGGCCGTTGTAGTCGACAGGATGCGCCCGCAGAATTGGACTTTGGTTTAAGAGGTCGCAGCCAGCCCCCCTCAAAGGCGGGAAATAGGCCCCGAACGCCTTGGACATTGGTCGCATTTTACACCCGGTGACGCTCCGCCTACCGTGGTTCCAAACGGGAGGATCACATGCACCAACTCGCCTTGAGCGTTTGTGCGACTGCTATTCTGACAACCGCCGCGAGTGCCGTGGAGCTGTCTGTGCACTACCTGCGTCAGGACATCCCGCCGCCGCCCACATTGTCCAATCTGGACCCTGTGCCCGAGGATCTCGGGCTGGCCGGCGCCGCGCTCGGGCTGGAGGACAACACCACCACCGGGCGGTTTCTCGGGCATAAATACATGCTGACTGTGACCGAGGTGGCCGAAGATGACGACCTGCTCTCGGCGGCGCGGGCGGCCCTTGCCGAGACCCCTTATCTGCTGGTGGATGCGGCTCCCGAGGATCTTCTGGCGATCGCCGATATGCCCGAGGCGGCCGAGGCACTGATCTTCAACGTCGCCTCCGGGGACATGGCTTTGCGCGATGCCGAATGCCGGGGCAACCTGCTGCATACGATGCCATCGGACGCGATGCGCACGGATGCGCTGGCCCAACTGCTGGTCAAAAAGCGCTGGACCGATCTGGTGATGATCTCGGGCACCTATCCTGTGGACGTCGCCTATGCCGAGGCGCTGCGGACCTCGCTGACGAAATTCGGGCTGGACCTCGAAGCGGAGAAGACCTGGGCCTTTGACGCGGATATGCGCCGCAACGCCGCGCAGGAAGTCCCGCTCTTCACGCAGGAATTCGGCGATTACGACGCGCTGTTGATCGCTGACGAGGTCAATGATTTCGGGCGCTACATCCTTTACAACACGTGGGAGCCGCGCCCGGTCGCGGGATCCGAGGGGCTCAGCCCCCGCACCTGGTCCCCGGTTGTCGAGCAATGGGGCGCGGCCCAGCTGCAATCGCGCTTCACCGAGGCTGCCGAGCGCGACATGGCCCCCGTGGATTACGCCGCCTGGGCCGCCATGCGGTCCCTTGGCGAGGCGGTGGTGCGCACCTCTGCCGCCGATCTGCCGACCTTGCGCGCCTATATCCTCGGCGACACGTTCGAGCTTGCCGGGTTCAAGGGCCGCCCCCTGACCTTCCGCCAGTGGAACGGGCAGTTGCGCCAGCCGATCCCCATCGTGCATCCCCGGGCGCTGGTGGCGCAGGCCCCGCTTGAGGGGTTCCTGCATCCGCGGACCGAGCTCGACACGCTCGGTCTCGACGCCCCCGAGAGCGCCTGCACCGCCTTCAACTGAGGCCGACCCAGGCCACGACACACCCAGATACAGGGGGGCGAAGACATCCTCTGCCCCCTCCACCAGAGCCGGAGCCTGACCATGAAACCGACCCTGACCACCCTCGCCTTCCTTCTCGCCTCCACCACCGCCCATGCCTCGGGCGAGATTTGGGTGACCAACGAGAAGGATGACACGATCAGCGTGATCGACATCGCCACGCTCGAGGTTGTCCGCACACTCGAGACTGGCGAGCGCCCGCGCGGCATCACCTTTTCCAAGGATTATTCCCGCGTCTATATCTGCGCCTCCGACAGCGACACGGTGCAGGTGATGGACCCGGTCACGGGCGAGATCCTCCATGATCTGCCCTCGGGCGAGGATCCCGAGCAGTTCGTGCTGCACCCCAATGACCGGCACCTCTATATCGCCAACGAGGATGACGCGATCACCACGGTGGTCGATACCGAAACCCGCACCGTGATCGCCCAGATCGATGTGGGGATCGAGCCCGAGGGCATGGCCGTCTCCCCCGATGGCAAGATCGCCATCACCACATCCGAGACCACCAACATGGCCCATTGGATCGATACCGAGACCCAGGAGCTCTTTGCCAATACCCTCGTGGACAGCCGCCCGCGCCATGCGGAGTTCATCAAGGATGGTGAACAGCTCTGGGTGAGCGCCGAGATCGGCGGCACCATCTCGATCTTCAACGTGGCCGACCAGACAGAGATCGCCAAGATCAGCTTCGAGGTGGACGGCATTCACCCCGACCGGGTACAGCCCGTGGGCTTTGAATTCACCGAGGGCGACACCCATGCCTTCGTGGCGCTGGGGCCGTCGAATCATGTGGCCGTGGTCAATGCCGAAACCTACGAGGTCGAGGATTACATCCTTGTGGGCCGCCGGGTCTGGCACATGGATTTCTCACCGGACAAATCCCTGCTCTTCACCACCAATGGCGTCTCCGGCGATGTCACCGTGATCGATGTGGCCAAGCGCGAAGCGATCAAATCCATCAAGGTGGGCCGCTTCCCTTGGGGCGCGGCCCTGCGCCCCACGGAATAACCCTGCCCTCCATACC
The DNA here is from genome assembly GCF_049801015.1 of Dinoroseobacter sp. S124A. NCBI lineage: Bacteria > Pseudomonadati > Pseudomonadota > Alphaproteobacteria > Rhodobacterales > Roseobacteraceae > Dinoroseobacter > Dinoroseobacter sp. S124A. Next base: position 7,599 of record NZ_JBNAGD010000004.1, on the reverse strand, counting down.
TGTTGCGACCACGACCTCCACCAAAGGACCGAACCCATGAAAACCCTGACCCTCGCCGCCACCGCCCTTGCGCTCGCCCTGCCCGGGCTTGCCGCCGCTGATGGCGCACCGCGTGACGAATGGGGCCGCGCCGGCATCCTGTCTTCGGCCAACAAGGCCGATCTGCCCCCCATCACGCTCAGCTCCGGCGTCCCGCTCTCCGAGGCGCCCTGGGTGCTGACCTCGGGCACCTACTACGAGTTCGAGATCGAAGGCGACGGTTCTGCCGAGCTGGCCCTCGAAGGCTCGGAATTCTTCCGCGCCATCTGGATCGACGAGATCGTGGTCAATGATCTGGAGATCCGCCCCCTCGGCGTGAACTCCATCGAGTTTGACGACGCAGGCGAAATGGAAATAGGCTTCGTGGCAATCAAGCCAGGCAATTACTTCCTGCGCATCCCAGGCTCCACAGGAGAGACCCAGCGCATTGACATCACCATTGAGTAACACCGCGTGACGGGCCTCAGCGTCCGCGATCTGAGCTTTTCCTACGGCTCCAAACGCGCCCTTGCGGAGGTCAGCTTTGACATCCCCCAGGGCGCGTTCTGCGCTTTGCTTGGGCCGAATGGCGCGGGGAAATCCACACTGTTCGGCCTGCTGACACGGCTCTTCACCAGTGCCGAGGGCGCGATCACCGTGGCCGGGCACGCTCTGCGCGAGACCCCGCGTGCGGCGCTCGCCGAGATCGGCGTGGTGTTCCAGCAGACCACGCTGGACATGTCGCTATCCGTGGACCGCAACCTGAGCTATTTCGCGGCCCTGCACGGGCTCGCCGGGGCCGAGGCTGCGCGGCGGATCGATGCCGCTCTGGACCTTCTGGACATGACCGAGCGGCGGCGCGAGACCGTGCGCAACCTCAATGGCGGGCACCGCCGCCGGACCGAGATCGCCCGCGCCCTGATCCATGACCCGTCGGTCCTTCTGCTCGATGAGCCGACCGTGGGGCTCGACGCCGCCTCGCGCGCGGCGATCACCGCCCATGTCCACGACCTCTGCGCGGCGCGCAACCTGACGGTGCTCTGGGCGACCCACCTGACCGACGAGATCCGCGATACGGACCAGCTCCTGATCCTGCACCGGGGCAAGATCCGCGCCGACGGCCCCACGGCCCGCATCCGCGGCACGACCAGCCTGACCGACCACTTCCTCGCCCTGACCGGAGCCGAGGCATGACCGCCCCCCTCATTGTTCCCCAAATACTCCCGCCGGAGGCGGTCCCGCAGGCCGAGCCCGCGCCATGAATGCCTATCTCATCGCCCTGCGCGCCATCATCTCCCGCGAGGCCTTTCGCTTCATCCAGCAGCGCGAGCGCTTCATCGCGGCCCTGGTCCGGCCCCTGGTCTGGCTCCTGGTTTTCGCCGCTGGCTTCCGCGCGGCCCTTGGCCTGTCGATCATCCCGCCCTACCAGACCTATATCACCTACGAGGTCTATATCGTCCCGGGGCTCTGCGGGATGATCCTGCTCTTCAACGGCATGCAATCCTCGCTCAGCCTCGTCTATGACCGCGAGATGGGGTCCATGCGGCTCCTGCTGACCTCGCCCCTGCCGCGCTGGTGGCTGCTGTTTTGCAAGCTGACCGGGGGCACCCTGATCTCGATCGCGCAGGCCTATGCCTTTCTCGCCATCGCGGCGGCCTTCGGCATCTACATGCCCTGGCATGGCTATCTGCTGGCCTTTCCGGCCCTGTTGATCGCGGGGCTCATGCTCGGCGCGCTGGGGCTGGCCCTGTCCAGTTTCATCAAGCAGCTGGAGAATTTCGCCGGGGTCATGAACTTCGTGATCTTCCCGATGTTCTTTCTCTCTTCCGCGCTCTACCCCTTGTGGAAAATGGCCGAGAGCTCGGAACTCCTCCATGACATATGCGCGGTGAATCCCTTCACCCATGGGGTCGAGCTCATCCGCTTCGCACTCTATGGCAGTCTGAACCTCGCCGCCCTGGGCTGGACCCTGCTGGCGACCGTGGCCTTCATGGCCTTGGCGCTCTGGGGTTATGACCCGGCGCGCGGCATGATCAAGCGCAAGGGATGAGCTGGCGCGCCCCCCTTGCGGCCCTGCTCGCCGCGCTCGCCCTGCCGGTCTTCGCGGACGAGGCGGAGGACGATCCGGGCGGCACGCTGAACCCCGAGGAGATGACCTGGGGCTCCATGCTCGACAAGGCCAACCGGGGCGAGACCGGCATGGTGATGTGCGCCTCGGGCTACATGCTGACGAAATCGGGCGATCACGCCACTGCGCGGCAGATCTTCGAGACCTGTGCCGAGGCGGGCTATACCGGCGCGATGACCTGGATGAGCCAGCTCGACGATAATGGCCTAGGTGCCGATGAGAATCCCGATGCCGCCGCCGAATGGAACCGCCGCGCGGCGGAGGCCGGGGATGCGGTGGGCAAGTTCAACCACGGGATCGACCTGCTGCGCGGACGCGGGATCGCGAAGGACCCGATCAAGGGGCGACAGATGGTCGATGCCGCCGCTGCCGAAGGCGTCGAGGCCGCGCGCCGCCTGCAGGGCGCGGGCTATGACTTGGACGAGGTCACCCCGGATGCGGATAACTGGAAATACGCGCCCTTGTTCTGACGCTCCTCGCCGAGGCGGGCCGGGCTCCCCGACAAGGTGACGATCCGCGAGGCCAGCATCTTGGCCTCCGCCTCCACATGGGTGACGAGCACCGTGGCCAGCCCCCGGGCGGCGCGGAGACGCGCAAAGAGCACCATCATCTCCTCCGCCAACTCGGGATCGAGTGAGACGAAAGGCTCATCAAGCAGGAGCACATCCGGCGCGCTGCCAAAGGCCCGAGCGAGGGACAGACGCCGCTGCTGGCCGAGGGACATCTGGGTCGGGTACTGGCTGGCGTGATCGGCGAGACCGACCTCGGCCAGGGCGTCCAGCGCGCCCGCGCTCGAGAGCCCTGTGGCCAGCCGGATGTTGTCCCGGGCCGAGCGCCAGGGCAGCAGGGTCGGCTCCTGAAACACCATGGCCACCCGATCGGGCATCTGCAGCGTGCCGGTATAGCGGGTCTCGAGCCCGGCCAGAATGCGTAGCAGGGTGGATTTCCCGACCCCGGAGGGCCCGGTGATGGCCAGCGTCTCGCCCGCGCGCAGGGTCAGGTCGAACCCGCCCAGCACCAGCGTGCCATCATCATAGCGCATCTCCGCAAGGGTCAGCGCAACAAGCGGCTTGCCCGTCCCGGGCGCAGGAGGCGCGCCCGTGGGGTCCTGGGTCTCGCGCGCCACGGGCAGCCGGACCAGCTCAGCTTCCCGGCTTGACAAAGACACCCTCGGGCAGCTCCGTCGCCGCCCCCAGCAGATCCTCTCCGCCCAGCTCGACCATCAGGGCGAGCATGCGGGCCGCGGCCTCTTCATCCACGGGCCCTTCGGCGGGGATGCCCGCCCGGAACCCGGCCTTGAGCGCCTCGAATTGCGCGTCGGTCTTGGCATTCATGCGCCCGCGCAGACGGTCCCATTCCGCGTCATTCCCGGCCAGCATGTCCTTGGCGCTGCGCGAGGCCGCCGACAGGCCCGCCACAAGCTCGGGATGCTCCGACAGCATCTCGCCCGTGACCACGTAGCCCAGAAGCGGCGTTTCACTGTCCAGCCCCAGCGCCTCGGCGGCATCGCCCACCGAGACCAGCTGGCGCATTCCCGAGGCACCCATCTTGGCCATGAAATGCCAGAAATTGATCGCCCCGCCGAGATCGCCCTGCAGGGCGGTCTTGAAGATCAGCGGCGGCGCGCCAAAAACCTGCTCGGTCTCGGCGGCAAGGTCGAACCCGTATTGCTGCTGGGCATAGGCCTGCAGGATCAGCCAGCTCTTGTCGAGCGGCCCGCCCGCGATCCCGATCTTGTCACCCTTGAGATCCGCGAGGGATTGGGCCGGGCTGCCCTCGGGCACCATGACGCCGCCCACGGCCTTGGAATAGGGGATGAACACGTAATCCTTGCCCGCCGCCCGCTGCCGCGCGACCCAGAGCCAGTCGGACACGATCACATCCGTCGCCCCGCCCTGGAAGGCGACCTTGGCCGCCGCGCCCCCGGCCACGCCCGTCACCTGCAGGTCGAACCCGTTCGCGGTGTCCAGCCCGTGATGCTTGATCGTGTCGAGTTCCCAGTTCACCGTGCCGAATTTCAGCACTTGCGCGCGCAGCACCGGCGTGTCGGCGAAGGCGGTAACGGTCGAGATCACCAGCGCCGCAGCGCCGGTCAAAATACGTGACATACAGGTCATGAAACCCTCCCAATGGTCGCATATTCTACCTATGGGCGAGCCGCGTCAAATACGACTAAAGCGTCATGCAAGCGGGCGCCTCTGTTGACCTAGCTCAAGTCCCCGAGCGCCCGCTTGGCCTAGCGTGCAGGCACTCAATGGAGGACGACATGACCCGAATTCTGATCGCCGCAGCCCTTGGTCTGAGCCTGTATGCTCCGACCGCCACGGCCGAAACCTTTGACGCGGTGAAGGTGACCGCGGGCGAGACCCTGTACAACTCCGAATGCCGCCGCTGCCACGCGCCTGATTCCGACCATGAAAGCTATGGCCCCACGCTGCAGAACATTGTGGGCCGCGCTGCGGGCATGGTCGAGGATTACGACTATTCCATCGCGCTCGAGGCCTCGGGCATCGTCTGGACCCCGGCTGCCCTGCGCGCCTGGATGGAAGACAACCAGGGCTTCATGCCGGGCACTAAGATGCGCCATGTGGGGATCACGGATCGCACGGTGCAGGATTTCATCCTCGCCTATCTCGAAAGCATCTCGGATGTAGAGATGAACAAGGCGCTGGACGAGTAACCGCGCCGGATCAAAAGCGGCCGGGGTGATCGCAAAGCTTGCCCCTGCCCTCCGCGCCTATTCAATGACCAGCCGCGGCAGCCAATGGCTGTCCGGCTCTGCGGGTTCCAGATCGGCAGCGCGCACCGGGCGCAGATCGCCATCTTCGGGCGGGGCCGAGAGGATATCCATATCCATCTCATGCATGACGCCCACCAGCCGGTCGCCCTCGGCCTCCAGTTTGTAGTAGACGCCGTTCCACATGTTGATCCCATACTCGCCTGCCCCTTTCCACAAAAACAGCAGGTCGTATTCCAGATCCGTGAACTCGGTACTGATGTTGCGGGCGTTCTCGTAGGGATAGGGGACATAGCACCAGTGCTTCTCTGCCCCGGCAAGGCATTTGAACGGGCGCATGGACAGGAAGTGGTCCGAGAAGGGCGCGTCCCGCAGGGACAAGTCATAGGCGCCGTCCTCGATTTGCAGATCGGCTATTGCGAACCGCGTGCCATCCTGCGCTTCGAGGTAAACGGCGCGGGTCGCGACGTCGGCCGAGGCCGAGGTCGCCATGATCCCCCCGAGGCAACAGGCCCCCGCACAGGCCAGAACGGCCCGGCAAATGCGCGTCAACAGGATCGGGACTGGGGTCTTGAACGGCATGAACTCTCCTCCTTGGGCCCAGAATACGTCGCCCGCGCGGTCGGATATCTGCGACTTTCGTGCCGCGCTCACGCCCCTGTGAACCGCGCAAATAAAGGGGATTTGGCCATAAATACAAGTCTTTGAGTCAGCTTACGACTATTGTGCAATAGGTCCGCCGCCGGATTCTGAGGGACACATATGCCAGAGGAGCTCCCGCAAAACGGGAGTCTTAGGGACAGCAACACCATGGAGGAAAACCGCATGAACCGGTTTATCGCCGCCGTGACAGCTGCAGTCGTCGCCACCAGCGCGGCCTATGCAGAAGGCGTCACGGAACAAGACCTGGCCAACGATCAGGCAGATACCAGTCGCATCCTGACGAATGGGATGGGGCGCGACCTGCAGCGGTACTCTCCGCTCGACACCTTGAACAAGGAGAATGTCGAGAACCTGGTTCCGGCCTGGGCCTTCAGCCTCGGCGGCGAAAAGCAGCGCGGTCAGGAAACCCAGCCGCTGATCTATGATGGCGTGATGTATATCACCGGCTCCTACAGCCGGGTCTACGCGATCGACGTCAAGACCGGCAAGGAACTGTGGCAGTATGATGCCCGTCTGCCCGAAGGCATCCTGCCCTGTTGCGACGTGATCAACCGCGGTGGCGCGATCCATGGCGACAAGTTCTTCTTCGGCACACTCGACGCGCGCATCGTGGCACTCGACCTGAAGACCGGTGATGTGGTCTGGCGCAAGAAGATCGCCGATTACAAGGCGGGCTACTCCTACACCGCGGCCCCACTCATCGTGAACGGCCTGGTGATCACCGGCAATTCCGGTGGTGAGTTCGGGATCGTCGGTGCCGTCGAGGCCCGCGATGCAGAGACCGGCGATCTGGTCTGGAAGCGTCCGGTCATCGAAGGCCACATGGGCGAGCTGAACGGCGAGCCGTCGACCATGACCGGCACGCTGAACGCCACCTGGCCCGGCGACATGTGGAAGACCGGCGGCGGGGCGACCTGGCTCGGCGGGTCCTATGACGCACGCACCGACACGCTGATCTTCGGCACGGGCAACCCGGCCCCCTGGAACAGCCACCTGCGTGGCGCGGGCGAGCCCACCGAGGGCAATACCGGCGACAACCTCTATGCAGCTTCCCGTCTGGGCATCGATCCCGCCACCGGCGAGATCAAGTGGCACTTTCAGACCACGCCGCGCGAAGGCTGGGATTTCGACGGTGTGAACGAAGTGGTCGCCTATAACGACCGCGACGGAAACGAGCGTCTGGCGACCGCCGACCGGAACGGGTTCTTCTACGTGCTCGACGCGGCCGATGGCGGCTATGTCTCGGCGGTTCCCTTTGTCGAGCAGATCAGCTGGGCCTCCGGCATCGACGATACGGGCCGTCCGATCTTCGTTGAAGAAAACCGTCCGGGCGATCCGGCGGCGGCAGCCGATGGCAAGAAGGGCGAAACCGTCTTCGCGGTTCCGGGCTTCCTCGGCGGCAAGAACTGGATGCCGATGTCCTTCAGCCAGAACACCGGCAACTTCTATGTGCCCTCCAACGAATGGGGCATGGATATCTGGAACGAGCCGATCACCTACAAGAAGGGCGCGGCCTATCTCGGCTCCGGCTTCACCATCAAGCCGCTCTTCGAGGACCATATTGGCTCTCTGAAGGCGATCGACCCGGATACCGGCGAGATCAAGTGGAACTACAAGAACGACGCGCCGCTCTGGGGCGGTGTGATGACCACGGCCGGCGGCCTGGTGTTCTTCGGCACCCCGGAAGGCGAGTTCATCGCGCTGGATGACGAGACCGGAGAGACGCTCTGGTCCTTCCAGACCGGGTCCGGCATTGTCGGCCAGCCCGTCACCTGGGAGCAGGACGGCGAGCAGTTCGTCTCCGTGGTCTCCGGCTGGGGTGGCGCGGTTCCGCTCTGGGGTGGTGAAGTGGCCAAGAAGGTCAACTACCTGAACCAGGGTGGCATGGTCTGGACATTCCGTCTGCCCAAGCAGTACGCGTCCAAGTAAACCACGCGACAGACCGATCATGGCGCGCGTCCTCCGGGACGCGCGCTTTTTCGTGCCCATGGGCCACGCGCCTGTCCCGTCTGCACATCCTGAACCGACCGCCCGGGCACGGAGCACGGGGGCG